>DATLLQ010000062.1:0-16468 GCA_035537775.1 Vicinamibacterales bacterium | reverse complement strand
CAGATGGGCAGGAAAGCGGCTTCCGACGGAGGCCGAGTGGGAGAAGGCCGCACGAGGAGGCTTGAACGGAAAAGAATTTTCGTGGGGCGACGATTGGCCGCCACCCTCGGGAGCGGGAAACTTTGCTGAAGTGTCATTCAGGAAGGTGTTTACGGAGGATCGATTCGGAGCGTTTGCCGGCTACGACGACGGTTCGGTTTTTCCTGCAGACGTTGGAAGCTTCACGGCCAACGGCTACGGAATTTTCGACATGGTTGGCAACGTCTCGGAATGGGTCCAGGATGACTACCAGAGCGATTACTATCTCAACTCGCCAAGGCGCAATCCTACGGGGCCTGGTAACGGTGGGGACGAAGGGAACGCAATAGCGCGAGGCGGATCATGGTTCTACAAATCGGCGCACGTTATCCGCGTCGCAAAAAGAGAAGATGGCCCGCCCTCCTGGAAGGGGTTCGATCAGGGCTTTCGCTGCGCCGTCAGTAACAAATGACGGCGGTGTTAACGCCGTTACAATTCGGGTGTGTACCTTCCACGCAGCTTCGAAAACACTGACCGCGAGCAGTCGCTGGCGCTGATGCGCGCGCACCCACTGGCGACGGTCATCTCCGTAGATCAGAACGGCAGCCCCTTCGTGAGCCATCTCCCGCTCGTCGTCCAGCCTGACGGCGACGGCCTCGTCTGCATCGGCCATCTGTCGCGCGCGAACCTGCATTGGAAGTTGCTGGACGGCCGCCGCGCTACGGCGATCTTCCACGGGCCGGACGCCTACATCACCCCCTCGTGGTACGTGAAGAACAGCGTCCCGACCTGGAACTACGCCGTTGTCCACGTTCTCGGAATGGTGACGCTGATCGAGGACCGCGCCGGCATCGTGCGGTGTCTCGAAGCGCTGACCGCGACGGTCGAGAAGGGGCCGGACGCGTGGCAGTTCTGGATTCCCGAGGAGCTGCGCAACACCCTCGAGTCGGCCATCGTCGGCTTTCGTCTCTCGGTCGAGACGGTCGAATCGAAGTTCAAGTTGAGTCAGAACCGATCCGAGGCCGACCGCGCGGGGGTGCTGCGCGGCCTGGCGGGACGCGACGACGCCGCCAGCAAGGGGCTGCGGGCGTTGATGCAGCGGTACTACGCCGCCCCGGCAGAATAGCCCTGACGTCTCGAGCGTGCAAAGGGCTCGATCTGTATGGTGAAGCGCGTCAGATCAACAGCCAGGATCGGGTAACGGGTAGAGGCCGACTCGCAGATGGAGCCGTCTCAACCTACGTTCGACGAATGGTGGGATGAGTTCGTGTCCTCGGATCGGCATGAGGACCCATACCACTCGATAAAGGAGCTGCGTCACTTCGCAGCCGCTCTCCCTCCGACGAAGCGGGACGCATTCGTCAGTGGGCTCGTCGATGTGGCCTGTCAGCGACGCCGCGCCTGGCATCTTGCACTGGGTGCACTGGAAACGTTGGCGACACGGAGCGCGCGTCAACGCCTGATGGAGGTGGTAACGAAGCTGCCACCTGTGCGGCCGCCTCACGAGCTCGGTGATTATCGTCACGGACTGCTTCGTGTGCTGGCGTCTGCCCCCGATAGTGAGTTCATTGGTCCAGTCGAGACGTACTGCAATCAGGAAATCGGTCCTGGATACACTTCGGTAGTGTGGCGTCTGTGGCCATACCGTAGGGATCTGTTTGCGAAGTACCACGCACGGTATTTCGCAGAAGTGCCGCGGGATCGGTGGACTGCGACCTTTGTGATTGGAGCCTTCACCAGCGAGCCAGAGGCCCTCGCAGCTGTTCGCGACGTGCTGCTGCGCGACAACCCTGACACGTGGAAGGTGGTCCGCGACGCAGTACCGGGGGCAAGCGCCTCTTCCTGGGTGAAGCCCGACCAGCGGGAGTTGATAGCGCGCGTCTGTGACGAAAGCTACGGGTCGAAATAGACGTGACGTCTCATCGTCTTCGGTTGCTGGGTCAGCTTACTTAAAGTACCCGGCCAACGGATGCGGGCCTGGCTCTCCAGTGACACCGCTGGATCCGAATCCGCCTGCGCGGACAATCTTTTCATCGTCGATTGCGAGGATTTCAAATCCCACAAGGCCGTGCCACCAATTTCCCCACGCGTCGAAATCGACCGACACAACTTCCTTGGCACTTGCCGTCAGCCGATCGCACAGTCGCTTGCCGGCCACGACTTCTTCGTACGCCGGGTTCTCGACATATCGAAGGCGTACGTGCTGAGCCTCCGGATAAGCCGGCATGTAACGATCCGGCGCGCACGCCCACGTCATTCGTTTCTGTACGGAAACGTGACGGGAGTATGCCTTTCCGCCGCAGGCGGTCGTCGAAAGTGCGAAAACAAGCAGAAATGGAGCGGCCGATATTTCGTGCGACATTCAGAATCACACCCTCTATACCACTGATGCACAACCGCAGGATGTTTTTGCCAATGCGATTTATGAGTTGGGAGCGTCAAAGGGCTGGATCCGTATGGTGAAGCGCGTCACGTACAACGGCGTTGAGATGGTGGAAGGGTGGCCTGAACGCATCATCGAGGCGCAAACCGTCCGCGAGTACGTCATTAAGGGAATCGCTTACGCCCGCGTTCCGTACGGCTCGGAGTCCGACGACTGGGATGCCGAGCACCTCGCCTGCCACGACTGCCGCGTCGTCAAGGGTCAGCTCCATGTGCCATCGTGCGACGTCGAGCAGTGTCCCGCCTGCGGCGAGCAGGCGATCACCTGCGACTGTGAGCGAGACGACGAATCATCCGAGTAAGGAATGGGAGCGCGTTCACCGTCTCGTTCGCGGACGCCGCTGACCGACGCCGCGAGATAGCGATTTGTCAGCGTCTTTTCCGGCCGGCCTCTGGCCGGACGTTCAACTCGATCCCCAGGCTCCCGGTCACCCGCGCATCGTCCTCCCGCTGATTGACCTCGATCGTGTAGGCGCCGGGCGCAACGCCCTGCGGCACGTATCCGCCGATGACGATCAGCAGCGGCTCGAACTCCGACGGAATCCCGGGGATGCGAGTCGTCCCGTGGGGCGACAGCGCAAAGACCCGCGCACCGCGCTGATGGCGAACAGTGAAGTTCCCTCGATCCACGGCTGGCAGCGCCACCGCCCGCAGC
Organism: Vicinamibacterales bacterium; assembly: GCA_035537775.1. Lineage (GTDB taxonomy): Bacteria > Acidobacteriota > Vicinamibacteria > Vicinamibacterales > UBA2999 > Gp6-AA40. The sequence continues at coordinate 13,353 of DATLLQ010000062.1, read as the reverse complement.
TTCGATTTCGCCGGGAGCGTCACGACCCGCGACTCACCAGCGCAGCGCGGGTCCGCGAACTCCGCCTGCGCGGTGGTGTCCTCGAGCAGCGTCAGGACTACCTCGTCACACGCGGGATCCGCGGGCTCGACGCCGGCGTGGAGCAGGTGCTCCTCGAGCCGGCGATTGAGCAGCCGGACCCAGAGGCGGACCTGCGGCGGGACACGGCGGCGGTCGATCTCGAGCGTCAGCCTCCGCCGCTTCGAGTGCGCGCTGCCGATCACGGCGGCGACTTCGAAATCCGCGTCGGCGTCGGCGTAGACGATGGAGATGTTCTTCTGCGCGATGTTGTTGTCGTCCCAGACGTACGCGCCCGAGGGCGTCGGCCCGTCGTGCGGCGACACCTCGATCAGCAGGCACGGGTGCCACTTGACGGGGGATCCGCTGACGAGGACCGTCTCCGGCGGAATCAGGGAGGCAGGCCACGGGACGTTGATGATGTCGTCGGCGCCGGCGGCGAGGTTCGTCCGCTTGACCTCGCCGATGAGATACGTCCCCGGAGTGAGCGGAGCAGGGACCGCGGCGCCCGGCCTCGGCGTCGGGATGAAGGACGCCGGATACGTGAACTCCGATCCCGGCCAGTGCGTCAGGTAGAGGCGGACGTAGAAGTCCAGCGACGCCGTCGTCCCGTTGTTGCGGAAGCGTCCGTACAGCCAGTTGGTCTGTCCCGCGATCGGCGCCTGGTGCGGCGGGGCGGACGCGTACGACGCGGGCAGCGCCGCGGCGCCGTCCACCGCGGGATCGACGTTGCGGACCCAGATGTCCGGACTGTTCCAGAACGCGCCGCCGACCGGCACGGTTCCGACGTCCGCCAGGCTGTCGCGGACGGCGAGGTCGCGTGTGAACGCGTAGACCAGCGCCTCGGTCACGGCTTCCTCGGCATCGACGCGTCCGAATCCGTATCCGGGGCTCCACACAGGCGGGAGTCCGGTCACGACCGAGAAGGTGCCGTTCACATCTCTCCATCGGAAATCGCCGGCGGGATTGGTGGGATGGACTTCGGTCGTCGCCGCGTTGATCTTCTCGGCGGTGTCGCGGAGGATCTGGCGCACTTCGATCCACGTGAGCGCGGGGTTGGCGGAGAGGACGAGCGCCGCGACGCCGGCACTGAGCGGTGTCGCCGACGATGTGCCTCCGAAGAATCCGTAGCCGCGCGGGCCCGTGGAGATCGGTGTGCCCACGACGTGCGCGTTCATCAGCGGTCCGACCGGGATCTGGTTCGTCGCCGGGTTGGGAGCGCCGGTGATCATCACCGTTTCCCACCCCGGGTTGCCGGGCATCTCGAGCAGGAGGACGCTGCCCGCGGCAAAGCCCGCTACGTTCCCCACTTGAAGCGACGTCGCACCTGCCGCCGCCGCCCCCGTCAACGTCGTCTGTGCCGTCGCGTGGCCGATCAGCATCCCCTGGTTGTTGAGCGCGCACGACAGCGTCAGGTAGAACGCGGGAGGATTGTGAACGCCGCCGCGGTGGCTCGGCGCCGAGAGCTGGATGTTGGTGCCCCAGCCGCTCGTTGGCGCGCGGATCTCGGTCGTGCCGTCGACGTCGAGCGTGGACGCGGCGATTGCGATCGATCGTTCGTACGCCGCCCATGGCCGATGCGTCGGCGCGATGTTCAGGTTGGCGTTGCCCGTCGAGAAGAAGCACGGACAGCCCTTGCCGTTGCGTCCGTAGGTCGTCAGGTAGTCGAGCATCGCTCGTGCGGTGCCCGAGATCGTCGCGCCGGCGCCGAAGCCGATGCTGCACGTGAAGACGTCCGCGCCGGGCGAGATCGCGGCGGGGAATCCCACGCGCGGGCTGCCGGGATTGAATCCCGCGGCCCAGATGTACATGTCGGCGATGTCGACGTCGCTGCCCGGGAAGATGAGCCCCATGATGCGGCAGTTGGGGGCCGATCCGGCGAGCGCCTCGCCGACACCGGCGACCGGTGACGCGTTGTCGGCCCTGGCACCGCACACACCGGCGACGCCCATGCCGTGATCGCCGATCGGGTTGTCGTTGTTGGCGACGAGGTTGATGAAATCGAACAGCCGATACGTCTTCGTCGTCCCGTTGCTGACGTTGCCCTGGAACTCAGCGTTCACCGGCACTCCGGCGGCGGACTGGATTCCCTGATCGACCGCCGCGATGATGATCGTCGGTTCGCCGTACGGCTGGAGCCCGGCGTCCTCGAGCGCCTGCCATGCTTCGGGACAGTTCACGAGTTCGCGATCCCAGACCGCCGGCCACAGGAAGTCCGTCGGCACGACCTGGTCGAGTTCCGCCGTCGTGACGAGATTGGGCTCGGCCCAGTCGACGACGTCGAGATCGGCGAGGCGGGCGGCGAGATCGAGCAGGCGATAGCCGGGAGCCGATCGCGCGCGGAAGTGCCAGGTGTTCGGCGAGTAGGGGACGGAGCGGAGGACCTCGAGCCTGAACTCTTCGGCCAGCCGGCGGACCTGGTCCTCGGTCACGAACGTCTCGAACTTCACGACCAGCTCGTCGGTCAGAAACGAGATCGACGTGTCGCGGATGCCGACCAGCGCCCCTGCGTGCTCGACGCTGGGGAGGGCGGCCACGCGCCGCGTGATCTCGGCGGCGCGCTCGGCCGACATCGTGCGAGGCAGCTTGAACAAACGTCCACGCGCCTGCCGCACTTCCTCGGAGACCTCTGCCGGCCGCAGCCCCAGCGCGCTCACCGCTTCCTCGACCTCGCGGTTCGCCTCCGGACGAAGGTTCCGGAGGAGCACCGCCAGAAGCTCGGGCTGCGGCTCGAACGGAATGCGAGTCCGTCCGCGGTAGTAGAAGGGCAGGCCAGGACGTCCGACGACGAACGTCTCCTCGGTCCCGCCCTGGACGACGTCGATCCGGCGTTCCTGCCGCCCGATCCCTCGAGAGGCGACCGACGCCGTGTATCGTCCCGGCGGCGCTGCTCCCCGATAGAGCTGCCGGGTCCTGTCGAACTTCAGCGGGATGCGGGCGCCTTTCGTTGCCGGCGTCAGCGCGACGGCCGCAGTGGTGACGGCCTTCTCCGCGAGATCGACGACGATGATCTCGACCGTCGCCCTGTCACCGCGGCTGCGCTCGTTCTGCGCTTTTGTCGTTCTGCGCTTAGCCATTAACCAGCTCCGCTAGCGGCCGCGTCGAAACGCGCCCAGGTCTTTCGCGGTCACCCGGTGATGCGGACCTTCGATCCGTTCCGGGTCCAGCCTCGTCACGCCGCCGCGGACGCGGCCGAGCGGGATGACTGCCGTCACTTCGTCGCCGTAGCCGACGACGAGGTTGCCTTCGAGCCTGACGTCCGTCGCGAAATACGCGCGCATCCCGCGCTCGTCGTCGTCGACTTCCGTGAAGAGCGCCTCGGTGACTCGTCGCCCGGCGTCGATGCGCGCGAAAGGCTCGAGCGCCCGCTGGGGGAAGGTGTCGCCGCGGACGCCGATCTTGAGGATCAGGTGCGGACGCTTGGCGAACTCGCGCAGGACCTCTTCGACCGTCACCTGCAGGCGCACCGGACGACGATACGTGACCTGGACCATGATCCAACTCCTAGAGGCTGAACTCCACTTCGTCCACGGCCAGCTCGCCGGTGGCGACCTCCGAGAACACCAGCTTCACCTGTGTCACATCGGTCAGGTCCACCTTCACGGCGCCGGCGCAGACCACGGTGTAGGCGGTCAGCGGGATCCGCAGCGTCGAGAGGGAGGACTTCGTGTTGGCGACTTCGTTGGCGACGGCGATCTCGGGGACGCCGCCGAACGCCGCCGCGCGGATCAGGCGCTCGTTGCCGGCCCCGTCGCGGAGGCCGACGCGCAGGTTCTGCGGACCGGCCGGATTCGACGCGCTGTTGACGACCTTGCCGAGGCGGATGTGCACGCAGGCGAACGCCGACACGTTGCGCTGGCCGGCCGGGATGTCGAAGACCAGTTGATCGCCGGTCGTGTCCCACGCGAGCCTGAGGCCGCCGGTGTCGTGGGGCGACTGGTTGTCCTGCGGGAAGAGCTGCGTCTCGACCGGATTGGCCGGGAGGCCCGTCTGCGTCGCGGTGCCGCCGATCGTGCTCGTCTGCCAGTCGTTCGGGTTGTGCGGGCCTTCGAACTCGTCCACCGCACGGCGCGTCGTGCTGCGGAACTGGAAGGTCATCACCGCGCCGCTGGCCGCGACCGCCGGCGGCTTCCACTCGCCGGTGAACATGCCCTGCCACTGCGGCTCGTTGTGGACGTGCATCCGGCAGAAGGCGTTGCAGTAGGCCAGCAGGATCTTCTGCTGGTCCGCGACCGTCAGCAGCGGCGGGACCGGCGGCGTGCCGAACGAATCATTCTGCGTCACGAAGCCGTTGTGCGTGGCGTCGTAGACGAACGCCATCGACTTGTCCTGTCCGTCGAAGCGGTCGTACAGGCTGAAGCCCGTCTGCCGGACGTTGTAGCCGGATGACGGCGACCATCCCGCCACGTCATCGTCCTTGGCGCCGTAGAGGATGAAGAGCGGCCTCGCGGCGGCGCCGGTGATCGTTTCGCGGCCGTAGCGGTCCGTCGGGGCGAGCGACAGGAGCGCTTTGAGGCCGATGCCGAGGCCGCCCGACTGGTTGATCCGCGCGATCTTGAAGACCGCTTCGCCGCCGCGGCTGTGGCCGAGGACGGCGACGTTGTTCTGCACCGACGATCCGAAGATCGTGTTGATCGTCGAGCGGTGATCGAAGAACGCGTTGGCGCGCGCCAGACCCGAGGTTCCCCCATTGATGTGGATCGACACGGCGATGAAGCCGTTGCGAGCCATGTGCTCGAGCAGGAACGCGTAGCTCGTGTACATGTGGCCGTTGCCGTGGACGACGACGAAGAGCGGATAGTTCGGCCGCGCCGCGCTGATCTGCGACGGCTGTGTCGCGCCCGGCGCGTCGGCGGGGAAGCGGACGATCGCCAGCCGCTGGATTGTGACGTTCACCGGCGTGTAGGTGCCGGGGGTGAAATACGGTCCGTTCTCGTCCTCGACCGTCATCGAAGCGCCGATCCCATAGCCGGACAGGAACCCGGCGTCGATGTTGAACGCGCCGACGTTCGCCCACTCCGCCATCGTCCCCGGATCCTGGACCACGCGGAAGCCGGGGGCGAAGTAGCCGTCGATCATGTCCAGCGGCGTGTTGAAGGTGCTGTCGGGGACGAAGCTGGCCGGGTTCGGATCGTTGTTGCCGAAGTCGGCGACGAGGTCGAACGTGCCCGGCGTGTTGGCGCTCGGCCACACCAGTTGTTTGTTGGCGTTGATGCAGCCGCTCTGCAGGAACAGCTGCAGCGGGCCGACCGGGGCCACGTGCGTCAGCGACGCGCTCGCGTTCCACTGCGCTTCGGTCTTCGAGGCGACGACGTTGAGGGCGATCTTCTTGCCGGTCTGTCCGGGCGCGACGATGCCCGGGTCCATGGCGGCCCACACGTTTTCGCCGACCGCGAAGGTGTCGCGGTAGCGGAAGTACGGCGCGCCGGACACTGTGCCGCCGCTCATCGGGAAAGCGTTCACGCATCCGCCGAGGACGAGCTTGGCCCGCCAGAAGTCGTCGCGGACGACCAGCCCGGTGAAGCCGCGTCCGACGACGATGTCGCGATCCTGAAGGCGGAGAATGCGGTCCAGTTCGAAGCCGTAGCGCATCGGCCGGATCAGGAGGTCATAGGCGCCGGGCGGGATGCGCCCCTGGGCCGCGATGCGCATCACCCCGTCCTCGCCGACGGTTACATCGTCGAAGACCAGGTCGCGTCCGGCGCGGTCGACGGCGGGGACGAACGGGTCGCCGGTGATCCAGGCGTCGCGGCGTTCGACCAGCGTCACGCGCAGCGAGCCGCGTGGCATGTTCTCGGCGGCGACGAGCAGAGCGTCCTGCGCGCCGTCGATGGCGTTGCGCAGCTCGCCGCGCGCGTTCGACACGAAGGCCAGCGGGGTTCGTCCGCGCTGTTCGACCTTGAGGGTGCCGCGGGCGGCCGGCTTCCGGTTCGCGGTGAGCCGCCATGTCAGCGCGGCGCCGCCGAACGTCCGCCGTGCGCCGGCGATCGTGAAGGTGTCGGCGGAGTCGAAGGCGGAGAGACCGAACTGGGGCAGGACGACCGTCCGTTCGATGCGTCCGAAGGCGTCCGTGGCGAGCTGCTGAACCAGCGTCTGCCGCTTGGCCCGTGCGCCGGCCCTGCCGCGGCGGGTGACGGCAAACGTCAGCTCGTATGCAGAGTTGGGGCGAAGGTCTCGTCCGGCGATCGCGACCGTCTGACCGATCCCTATCGTGCGCGTTTCCACCTCGTCTACATAAACGCGCACGCGCGGCTTGTCGAACGCCCGGGCGAGCGCCGCCTCGGGAACTTCGATCACTACCGGGTCCGGTCCCAGCTTCGCCAGCGGGATGGCTTTCGCCGTGTGGAACGGCGTCTTTTCTCCCTCGCGGCTGACCGTGAACTGCAGCCGCTGGGCGGACTGGAACTGTACTGCGCCGAGGGGGAGGGTCAGGTCGAACTCGCCGAGGGCGTTGGTCGCGCCGCGCGCCCCGCCACGCCGCGCGCCCGGCGCGCGTGCCGTCACGACGACGCCGGCGAGGGGCGTCTGGGCGGATCCGGAGAAGACAGTGCCGACGATCACCAACGCACTGCGACGCTCCATCGTGCCTCCTCGTGCTGGTCTTGAGAGAGCGGAACTCTATGGCCGGGCTCTGCGGCGATCAATCGATCAGCAGTCGAAATAGTGCAACCGGTCTTGTCGCTCGTTATGTCAGAAACAGACTCGAGCGCTCACGAGGTGACACGAACGCACTCGGGGTCAAATGTAAAATCTTGACGCCTGCCCGCATCGCTATAATCTGCTCTCCTCGCTGAGCAACGTGCACGCGGGAGTTATCGATGCGGCGATTATCGACGAAGAAATCAGGCAGAAAGACGCTCGCGCGACTGGCAATCGGCACCGGCGGGCGACAGCCCGAAGTCGAAGCGCTGTCGCTGGTGCTGCAACCGACACCGGGTCGCGACGCAACAGCCCTCGGACGCGACGTCATGCGCCGTCTGAAGCTCGCGGGATGGAAGCTCTCGCCAGTCCTGGAGGATGGCACCGAAGTCGAGCTGCTGCCGCCGCCACGCGGGGTCTCCGTCGCGCGCGCGTGGGAGCTGACGTATGCGCTGCGGGATCAACCGGAAGTCGCTGCCGCGGATCCGATGTTCCGCTATCTGGCACCGGAAAACGCGCCGCGCCGCGGCATCAAGAAATCGGGCGCCGGCAGCACGGACGATCCGGCAACGAACACCGACTTCGAATGGAGTCTTCGCAAGGCAAACGTGCTGGAGGCATGGCGGTTGTTTGGCGCACGGCCTCCTGGCGCCGGCGTCCAGGTCGGCCATCCAGACACCGGCTACACACGCCACCCGGAGCTGGCCGAACCGTCCCGCCTGCTCATCAGAGAGGGTTTCGACTTCGATGATGACGATCCGGATCCGCATGACGATCTGAATGACGGATTTCTCGACAACCCGGGGCACGGCACGGGGACCGGCAGCGTCATCCTCAGCAGCGTCGGATCGGCGGCCGGCGGCACGGGCCCATTCGTCTCCGGCGTCGCGCCGCACGCACAGCTGATTCCGATCCGCACGACGGAATCCGTGGTGCTGATCTCGATGCGTGGTCTTCGTCAGGCTATCGATCACGCGACCACTCGTGGCGCAGAGGTCATTTCGATCAGCCTGGGTGGTCCGCTGCCGGGCTTCGGCACGCAGCGAGCCGTTCAGCGCGCGGTCGACGCCGGGACAATCGTCCTGGCCGCAGCCGGCAACGAGGTGGGATTCGTTGTCTTTCCTGCCTCGTTCGACGAGGTCATCGCCGTCGCGGCGAGCAACATTCGCGACCAGCCGTGGTCGGGATCGAGTCACGGTCGGGCGGTCGATATCACGGCACCTGGTGAATCGGTCTGGCGGGCGCGCACCGCTCGCCAGCCCAACGGCCAGCTCCGCTTCACGGTCGAGCGCGGCAACGGGACGTCGTTCGCGGTCGCCACGACGGCGGGCGTCGCCGCGCTGTGGGTGTCGTTTCACGGGTCGACGAATCTCGTGCGCCGCTACGGCGCCGCGAACATCGCGCGCGTCTTCAAGCAGCTGCTCCAGGCAACCTGCCGGACGCCGGGCGGCTGGGACACGTCGGAGTTCGGCCCTGGCATCGTCGACGCGAGAAAGCTCCTCGCGGCGCCGCTGCCCGCTACGGCGCCGGCGAGAAAGTTCAGGAACGGGAAGCGGGCGGCGATTGCCGCGGACCAGACCGGCATCGAGCTGCTGGTGCATCTCCTCCCTGACGTCTCGCGGACACGGATCGAAGAAGCCGTCGCGGATCTCTTCGGCATCGACGATCGTGATCTCCCGTCAGCGCTGCAGGACTTCGGCGACGAGCTCGCGTTCCACATCGCAATGCAGCCGGCGCTGCAGCAAACGTTCACGGCGGCAGCGCGAGGGAGACGCGCATCGGGAGGCGCACGGCAGAATCAACGGCGGCGCCTCCTGCAGGCCGGCATCTCGTCGCGGCTCAGAAAGCGACTCCAGTCATAGGGTGTGGGACGATGGCATCACGAAGACGTTCGCCCGCTCCTCCGGACATCGTCAAAGATCAGATTGCGGTGAGGTTCTGTCAAGGACAGGATCGGCAGGTGCGCGAAGCGCTGGAGCAGGTCGGCACGGTCGAAGAGCAGCCCTCGGCGCATATCTTCATCCTGCATCGGAGTCCCGGCGTCCCGGCAAGCGAGGTCGAGGCCGCCATCGACGCGCTCAGGACGGACAGCAAGATCGCCTTTGCGACACCGGTGTTGCGCGATCCCGAGAGCGGCACGCGTCAGGTGCTGACCGACGAGATTACGCTGCGCCTCAAGCCTGGAAGCGCCAGCCGCGCACTGGAAGCCATGAAGAGCGAACACGGTGTGATTGTCGGCAGGCACAACGAATTCGAGCCCACGCAGTACATCGTCAAGGTTCCCAATACCGGCGGAACGCGGACCCTCGATGTCGCACGGCTGCTCGACGAGCGGGACGACGTCGAGTTTGCTCACCCCAACTATCTCACTGGCATCAAGCGATAGGCGTTTAATCATGCCGCACTACTACGCAGCGTCGGGCACGCCGATTCAGCTCGACGAAGCTCCCGACGCGATCGGCGTCCGGTTCGAGGGAGCGACAGGACCCACCGTCGCCCGAAGCGCCGTGCGTGCGCTGACGCCCGCGCCAAAGGCCAGGCGAGCAGCTGCGGACACCGAGCGCCGGCCGCCAACGACGGCCGTCCAGCACTTTGGCCGGTTCATGCTGCTGCGCGAGAGCGGCGCGGCGGAGCGGCCGGTCGAGACTGTCGTCAATGCGCTGCCGCACCGGCTCGCGACGCACGTCTCCCGTACGATGCCCGTATTCATCGAGCGCGAATCACAGCTCAAACTGGTCGCGACCGACCAGATCCTGGTGTCGTTCAAGACCAGCGCCTCCGCCGCGCGCACGCGGAAGCTGCTCGACGACCTCGGGTTGACGGTGATCGGAACCAGCGAATTCGATCGCTCGCGAAAGATCCTGGTTCCGAGCTCCGTACGGCGGGCGTCGAGAACCCTTGACCTCGCCAACCAGCTTGTCGAGGCCGACGACCTCGTGTCCTATGCCGCGCCGAATTTTCTCGCCGAGGTGAGGAAGCGCACGCTGAACGATCCGCAGTTTGGCCGGCAGTGGCACCTCGACAACACCGGACAGCCGAACGGCAGTGCCGGCGAGGATGTTCGTGCGCTCGCCGCCTGGGCGAAGGTTGACGGCGGCAAGCCCGCGGTCGTCATCGCGATCATCGACGACGGCATCGATTTGAACCATCCCGATCTCAAAACCAACATCTGGACCAACCCCTCGCGCACCGCGCGCGATCGCCACGGGCGCGACTTCGTTGACGACCTCGATCCGTACAATCCCAATCCGAAGGTGTTCAACGCGCCGTTCGACGACACCGACACGAACGACATTCATGGCACTCCGTGCGCGGGTGTCGCGGCGGCGGTGGGCAACAACGGGAAGGGCGTGGTCGGGATGGCGTGGAACTGCCGGCTGATGGCGGTGAAGATCCTGGCCGGCCCGAGCCTCGCGCCGAACGATCGCATCGCCGATGCGATCCGCTATGCGGCGCAGCACGCCGACGTGCTGTCCTGCAGTTGGGGCGTGGCGCGTCATCCCGACATCGAGAGCGCCATCGACTATGCCGTCGAACGCGGACGCGGTGGCCGCGGATCCGTCGTGTGCGTCGCCACCGGCAACGACGGCCAGTCCCGGATCGGATTTCCGTCAACGCACGACGCGGCGGTCGCCGTCGGTGCCTGCAACGATCGTGGACGCCGGTCCTCGTACAGCAACTACGGCACCGGTATCGACATCGTTGCGCCGAGCAACGACGATGACCCGCGACGGCAGGGCATCACGACGACCGACGTCAGCTTCCGCGGCAAAGGGTACAGCTCGGGCGCGTACTGCGATGACTTCGGGGGTACGTCGTCGGCAACGCCGCTGGTCGCCGGCTGCGCGGCGCTGGTCCTTTCCGCCAACGCCTCCCTGTCGTGGGAGGGCGTCCGCGATGTTCTGACCTCGACCGCGGAGAAGATCGATCGCACCAGCGGGCGATACACTCGAGGCTACAGCCTGCAGTATGGCTACGGCCGCGTGAACGCCGCGGCCGCGGTCGACGCGGCTCTCGCACGTCCACGGCGCCGCGGCGCGCGGAAGACGGCGCACAAGGCCGCCAGGAAGAAGCGGTAGTGCACGCCGTGATTCGACCTGACCTCCCGGCTACAATTGGCCATGCCTGCAGACGCCCTGCGCGGCTATGTCAAGGCCTGGGCCGAGACCAGCCGTCTGCTCGAGGAGCTTCGGTGGCGTGAATTGGCGGCTCTCGATGCCGGGCAGGCACTGGCGGCGGCCGATGCGTTGATCGATGCGGCGATGCTGGTGCCCCTCCCGCCGACGCGGCGCCGCTGATCTGGACTGGCCGATCAGCAGGCGCTGTTCCACCGAACGAAGCCGGCGTGAATCCGCTGTTTGCCGCTGCGGTTGATGTCCAGTCCTTCTTCACGTCGCACGGATGGTCATCGACCGTCATCGGCGGGCTCGCCGTGCTGCGATGAGGAGAACCACGCCAGACGCGGGACGTCGATCTGGCGCTGCTGACGGGGCTTGGAGGCGAGGGACAGTTCGTGGACCCCATTCTCGAGCGGTACCGTCCGCGCATTCCCGACGCGCGCCGAGTTGCACTCGAGCACAGGGTCGTATTGATCGAAATCGATCGCTCCACACCGTTCGACATCGTCGAGGGCGCTCAGTTCACCACCTGCTCGGCCGAAGATCTACTCGTGCTCAAAGCCTTCGCCGACAGAGCGCAGGACTGGCTGTGACCACAGCAATGAAACGAATCATGGCCGTCGCGAGTGTGATCGTCGCGCTATCGGCCCAGCTGAGCTCTGGGAATCAAGTGGCACCGTCTGGTGTCGACGTTTACTTCGATGCGGATTCACAGTTAGTACTGGGCGAGCCGCTAATCGTGCGCTCAACCATTCGCAATCGGTCTGCTGAGTCCGTTGATATCAATTTGGGATGGAATAGGAAAGGCGCAGTACGTCTGCGGCTGCGGAATCCAAACGGCAATGAAATCGACGTGCCTGCTCTCGCTAGCTCTGGAGGGGTGTCGAGAACTCGAACGGTGCGGATTGATGCCGGGAGTAGTTATTCGCAGCAATACATCATCGATGAGTGGATTTCGCCCGAGCAGATCGGAACGTACACGGTGACCATGACCGTGATCGCTTCTGTTCAAGGCTCGCGCGGCCCAATCGTCGCCGCCTACCCTGACAACTCTTTCGTCGTTGACGTCAAGCCGAGAGATGCTGCGACGCTTCAACGGCGTTGCGGAGTGTTGGCGATTCGAGCCACCGAAGAATCACACGCAAGCGACCGTATCGACGCAGCTGCCGCACTGAGCTACTTCAAAGATCCCACAGCGGTTTCATGCATCGACACGGTTTTGCAAAAGACTACTATGTTCGATTCCGTGCTCGCCAGGGGACTGATGCTTATTGGGACTGAAAATGCCCGAGCAGTCTTAGAAAAGATGTTCATGTCCGATCACGATGAGCGACACCGAATAGCGAGTGATGCAACTCGTCCGCTTTCGACAAAATGGCCAGTAATTTAGGTGTTGAAGAACTGCCTCAGGTGCCAAGAACTCTGCAGCGACCTAACGACACATCAAGTCAACATTGACCCGCGCCGGACCCCGATCAGATTCGGACCGCGGGATCTCTGGATGCTTTCACCTTCATGGAGTAACACCAACCGCAGGTTTCGTGGTGTCATGGCAAGACGAAACGATTGCCCGCCGGCGCTTACGACCTGGAAGCTACGATCGCCGGAACCGCCGGCACCCTGCCGGGCGCTGTCGCCGCCAGGTCGCCAGAACCACCCGGGGTCGCCACGCCAAAGGACGAGAAGTACAAGTTCTCCGTTGCGCGTATAGCTACTTGCCAGGACCGTTGGCGATACTGGCCGCTGCGACGACGCGGTCGTTTGAGTTTGAGCCAGTCCGCCGGCCTCTGCGAACTGAGTCACCGACCAGACGAGCACGAATATCCTTTTCAACACGCAGCGTTCTCCTGCCGGCCATGCCTGTTGGAACGATAGCCTTCGAGCGCAAGCACGCCAGCGCCGAGCATGATCGCCACATCCGCGACGTTGAAAATACCGTCCGCAGTGGGCCGATCCCGACGTCAGTTCGGCGACGGCGTTTCCACGTGGTCGATAACCAGGACCTCCACCGGACCTCGCGAGGACTCGAGCTTCAAGCCGAGCTGCTCCCTGAGCGCGGTCATGAGCGACGATCCATCAGCCTGCTGCAGCGCACCCGCCGGGAGGTTGATGCCCAGCTTCCGGGCGAGTGCGAGTTGTACCTGCGGATCGAGCCTCAAGTCGAAGTCATAACGCCCCGTGAGGCCGGTCTTGTCGCGCACGTACCTGCCGGTGAATTGCGCCAACAGTTCGACCAGCGTCTTCATCTCCTGGCCGTCGCCGTGCAGCGCCATCCTCGTCGGGCCGCCGGCAAAGTTCGGTGAGAAGGTGCAGGGGAGAAACTCGCCAGGTTTCGGCATGATCGCCGCGAAGTCCCCCCTGGCCACGGCCTCCGTACGTTTCGCGTTCAACTCGTCGCTGTTGCTGCAATCGGACTTCGACGGCTTCAAGTCCGGGCCGAGCCGGCCATCGCCGAGTGCGCGCACGAGATCGTAGACCGGCATCTCACGTGACTCGACGTGTGTCTTCAGCCGGAACCGTTCGATGAGCAGAGCCTGCA
>DATLLQ010000061.1:0-7942 GCA_035537775.1 Vicinamibacterales bacterium | reverse complement strand
CGTCGATACGCCGCGAGACTACGAGTCGCTCGGCCAGTGAAGGATGGGCGACGTCGCCCGTTTCATTGCCGCCGCCGAATCCCGCCGGAAGTGCTCCTGAAGGACGCGCACGATTGGCTGGCCGATGCGGGCCAGAATGCTTTGAGGCCACGACATGGCACGAATCCGGTAGCTGACGTCGCCGCTGTCACGGTTGATGAACACTTCGAAGACCTCTTCGCCGCTCTCGGCGTGGTTCGTGAGGGTGCCATACGCATACCCGAACGCGTCCTCGCCTTGATTCCCTCCCACGGTGTACAGCAGTCGCGCACCGTTCAAGGACCAGAACCCGAGATGTCGAATCAGCACCGCCACGACGGTTCCTGATTCGATCGCAGCATTCCAGGGAAAGACCTCCACCCAGCCAATATCGAAGTGCTTCCATCGACCGGAGATCCTCGAGTCGCGAATCGCCTCGACGCGTGTGGTTGGAGAGGCGATCGTGCGGGCGACGCGACCGCCGCGAGCCTGGCTGCAGGCCAGTACGGCGACCATCTACGCGCACCGGCTCGACGGTCCGAATGACGAGTGGTTCTGGTGTCCTGGGCGGCCACGAATCCAACGCGCCGGCGGCGTGATCCAGCCGGGCCAATAGCATTCCGCCGCCTCCACGCCTGTCGGCATCCCCCACTTCAGCCGATATCCCGAAGGCACAGGAGGATCAGAAGAGGCCGGGCTTCCGGCTGAGACGGAAATGCCGCATACCGTTCGGGCCACCTCCAATCCGGCGGGTATCGACGGCCAGACCGACCAGGTGAACGTTCGTATCGAGCGCAGGACCCACGACGCCGCTCGCGGACACGCCGTCGTCGCCACTCTCGGCCAGCGCGCCCTCGCAGGTACGGACTTTCCGCTCCTCCTCGAGCAGACGGTCAGCCTCGTGGCCGACGCGCTCAACGTAGGTTCCGCCGCAGTCTGCGAAGTGGTTGATGGCGGGTTGCTTCTCCGTGCAGGACACGGACTGAACAGCGCGATTGCCGGCAGGACCCTTCTCGACTCAGACCCGACGCGGTTTCCAGCGGCGGCGCTGGATTGCGAAACGCCCCTCTGTGAGTCTCCCGCCGGTCCCCATCTGGATCGCGATCCATTTCTGGTTCAGGAAGGATTCACGAACACCATCGCGATGCGCATTCCCGGACGCTCGCGTCCGTACGGACTGCTGCTTATCTGCGCCCGTCACGATCGGATCTATTCACGCGAGGATCGCTTCTTCGTTCATGCCGTCGCGAACGTGCTGGGCGCGGCGTTCGAGCGCGCCGCGATGGATCGCGACCTTCGCCGGGAGCTCGCTTTGTATTCCGCTACCGTCGAGGCAGCCGCCGACGGCATCGTCGTCACCGACGACAGCGGACGTGTGACCCGCTTCAACGAGCGGGCCGTGGACATGTGGAACCCGCCGCCAGAGGTGCTGGCCAGCGGCACCGTGGACGCGTGGCGTGAATGGGCGGCGACGCTGGGCCAGCGGCCGGACGAGATGAAGGCCAACTACAAGGCCGCGCTTGCAAGCGACGACGAGCACGCCGCAGTCATCCATCTGAAGGACGGGCGCGTGTTCGAGCGCGTCTCGCGGCCCCAGCGCGTAGACGGGCACACCGTCGGCCGCGTGTTTTCTTTCCGCGACATCACCACGCGCCTGAAGGCTGAAGAAGAACATCGTGCGCTCGAGCGGCAGATGCTGCACGTCCAGAAGCTCGAAAGCCTGGGCGTACTCGCAGGCGGAATCGCCCACGACTTCAACAATCTGCTCGTCAGCGTGCTGGGCAACGCCGGGCTCGCGCTGGCGGAAACCGACCCCGCTTCGCCTGCCCGCAGCCGGCTCACCGATATCGAAGTCGCGGCGCAGCGGGCCGCCGAGCTCACGCGCCAGATGCTCGCGTACGCGGGACGCGGCAGGTTCATGGTTCAGCGGCTGGATCTGTCAATGCTCGTGCGGGAGATCGTCACGCTGCTTCGCACGGTGGTCTCACGCACCGCGGAGATCGACATCCGGCTGGCCAACGATCTGCCTGCCGTCGAAGCCGATGCCGCGCAGCTGCGCCAGGTTGTCATGAACCTCGTGACCAACGCTGCCGACGCGATCGCCGGCGCCCCGGGCCGCATCGAGATCACCACCGGCATGATGTCAGCCACGCAGGACTATCTCGCCCGCAGCAGCATCGGGCAGGACCTGGCGCCAGGTGAGTTCGTGTTCGTGGACATTGCCGACACCGGATGCGGGATGGACCAGAACACGCTTGCCCGCATCTTCGATCCGTTCTTCACCACCAAGGTGACCGGTCGCGGTCTCGGGCTGGCTGCGGTGCTCGGCATCGTCCGAAGCCACCGTGGAGCCATCCTGGTGGACTCTTCGCCGGGTGCTGGCACACGCTTTCGTCTCCTGCTTCCAGTTGTTGCCGCTGCCTCAACCGGTCAGGCAGTCCCCGGAGCGCCACCGAAAGTCCTCGTCTCGAGCGGGACAGTCCTCATCGTGGATGACGACGATGGGGTTCGAACGGTGGCGACGCTGTCGCTTGAACGCGCCGGGTTCCGAGTGGTCACCGCGTGCGACGGCGAAGAGGGCATGACGCTGACGCAGCAGCGCGGCGCCGACTTCGACGTCGTCCTGCTCGACATGACGATGCCCCGGCTGAGCGGGGCGGACACGTTTACTCTCATCAGGCAGGCACGGCCCGAGCTTCCAATCGTGCTGACCAGCGGCTACACAGAACCGGAGGTCGGGTCGCGGTTCACTCCCGATCAGATTGCCGGCTTCCTGCAGAAGCCATTTACGCCCGCGACGCTGGTCCGTACGATTCAGGATGCGGCGAAGCGCCGCGCGCAGGAGCAGGTGTGAGCGTCAGCCAAAAGCCCGAGAAGGCACTTCGCGAGGCCGCACACGATCTCAACAATCTCTGCTCCACGATCATGGGCTTTGCGGCGTTGGCGGAGGAACTGGACCCGCAGAACTCCGTGATCAAGGCATATCTGACCGAGATCCGTCACGCAACGGAAGCAGTTGCGGCGATTGCCAGACAGTTGCGCGGATTGTCGCAGGAACCGACGATGGCGGGGGCCGACCCGAAGCTGGGCGTTTGAGTTGCTCCGCCGTTCGTGTAGTTACGGGAGCATGGACGGCTTGCCCAGCCGAAGCTCGCGCTGGAGCATCAGTTTGCGGGAACGAAGGATGGTGGACCAGACCGGGATCGAACCGGTGACCTCGTGAATGCCATTCACGCGCGCTCCCAACTGCGCTACTGGCCCACATTTCGGACAGCGCCGAACACTCAATGGTAGCCCACGGCCAGATGAGCCGCAACCGCGTCAGTACCATCAGTACGGGGGCTTTACCGGTGACCGGCGCTGTCACGGCGCCGGTTCAGACTGAAGCTGCGGCCCGCGTCAGGCGCCTGTTGGCTGCGCGCCGACCGTGCGGGCGTGGGCCAGCTGAAGCCACTTCGTGAGCTGCTTCGCTGCCTCGTCTGGTGTGGTTCCGTAGAACGGCATCATCGCCGTCGGCAGGCCTGGAGTTCGTGAGATCTGAGCG
The DNA here is from genome assembly GCA_035537775.1 of Vicinamibacterales bacterium. GTDB lineage: Bacteria > Acidobacteriota > Vicinamibacteria > Vicinamibacterales > UBA2999 > Gp6-AA40. The sequence continues at coordinate 4,380 of DATLLQ010000061.1, read as the reverse complement.
CGCCACCGGTTGCTGACCGGAGTGACGTCTATCTGGTACGCGCGCCCGCCAATTGTTTCGTGGAACCTATGAATTGTCACAGTGTGTCGATGTCCGAGAAGTGAAGCGGGATGTGATTTTATGCAGACGCTCGTGGCGATCAAGCGAAGGGGATCACGAAGACTGGCGCACAGACGTCGATCGCCGCGTTTTTGCGCCATCCAGATTGAAGAAATATTTTCGGTGTCGGGTTCTCAACAGGATTTGCACCACCCGTCCACAGGTTTTCCACAAATGGCATCTGATGCGGCGGTCGTCAGCCCTAAGCACACGGTAAAATGCATCATCACCGGGACATGAGCTCTACCGTCAGATGTGTTCTCGCGCTGATCTTGTGCGTTGCTGGAGCGGCTCGGGCGCACGCAGCGGATGACGGACTTCTGTTTCGTGTGTTCCTCACCGACGGCAGTTCGCTCGTCACCTATGGCGAGTTTGCGCGGGTCGGCGACCAGGTGGTGCTCTCGGTGCCCGTCGGCGGCACACAGAAGGATCCGCGCCTGCAGGCCGTCAGCCTGACGGCTTCCCGGGTGGACTGGGACAAGACCGAACGGCATGCCGCCTCAACCCGCTATCAGCGCTATGTCGCCACGCGGGCCGAGGCCGACTATCAGCTGCTGACGGAAGCCGTGGCGGCGGTGCTCAACAACATCGCGCAGTCTACCGATCGGGCCAGCGCCCTGGCGGCCGCTGAACGCGCCCGGCAGATGCTCAACGAGTGGCCCCGCTCTCACTACGGGTACCGGCAGCAGGACGTCCAGGAGATTGTGAGCCTGCTCAATTCGGCGATCTCGCGTCTGCAGGGCGGCTCGCCGACAGCGCCGTTTCAGATTGCGCTTGTGAGCGCGCCAGCGATGTCGCTCGATCCGCTCGCCACGATGCCGAGTCCGCGAGAGCAGTTGGAGCAGCTGCTTCGGATTGCCCGGATCACCACCGACGTGCGCGACCGCGTGGCGCTGCTGCGCTCGGCATTGAACCTTGTTGCAACACCGGGCGTCGCCGGCACCGACTCCAGCCGGCTGCGCCGGACGATCGAGGATCAGCTCAAGAGGGAATCGGCAATCGACCTTCGCTACGATCGTCTGAGCAGGGACATGCTGGCGCGCGCGTCACGCGCGGCCACCGACGCAAAGATCCGGGATGTCGAGCGGATACTCGAGCGCATTCCGAAGGAAGACGCGCGGCTCGGCGGCCAGAGACCCGAGGTGGTCCAGGCACTGAGCGCGACCGTCCAGTCTCAGCTCGATAAGGCGCGAGTCCTGCGCCTGCTCCGGGATCAATGGCAGAGCCGCTTGGTACTCTTCCGTGAGTACCAACGCACCGTTGGTTTCGAGATGGTTCAGCTCGCGAAAGCCCGCCAGTCGCTGGAGGCAATCAAGAAGCTGGAAGGCCCGCCGCCGGACCGCCTCGAGTCACTCAATCGCATTCTGCGCGGTGGAGCCAGCCGTCTCGACCGCTTCCTGGTTCCCGAATACCTGCGCAACACGCACGAACTTGTCGTCGGGGCCTGGCGGTTTGCCGAAACTGCCGCTGCCGCACGCATGCGCGCTATCACGACGGGCGAGATTGCCCAGGCGTGGGAGGCCTCATCCGCCGCAGCGGGAGCGCTGATGATGCTGTCGCGCGCCCAGAAGGAACTCCTCATCCTGACGGAGCCGCCGAAGCTGCAGTGATTACTCCCCGCGTCACACGCCTGGTTCGAGTGGGAAGTCTCCAGGCGTTTCGCGAGGCCGCGACATCGCTCGGCATCCAGGGCTCGCCCCTCGACGCCCGAGACAGGCTGATCGTCGTCCCCACTCGCGCCGCCGCGGAGCATTTCGTTCGCGGTCTCGAAAGCGCGGCATCTCCGTCCGCGTCGATCCTTCCAGACCTCGCAACGGTTCCGGAGATGATCCGGCATTTTGCCGATCGGCTCCCGCTGCCACGCCTCCTGCTCCTGGCTGAGGAGCGTGAGGTGCTGTTGGGCCTTGCGTGCCGTGCGGTCATCGCCAGCGGCATCGAGCCGCCGTTTCGCGTGCGTCCGGGGCTCGTGGCCGAGATGCTCAGGTTCTACGACCAGCTTCTACGCAACCAGAAGGACATCAACACATTCGAGCGGCTGGCGCTCGGAATTCTGGAGCCGGGAGCAGCGGACGATCGCGGTGCCCGCCAGCTCGTCGACCAGACGCGGTTCCTGGCGGCTGTTTTCCGGGACTTCCACGAGCGCAGCGCTCCACATGGCGCGGACGAACACGAGCTGCGGCGCGCGATCGTGAAGGAGTCTTCGCTTCGGCCGTATCGTCATGTCGTCGTCACGGTGCTGGACCGGTCGGTCGATGTCAACGGGCTCACACCGGCCGACTGGGATCTCCTGGCGCGCGTGCCCGGCGTCGAACAGCTCGATGTCCTGGTCACGGATGGACAGCTTGCCGGAACCTTTCATGAGCGGATGCACTCCCTCCTCCCCGGAATTCAGGAGGTGCGCTTCGAGCCGCGGGAGCAGCCATCCGCGCCGGTGATTACGGTGCCAGATGACGCTCGTTCCGTGTACATCTCGCGCGATCGCGAAGAGGAAGTTGCGTCGTTCGCGCGGCGGGCGAAGGCAGCGTTGCGTGACAGCCGTCTGACGTCGCTCGATCGCGCGGCGCTCGTCGTGCACCAGCCTCTTCCCTACGTCTATCTCGCTCGGAGCGTGCTCGGCTCCGCCGGGCTCGAGTGCCAGCTGTTCGACACTCTGCCGCTGGCTGGCGAACCGTACTCCGCGGCGCTCGACCTGGTGCTCACCTTCACCAGTTCAGGGTTCGCGCGTGGACCCGGCGTTGACCTGCTTCGATCGCCCTATTTCCGCTTTGTCGATGCCGATGGGGATCGAATCCCCGCCGGCGACATCACAGCGCTGGATCGTGCGCTGACTGAGGCCGGGTATGCGGGTGACCTCGACGCCTTGAGCCGGCTGCTCGATGTCTGGGCGAAGGAGCAGAAGCCTCGCCCGCATCTCCTGCGCGCAGGGCGGGTGCTTCTCGACCTGGGCGGTGAGCTCGCTCCGCTGCGTGCTCCGGCGCCAGTCTCAGAGCACTTGCGGGTGCTGTTGCGATTCCTCGCGTCTCACGAACAGATTCCGGGCTCGACCGAGCCGCTCCGCGCCAGACACCTGCGGGCCCGCGCCGCTCTCATCGCGACCATCACGTCGCTGCTGGACGCGCACGCGAGGTTTGACGACGCGGCAAGGGACTTCGACGAGGTGACAGCGCTGCTGCGGCGGTGGATTGAAGGGCAGACGTTTGCCCCGCGGACCGGCCATTCCGGCGTGCACGTCTTGGATTCCGCCGCCGCCGCCTTTGGCGATTTCGAACTGGTCCAGTTCGCAGGCCTCGTCGACGGTGAATGGCCCGACCGTCCGCGGCGGAACATCTTCTACTCGACCGCGATCCTGCGCGAACTTGGCTGGCCGGCGGAACGCGATCGCACTGACGGACTTCGCTCGCTGTTTGCCGATCTTCTCGGTTCCCCCTCTCGGGAAACGTGTGTCTCGGGCTTTCTGCTCGAGCACGACGCCGTTGTCAGTTCGTCGCCATTCGTGGACGAAGTTCAGCAACGCGACGGGAAGCAGGTGCGTGCTCTTCCAGACACGCTGATCTTCGGCCACGAAGCGCTGATTGCCGGCGAGACGACGGCCGGCGTGGTCAGGCAGGACGCGCGCGAGTGGGCAGGCTTCCGGCGGCAGGCGGCCCCGGGGGAGGACTCGAAGTTTCGAGGTGAGACCGGCCCGCATTTCCCGTCCGCCTACTCCCTGAGCGGCCTCGAACGCTATCAGGACTGCCCGTTCAAGTTCTTCGCCTCAGACGTGCTGCGGCTCGATGAACCTGCGGAAGACGGGGGATCGCTGTCGCCGCGCGCACGCGGTCGATTCATCCACGAACTGCTGCAGCGATTCTTCGCTGCCTGGGATGCCAGAGGCGAAGGCGGCGTGACGTTAGCGAATCTGGATGCGGCCCGGAGGGTATTCGCCGAGGTATCAGAGCCGCTTCTCGCTCAGCTGCCTCCGAGTGATGCTGCGCTCGAACAGACGCGGCTCTTTGGCTCGGCGCTCTCGGTCGGCATCGTGGACGTCGTGCTCGCGATGGAAGCCTCACGCTCGGGGGCTGTCCTCGGGCGCTGGCTGGAGTACCGCCTGGAAGGCGAGTTCTCTCTCGGAGACGCGGACCGTCGTGTGCCGTTGCGCGGAGTCGCTGATCGCATCGATCTTCTGGAAGGCAATCGGCTCCGTGTCATCGACTACAAGACCGGTGCTGCGCCCGAGCGCGGACGGGCCCTGCAGGTTCCCATCTACGCGCTGTGTGCACAGGAGCGGCTGGCCGCGAAGGG
>DATLLQ010000060.1:0-28370 GCA_035537775.1 Vicinamibacterales bacterium | reverse complement strand
CAGGCCAAGCTGCTGAGGGCGATCCAGGAGAGCGAAATCGAACGCGTCGGCGGGACCCACCCCATCAAGACCAACCTTCGCCTGATCGCCGCCACGAACATCGACCTGGACAAGGCGGTCAAGGAAGGCCGCTTCCGCGAGGATCTCTACTACCGCTTGAAGGTGATCCCGATCCGCATGCCAGCGCTGCGGGACCGGATCGAAGACCTGCCGGCGCTCGCGCAGTTCTTCCTGCGGCGCTACAACATCAAGTTCCGCAAGAACATCCAGGGCATCGCGGACTCCACGCTGCAGATCCTCGGCTCGTACTGGTGGCCGGGGAACATCCGCGAGCTGGAGAACCTGATCGAACGGCTCGTTGCCGTCTCCGACAAGGACTGGATTAGTGACGAAGACCTGCCCTACGAGCTGCACGTCGCTCAGCTCGATACCAGCGGACCGGCCACGGAAAACCTGCTGGACCGCGCCGTCTCGACCTTCGAGCGCAACTTCATCATCCGCGCGCTTGAAAAGTCCGCCTGGAACGTGACCGGCACCGCCCGCTCCCTTGGGATCCCCCTCAGCACCCTCAAGTTCAAGATGGACAAGCTCGAAATCCGCGAGCTGGCCAAGAAGATTCGGGGCAACTAACAACTATCTGGCCGGCCGGCCAAGAAATTGGCCCCCAGTGCATCTCGTGACGATCACACGGGTTTGGGCGATTCGTCCGCGCGCCGGCTAAGGTCTTAGCCGGCGGCGCATCCTTCCTGTCATTTGCGAGTTCCTTGCCGAAAGGGCAGGTTTCTTTCGCAAATTCTGAGCTCAGCCGCAAAAACCGTGCAACGCGCCGGACGGGCACACGCGTTGCTCACCTCGCCGTTGAACCGCGGGCTCGCGCGGTTTCGCTGCTTCCAGAACAAGTCAAACGCCGAAGTGGGGCGACGTGTGCCCTGAGGACGGACCCATGCAGCCTTCGATGTTCAACGTCCAGGTACCGGTGCGGGACACCGCGGAGGTGTTCCTGATGAACACGCTCTCGGATGCCCAGCTTCTCGTCTCGACCGATGTCTCTGATCTGCTCGCGCGCATCGGGCGAGGTGACACCGGGTTCAGCCTCGATGAGCTGGAGACCATCGACACGCTCGTCGAGAACGGCTTCGTCGTGGAGAGCCGGGACAAGGAACGCGACTCGCTCGACCAGTACTTCATCAACATGCGTGAAGACGCAGAGCAGATGAAGGTGACGGTACTCACCACGCTGCAGTGCAACTTCGCGTGCGACTACTGCTTTCAGGGAGATCACGGCGACTACAACAAGTTCGCCGCGAAGATGAGCCTCGACACGGCGCGGCAGGTTGCGCTCTGGATCGAGCGCCGCCTCGACGAGGTCAGGCCCGAGAAGTTTCATCTCACGCTCTTCGGCGGCGAGCCGCTGCTCAATCTCCCTGTCGGGTACTACCTTGCCGAGCGCGTGCACGCGCTGTGCGCGGAGCGCGGGATCCCGCAGTCGCTGTCTGTCATTACCAACGGCCTCCTGCTCACGCCGGAGGTCGTCGACCGCCTCCTGCAGTACGGCCTGTACGGCGTGAAGATCACGCTCGACGGCGATCGCGACACGCACAACCGGATGCGGCCGCTGCGCGGACGCCAGGGCACGTTCGATCGAATCATCGAGAACATCCGCCGTGTCGCGCCGAAGGTCGATATCACGATCGGCGGCAACTTCGACGAGACGAGCTGGGACAGCTATCCGGCGCTCCTGCGGTTTCTGAAGGAACAGGAGTTCGCCGACCGCATCGTCAAGATCAACTTCAAGCCGATCATCAAGGCGCCCGAGCCCGACCTGCCGGCCGGATTCATCCCGCTCACCGTGGTCGGGGCGAACAACAAGCCGCTCGCGGGGACGTGCATGACCTCCGCCGGCGCCGGTGCCGGCCGCGCTTCGTCCGGCCCGTGCGATACCTGCCACTTCATGGACGAGAAGATGTCGTTCCTGCGCGAGGAGACGCGCAACGCGGGCTTCTACACGCTCGACGGCGTGCACATGGGGCCCTGCGAGATCCATCGGCAGCATGCCTACACGATCGGCCCCGAGGGCTCGCTCTACGCGTGCCCCGGCTTCACCGGTGAGGCCAGCGAGTCCACCGGACACATCGACGGCCGTGACGACGAACTGCGGCTCGCGGCAGCCGCGCGCTTCGATCGTCTGAGCCCTCGCAAAGACGAATGCGGTGATTGCTCCTTCATTCCCGTGTGTGGAGGAGGCTGCTCGATGGCGGCGCACACGGAGCTCGGCGACATGCATCAGCCGTCGTGCCACAAGGGCGCGATGGACGCTGCGGTCATCAGTCTGGCGCAGCGGACGGCTGCGTCATTTCACTCAACCGGCCAGGCGGCCCTCTAACAGAAGCGGAGTAGACTCTCATGAAGATCACGGTTGTAAAGAAGGCCTCGGCAACCCGTAAACCCCAGAACTTCTGCCCTTGGGCTATCGACGACGGCGGTGCACCGCAGAAGTAGATTCAGGGCGCGCGTGGGCGCGACTCTCGAACGTCGAGCGCCGCTCCGCAGGATATCTGTGTGCGAGCGGCGCTCTTCTCACGTGTCTGCTTGTTGCGTGCGCCCCGAACAGGGCCGAGAACGCGTCCGCAGATGTTGTACTGACGATCGGCGTGGCCGAGAGTAGTGCTGAGAACAGCCAGCAGGGCAAAGGACAACTCGCTCGCGCCATCACTCTCGAGGGACTCACTCAACTCTCTGCTGACGGGCGCGCCCTGCCACGCCTCGCGGAGAGCTGGGCGAGCGAGAACGACACCCGCCTTCGACTCAAGCTTCGACCGAACGTGATGCTGCACGACGGGCGGCGCCTCGACGCTCAGAGTGCGGCCAAGGCGTTGACGAACGCGGCTGCCGACGACGCCAATCGTGCCCAATACCCGGCGTTGCAAGACGTGCGCGACGTCATACCTGTGGGCGACTCCGAACTAGTCCTGGAACTGCGCACACCATCTCCTCGGCTGCCAGAAGATCTGACCGTTCTTCTCGACATCGCTGCCGGGCCGTATCAGGTCGTCACGGAGTCGGACTCAGCGATCGAATTCAGGCGTTTCGACAGCTATTACCAGGGTGTCCCGGGAATCCCCGGCGTCACAATCAAGGCCTTCGACACGCCGAGAACCGCCTGGGCGGCTCTGCTTCGAGGCGAACTGGACATGGTGTACGACGTGCCTGCTGATGCTATTGAATTCATCCGAAACGAGAATGTCGAGGTGGTCTCCATCCCTCGCGCGTACCAGTACCAACTGACATTCAACTCGCGCGGAGGTCCGTTCAAGTCTCCGCTGGTGCGAAAAGCGCTGAATATGGCGGTGGATCGGGCCTCGCTCATAGAAAGGGTTCTCCACGGGGGAGGAGAGGCATCGGCAGGGCCGCTTTATCCGAAGTACTGGGCGTATGATTCGGGACTGCCGAAGTATTCATTCGACCCGGCAACCGCCTCGACGCTGCTGGACGCGGCGGGGTATCGCGTCACCCGCACCAGCCCTTCGGCGGCCCCCTCGCGGTTTCGATTTACGTGCCTGCTTCCAAAGAACTTCACGGTCTGGGAGCGGGTAGCGTTGGAAGTACAACGCGATTTGGTCGCGATCGGCGTTGACATGCAGTTCAAGGTTCTCGATCCAGACGAGTTCGGGAAACGCATTGAGAACGGACAGTTCGAAGCGGTGTTCGGCAGCATGATCAGCGGTCCTACGCCGTCCCGCCCGTACATCTGGTGGAGGTCCGCTCGCCGGTTCAAGGGCAATAACGTTTTTGGCTACGAGAACGAAGAAGCCGAACGGCAGTTCCAGGTGCTGCTTCGATCGACGAACGACGCCGCGATCCGGTCGGCGAGCTCAAAACTCCAGAAAGTCTTCTACGACGATCCGCCGGCGATATTCATCGCCTGGGACAAACGCGCGCGTGCCATCAGCCGGCGCTTCAAGTGGCCGGCAGACGGGGACCCCATGTTCTCGCTGTGGAAATGGACGCTCGCTTCTGATTCCAGGGTGACATCAACCCAGTGAAGAAGATTTCGACCCGCTTCGCGTTGATGATGGCGGCCGCCGCTGTCGTGCCGTTGCTGGCGTACGGAGCGGCGTCGATATGGTCCGTACGCGACGGCGCCGAGCAGGCGGTGATCCAGGGCAATAAGGACGTGGCCCGGCGGGTCGGCGAACAAGTTGAACAGTACGTCGTCACCACCGTACGCATCCTGAACGCCGTCGCTGCCGACATGCAGCGGACCGACCTGGCTCAGTGGCAACAGATCCGGATCCTCCAGAACTTTCGGGCACGCTTTCCTGAATTTGCAGAACTGACGCTGCTCGATAACCACGGAAACCCGATCGCGTCGAGCAGTCTCGAACCGCCAGAGACACCACTGCCAGATCATCCTGACAGCGTGAAGATCGAAAACGCCATGATCTCCCGGTTCACACTCGACGAAGATTTGCTCCCCACCGCTGTCGCAGCCGTCCAGCTGTCCGACGGCGATGGCTGGCTGGTTGCCAGGCTGCGGCTCGAGCAACTCTGGACAAGGGTCGACGGCATCGGGGTCGGAACTACGGGCTATGCTCTCGTCGTCACCAACGATGGACTGCTGCTGGCCCATGGCGTCAAGTCGATGGTGGCACGAGGCGAGAGCTTGCGTGAACATGCGGTGCTCGACGCCATGCGCAAGGATCGTGAGCCGTCAGCCGAGTACGACTCCAACGACACCGCCTTGCTCGCCGTCGGCGCTGACGTACCGCAACTGCCATGGAAGGTGATTGTCGAGCAACCGACGCGCGAGGCTTTTGCCATCCCGATATCGCTTCAGCGCCAGCTCATCATCTCAATCACCGTCGCGCTCTTCGCAATGCTCCTCGTCGGCGCGCTCTGGGGCCGGCGGTTCATCGAGCCGATCCTCCGCCTAACCCGCGGCACGCGCGCCCTGGCAGAGGGCCAGCTCGATACGCGCGTCGCCATCACGTCGACCGACGAGCTCGGCCAGCTCGGAACCGCCTTCAACACGATGGCCGACCGGCTCGTCGAGCTGCAGGAGGACGTCCGCAAGAAAGAGCGGCACGCGATGTTCGGCCGCATCGCCATCGGCCTCGTACACGACCTGTCTCATCCCATTCAGAACGTGGGCAACAGCTCGAAGCTCATGCTGCAGATGTGGGACGACCCGCAGTACCGCGAAGTCTTCCGGCGTACGCTGGAGCGCGAGCTCTCGCTGGTGCGGCGCGTGCTCGACGACCTGCGCAACATCGCCAAGCCGACGCCGGTCGAGCGCTTCCCCATCGACATAAACAAGTGCGTCGCCGATCTGGTCGACTCGATGATGACGACGGCGGAGAACGCCGGCGTCGCCATGACGACGGAGCTGACGGCCGACACCATCTACATCGAAGGCGACCTCTTCGCGCTGAACCGCATCTATCGAAACCTGATCAGCAACGCCGTGCAGGCCACGCCGCCGCGCGGACGCATCCTCGTCCGCACCTTCACGCAGCAGGGCCACGCCATCGTCGAAGTCGCCGACACGGGATGCGGAATCCCCGCCGATCGCCTGGAGACCATCTTCGACGACTACGTCACCACCAAGCGCCGCGGTCTCGGCCTGGGACTCGCGATCTCGAAGAAAGTGGTGGAACAGCTGGGCGGGACGATTGCGGTGACGAGCCAGGTTGGCGTCGGCAGCACGTTCACCGTGCGCTTCCCGCTGACCGCCGCGCGGCCGGCGCAGATCGCGGCGGTCTAAGCAGGCCGTACAGAAAAATGCCCGGCGCCATTGGCAGCCGGGCAGACACGGGACACGGCATCGCGGCCGTCCGGGGGGACTCGCGGAGCGCCACCGCCCCGTGGGGTCCCCCGTCTATTTCTTCGGAAGGACCGCGTCCTTCAGCTGCTTCGCAATCCGCGCCTTGACGACAGTCTTCGCGGGGATCTTGATGGCCTCGCCAGTGGCCGGATTGCGGCCCATGCGCGCCTTGCGCTTCTGGACAACGAGCTTAACCATGCCGGGCAGCACGAACTCACCCGACCGCTTCAGTTCCTTCTCGGAGAGTTCCGTCAGCGCATCGAAGAACTCACGCGCCTGCGTGCGCTTCACCTCGAACCGCTCGGCGAAGTGCGAGAACAACTCTGATTTGCCCATTCTGCGGGCGTCTGCCATCACGTCCCCCCAATCTTGATGCGCGCCGACGATCGGCCGCGTGGCAGTTGCGCGCGCGTCTGAACTGCCGCGGAAAACCTTAGTGAAATCGCGTAATCCTAGCGCGCACACTATCCACTGTCAACGAACACGCGCCACGGATACGTGGATTTCCTTAGCAAAGTGCTAGAATTTGGCTCCGATGTCAAGCACGGGATCGCTGGAGACCTTTCCGAATCCACGGCCCGAGCGCGACTTCGAGATCACCATCGACTGTCCCGAGTTCACCTCCGTATGCCCGAAGACCGGGCTCCCCGACTTCGGCGAAATCCGCATCACCTACGTGCCCGGCGACCGCTGTATCGAGCTGAAGTCGCTCAAGTACTACCTGATCGAGTTCCGGAATCGCGGCATTTTCTACGAGGCAGTCACCAACCAGATTCTGGACGATCTCGTCGCCGCCTGCGCGCCGCGCCGCATGACCGTCGTCGGCGACTTCTCCGTCCGCGGCGGAATCAAGACGGTCGTCACCGCGTCGTACCCATCCGGCACATAGCGGAGTTGCGGTGAGCCACCGCGTTCCCATCGAGGATCAGATCGACCTGCACCCGTTCGCGCCGCGTGAGGTCGCGTCGGTTGTCGAGGAATACGTGACCGCCGCGCACGAGGCAGGACTGCGTGAGGTCCGGCTTATTCACGGCCGCGGCAAGGGCATCCAGCGCGGCATCGTGCAGCAGGCGCTCGATCGGCATCCGCTGGTCGTCGAGTTCTGGGATGCCACGGAGACGCATCTCGGCGCGACCGTCGCCCGGCTGCGCGAGTAGCGGGAGGCGCCCGTACGCAGATCCTGCGCGGCGTCCGCCGCCGGCACATCGCAGATTCCGCAACACCAGCGCGCCATTCGACCTGAAACAGCCCGATTTCCGCGCGGAACACCCCGTGCACGTCGTTGGTTCGCATGAGTGCCGCGCCACCACGACGAGGCGACGTCCTCCGGATACGCGACGAGCGATGGGCCGTCGCGGAATCCTCGCCCTATCAGAACACCACGCTCATCACGGCAATCGGCTGCGATCGCTCAAATCGAGGAACGCGTGCGCGTTACCTGCTCCCGTTCGAGCCATTCGAGCGCCTGCCGTTTGTCGGCACGACACAAATCGTTTCGCCAGTGCGCTGGAGGCGACGGGTACGCGAAACGCTCGCACGAGTGACACCTTCGTTTCTGTCGCTGCAAGCCGCGGCCGACTCCGACATCTCGATACTTCCGTATCAGCTCGAGCCGGCTCTTTCGGTCGTCGCCGGACTGGCCGCGCGGATTCTGATCGCCGACGACGTCGGGCTTGGCAAGACGATCCAGGCAGGGCTGATCGTCGCCGAGGTGCTGAAGCGTCGAGGTGATGCCCGCGTCCTGGTGCTATGCCCGGCGGCACTGCGTGAGCAGTGGCGGTCCGAATTGATCGATCGCTTCCACCTCGCGCCAGTGACGCTCGATTCCGCCTCGCTTCAACAATCCTCGCCCGACGGGGTCAACCCATGGAGCGCCCATCCGCTCGTCCTCACCTCCACGGACTACATCAAGCGGCCGGAAGTCGTGAGGGCGCTCGAGCCGTTGGTGTGGGACCTGCTGATCGTTGACGAGGCCCACGGGATCGCGGGCCCATCCGATCGACATGCCGCAGCAGCGCTGCTGGCACAGCGGGCACGCACGGTCGTCATGCTGACGGCAACTCCCCATTCGGGCAACGACGAGGCCTTCGGCCGTCTCGCGTCGATCGGCGATCTCGAGTCGGCGTTCCCGCTGTTCGTGTTTCGACGCAGGCGCGAAACGGTGTCCGGCTCAACCGGGAGGCGCACGCGCTGGCTGATGACTCGGCTCTCGACGGCCGAGCTGGAAATGCATCGCGCCCTCATGGCGTACGTGCAGCGAGTCTGGCGGCGTCCGGCCAATCCGGCCGCAATTCTCGCGATGATCGTGCTGACGCGCCGCGCGTGCAGTAGCGCATCGGCACTGGCGCGGACGGTGGAGCGGCGCCTGGCGCTCCTGTTCACGGATGCTTCCGAAGAGGCGCAGCTCGCCCTGCCTCTCGAGATGCCGGGTTCTGACGACGCCGAGCCCGGCGCGGAGATCGGAGCGCCCGGTCTCGACAATGCGAACGCGGAGCGGCGGGCGCTCGAGGAGATTCACACGCTCGCGATGCGCGCGCGCGGAGCGGAGTGCAAGCTTCGCGCACTCCGGCGGCTGCTGAGCCGCTCAGGCGAATCGGCAATCGTCTTCACTGAATACCGCGACACGCTGGCGACGCTCGAACGTGAGCTCACCGGGCTGGGGACATGCCAGCTGCACGGTGGCCTTACGAACGCCGAGCGGGCCAGCGTGATTCGACGCTTCACTGCAGGTGACTGCCGGATTCTCCTGGCGACTGACGCCGCCAGCGAGGGGCTCAATCTGCAGGCGCGTTGCCGTCTCGTTGTTCACCTCGAAGTTCCGTGGACGCCCACACGCATCGAGCAGCGTGTCGGGCGTGTCGATCGGATTGGCCAGTCACGGACTGTCCATCAAATCGTCTTCGTTGCCAGGGATACCGTCGAAGAATCACGTGTCGCGGACGTCGCTCGCCGCACCCTGCGCGCCGCCGCAGCCCTGGACGTTGTCTCCTCGGGCGCACCAGCTGAAGCGGAGACCGCAGCGTACGTCATTGGAGACGGTCCGTTCCCTGCTCCATCCCGCACACACGTCATCGATTCCGAACTTGTCACCACAGATCTGCGTCAGCAGGCCGAAGCCGAAGCTGTGCGTCTTCGGATGGCGCGAATGCTCGCGCCAGCGGGCGACGGCAGCCGTCCTCCGTCGCGGCGTCCGTTTGCGACTCGTGGCCGGCGTGTACCGCGGGAGGCTCTCTGGGCACTGTGGCTCGAATACGCGGATTCGGAGGGACAGATCGTGTGGGAAACGCTTGCCGGCGTCACAGCAGAACCGCTCGCGCGACTGGACGATCAGGCACCCCTGAAGGGGTGCACGGGGGAGAACGCGCACTTCGAGTCGAGTTGGACGTTCGCGGAAGACCGTCTCGCCCGCCATCTCCATCAAAGCCACAACAAACTGGTTACGTCGATTCGTGAGGCAGCCGCGCTCGGACTCAAGCGGGAGCGGGCCGTCGCGCACGGCATCGAGCGACGCCATGCGCGCATGGCGGCTCAACTCATTCAGGGAGGGCTGTTCGATCGTCGCGCCGAGCGTGAGGCGGCAACCCAGCGTGATCTGGTCCATCAGGCACTCGCACGCTGCCACGCCAGGATGGCGGCGCTCGAACACTTGAGCGCCGCGAGCGTCACGATTCGGCCTGCGTTCGCGTGGCTACCGTGGTAGCGGCGATACCAGGCATCAAGGGCCGTCTCGTTTCGTCGTCGTTCGCTCACGAGTTCCTGCCGGGCCTCGCCGGCTACGAGGAAGTCCCGAGCGGCCCCGCGAGAGCCATCGAAGCCATCGCGAATCGGGCTGTCCCAGATCTGGGTCCAACGTCGAGCGTCCGCGCCATTACAGACTCGGCGGTTCTGCCGCTTCTTCGGGCGCTCGGGTTCACAGTCCAGCGTCGCATCGACGATGCGCGTTGGAGCGTGCTTGAACTGTCAGCCGGGGAACGCGGCGACGTGTCGACGGCGGCCATCGTCGTCGGGTACGGTCAACCGCTTTCATCTGCCTGGCGCGAGTCGGTGCGCCGCGGCGCTGCCGTGGACGCACGCTGGGCCTTTTGCGGCAACGGCGCCGCACTTCGGATTGTCGATACGTTCCGCACCTGGTCGCGCGACCATCTGGAATTCGACCTCGCAACGCTTGGCGAGAGCCACACTGCGCAGTCCGTGCTCTGGAGCCTCGCGCGGGCCGATGCATTCGCTGTTCCCTCCCCGCTTCTGGATCTCGCGGCGAATCTCTCCGCCAAGCATGGCGCGGACGTCTGTCGAGCCCTTGGGAGCGGCGTGCTGGATGCGCTTCAGCTGGTCATCGGGGCGCTTGCGCCGGGCGCCGGCCGTCGATACCAACCCGAAGTGCTGTTCGAGCACTCGCTGACGGTTCTCTACCGCATCCTCTTTCTGCTTTTTGCCGAAGCACGTGACCTGGTTCCGCTCTGGCACCCGGTGTATCACGACCGCTACAGCCTCGAGGTCATCGTCACAGCGCTCATGAACGGGCGACAACAGCGGGGACTATGGCGAGCTCTCCAGGCTATCGCTCACCTCGCCCATTCGGGCTGCTCCGCCGGCGAGCTGTCGGTGACGGCCTTCAACGGGCGACTGTTCTCGCCCTCCCAGGCAGCCGCGTTCGATCGCACGCGCGTGGACGACACGGTCCTCGGGCAGGCGCTCGTGGCAGTGGGAACAACGAGGAGCGGGCAACGGCGAGCCCGCATCGCCTATCGGGATCTGGACGTCGAGCAGCTGGGCGCCGTGTACGAACGCGTCCTCGACTATCAACCGGAAACAGGCAACGGAGCGATCCGGCTCGTCCGCACGGGCGACATCAGAAAAGCAACGGGCACGTTCTACACCCCGCGCGCGGTGACCAGCTTCCTGGTGAGGGAAACGCTCGATCCGCTTGTGGCCGATCGCGGGTCAGAGGACATCCTCAAGCTGCGCATCCTCGATCCCGCGATGGGCAGCGGCGCGTTTCTCGTCGCCGCCTGCCGGCATCTGGCAGCGGCCGCGGAGCAGGCCCTGATTCGAGAGGGCCGATGGCAGCCGCACGACATCACAGCCGCGGATCGCGCGCAGTTGAGGCGTCAGATTGCCTCGCGCTGCCTGTTCGGCGTTGACGTGAACCCGATGGCCGTCCAGCTCGCGCGGCTGTCACTCTGGCTCGCGACGCTCTCGGCAAACAAGCCGCTGTCATTTCTGGATCACCATCTCGTCGCGGGAAACAGTCTCGTCGGCGCGACTCCGGAAGACGTGAGGAGGCAGCCGCCCGGAGGAGGGCGCCAACGGCGCCGGCGGCCGGATCACCTTCCGTTGTTTGACGAAGGCGATCTGCTGTCAACGCTGGGCGGAGGCGTGGCGGTGCGCCTGGCGCTTGCGTCAGAACCCGACGAGTCCGCTGCGATCGTCCGCGGCAAGGAACGGACCCTCACCCAGCTCATGGCACCGGGCGGTGCACTTGGCCGCTGGTCCCGCGCGCTCGATCTGTGGTGTGCCGGCTGGTTCTGGGAAAAGGCCGCACCACCCGATGCCAGGATGTTCGGCGAGCTCCTGAATCACGTCGTCGATCGCGGAAACCCTCACCTCACAGCACGTGTCGCCCAGCCTTTGCTTGCTCACGCAGACGACATCGCCTCCCGGCATCGCTTTCTGCACTGGCCACTCGCGTTTCCGGAGGTGTTCTACGACGTCGATGGGCAACTGCTGACTGACGGCGGCTTCGACGCGGTGGTGGGCAATCCGCCGTGGGACATGGTGCGCGGCGACAGCGGCTCCGGGAGCCGCCGCAGCGAGCGGCGAGCGGACGCGCGTCGATTGGTCGATTTCGTTCGGGACTCGGGCGTGTACAGGGTCGAGACTCATGCACACGCAAACCGGTACCAGCTCTTTCTCGAACGCGCTCTGCAGCTCACGCGACCCGGAGGCCGGGTGGGTCTCGTCCTGCCGTCCGGCATGACCGGCGATACCGGCTCGGCACCTTTGCGCCGATTCCTGTTCGACCGCGCCGGCGTGGATGGGATCACCGGGCTCGACAACCGCGACGGCATCTTTCCGATTCATCGCGGACTGCGGTTCGTGCTGATGACGTGCACGACCGGGGGACCGACGTCTGCCATTCGATGCCGGTTCGGCGTATCCCGGGTCGACGATCTCGAGCGGTTCGACCAGGACGATCGGACCGTCACACTGCCGCGTGCCTTTCTAACCCGCCTGTCGGGAGACGACGACCTCGGAATCCCGGAACTTCGCGATACCGCCGACCTGCGCATCCTGGAGCGAATCAGCGCGACGTGTCCGCGTCTGGGATCGACCGATGGGTGGGGAGTCCGATTCAGCCGCGAGCTGAATGCGAGCGACGATCGTGGCACGTTCGAACCGTTCGTGCCCGGCAGTCGTGCACGTCCTGTCGTCGAAGGCAAGCAGATCGATCAGTTCCGGGTCTCTGTCGATCGATCGAACTATCAGTTGGCACCCGGCGCACGCGACCGCGTTCCGCGGCGCGCCCGGCTCGCGTACAGGGACGTGGCCAGCGCCACCAATCGCCTGACACTCATCGCGGCGATCGTACCGGCACGCGCCATCACGACACACACGCTCTTCTGTCTCAATGCGCCCCTCCCGCTCGACGCACAGTTCGTCCTCTGCGGCCTGCTGAACAGCTATGTGGCGAACTATCTGGTCCGGTTTCGCGTGAACACGCATGTCACCGCGTCACTGATGTCACGCCTACCGGTTCCCTTCATAGGGCCAGACAATCCACTGTTCGGACGGATCGAAGCGCTCGTGCGCGACCTGCTTCAGGGACAAGCTCCCACTGAGGAGATGGATCAGTACATCGAGCTCCAGGCGATGGTGGCGAGGCTCTATGGCGTGAACCCCGCGGAGCTCGAGCACGTGCTCTCTACCTTCCCACTGGTGCCAGAGAGCCTCCGTTCACTCGTTCTCGATCGATTCAAGGACAGTCGCTGAACACGGGCCGCGGGGGCGCGGAGCCTATCAATCACGCGGCTACTTCGCTCCGCCGGCGAACTTTGCAGCAAGCGACGGCCGATCGACCGCTGCACCGCGCAGGTACACCGCTGAAATGCGGCGCGTGTTCGTGATGGCGTCGAGCGGATTCGCATCGAGCACCACGAAATCCGCGCTCCTGCCCACTTCGATTGTCCCAGCGTCCTTGATGCCGATCATGTCGGCGGCACTACGGGTTGAAGCGACGAGAACCTGCGCGGGCGTCATCCCGGCGGCCACCATGTCCTCCATCTCCACGTGCGGGCCCCACGGCGTGTTGCCGTCTGTGCCCATGGCGATGCGCACGCCAGACTTCGCCATGCGCGCCAGGTTGCGCGCCTGGAGCGCGAACGTCTGCTGCGCGTCCGGCCGGTCGGTTGCCGCCGCCTGAAGCTTCTGCAGCTCACCCGCCGGCATCGACCCGCTGAGCCAGCTCATATCCACCTTGACGCCGCGATCAGCCAGGTTGGGCACGACGATGACGTTCGGCCGTTGCTTGAGCATCGCCATCAGCTCGTCGTCCACGTCCTTGTCCCGCACTCCGTGGGCGAACGCGTCGATGCCAGCTTTCAGCAGGCCTTTCGCGTCGTCGAGATAGTAGATGTGCGCTGTGACGCGAAGGCCACGGCGATGAGCCTCGTCGATGATCGGAGCATAGAGCGCGGGACCCAGCTTGGGATACTTGCCGTTGCGATCGTCAACCCAGATCTTGACGATGTCGACCTTCTGCGCCGCCAACTCCTGCACGGCCTTGCGGCCTTCCTCCGGCGTGCTGATCCAGTACGGCACCGTGTTCCGACCGGGCTCGGGCATCGTGATGCCGCGTCCGGCGGTGAAGAATCGTGCGGCGTTCGGAATGGTCTCGGCGCGAATCTGGAACGGCAGCTGCCCTGCGTCCTGCCCGAGACTCATCGCAGCCGAGACGCCGTAGTACGCCCGGCGCTGCAGGTCCTGCACGAGGGCGTCGCGATTGTCGCTGAGGTGTACGTGCGAGTCGATGATCGCCGGGATGACCGTCTTGCCGGCGAGATCGACGCGGGCCGCGTCCGCAGGGACCTTCACGGCATCAGACCGTCCCACCTGCGTGAACCGTCCGCCCTCGACAACGAACGCGGCGTTGTCGATAACGGCGCCACCCGTGCCGTTGATGAGACGTGCCCCCTGATACACGGTGACTCGTGGTGCATTCTGGCCAAGCGTAATCAGGTTGGCCGCGACGACCGCAACCATTACAAGCAGTGATGTTGTCCAGCCGCGCATACTTCCCTCCAGGCGGGACGGATCTTACGGCAAGAGGGCTATGTCCGGCTCACGTAGCGACCGCCGATCCACCAGAAGACGGCCGCGGAGAGGATTCCCAGAGTCGAACCAAGCCCGATGATCCGCAACAGGCCGGCTGGACCGTATGCCAGGCTCGCCAGCGTTGGTGTCTCACCACGAGTGAGGCGCCACGCAGCGAGCGCGACGAGGAGCAGGCCGGCGGGGACGTTTCCCAGTGCAACGCCGCCGAGAAGCGTCTGCCGCAGGGTCAAAGGCCCTCGCCTGAGGAGCCAGGTGAGCAGGGGGTACGCGAGGCAACCTGTAACGAAACTGGCGGCGACGCCCGTCAGGACAGCAAACCCAATCGCTGCGTCCAGGAAATTGCTCGAGCGGCCGCCGTAGACGAATCGGCCCGTGTACTCGATGAGCGGGAAAAGGGCGAGCGCCAACGACGCGGCTACAAAGGGCTGGACCATGAGTCCAAATCCGATCCGTTTCTCCTGCTCAGGCGTCGGCATGTGAGTATGTACCTCTCCTATCGGTTTGAGTCGTTTGCGCCGAAAAACCTAAGGGCCCGGCACATTCCGCCAGCCATTCTGATTAGGACATTCAACCCATGACCACCATCGGCACATCCCTCGTGATCACAGGCGAGGTAACGAGCAGAGAAGACATTACGATCCACGGCCAGGTGAAGGGGCAGATCTCGATGGTGCAGGGCACGCTCCTCGTGGCGCCAACGGCCCGGATCGAGGCCGATATTGACGTCACGAACGTGACCATTCACGGGACCATGGCCGGCAAGGTCGCGGCGGGCGAACGAGTGGAACTCACCCCGACCGCAACGGTGAAAGGGACGCTGGTTGCCCCGTCGGTCGTCCTTCGCGAGGGAGCGACCTTCAACGGCAAGATTCAGGTCGAAAAGAAGGGGACTGCCAAGGCAACCCCTTCGAAGGCCAACTGAGCCTTACAGCGCAAACTTCCGAATCGCGTGCGCCAACCCGGCATCGTCCTGATGCCGGGTGACAGACCAACCAGGACGCTTAAGACCCTCGACGGCGTTTGCCATCACGACCGGCGTGCCGGCGTATTCGAGCATCTCGAGATCGTTGAAGTTATCGCCGATGGCCATCACCTCGTCTCGCTGCAGGCCGAGCTGCTCCGCCCGCCACGCGAGCGCCTGGCCTTTCGTCGCTGTCGGCGCGGTCACGTCGACGAGCGAAAAGTCGCGATGCACGTACTCGGTAAGAGCCACAGCGAACTCACCGGCGTCCAGGCGAAGCGCTTCGGTGAGCAGGCGCATGGCGGCAGCCGCGCCGTTGAACATCACCTCGACCGGGTCTTCGACAAGCGCACCCTCGAGTGGAACCGCCTGTCCGATCAAGTGCTGATTGCGCAGCCAGTACGCCTTCCGTCCCGGGTGCTCCCAGTCCATCGTCTCGAAGATGATCTGATTGGCCTCATCACGGTCGAAGACGAGCGCGGCGTGGTCGCGATGCGGCCGTGTGGCCTCGAGAACGCTGGCGGCGACGCGGCGATCGAGCAGGCGGCGCGCGAGCACCGTGCCGTCCATGGACCTCTCCACGGCGCCGCTGCTGACGATGAGCGTGATGGATTCCGGAAGCGCATCGGCGACGGGCCGCGCGAACGGATAGCTCCGGCCGGTGACGAGCGCAATGTGAATGCCCGCCGCGACGGCTTCAAAAATGGCGTCGCGATTGGCGGGTGGCAGGTGGCCGCGGCTGTCGAGCAGCGTGCCGTCAACGTCGATGCCGATCAGCCGGATCACGAGACCTTCATCTCGCGATTCTACGCGTGAAATAGAGAGAAACCGCGGCCTGCAGCCGGCTGGGGCAAACCAACCGAGTTACGATAAGAAGGTTATGGACCTTGGGCAGTTCGCGGGAGTCAACGCCGCGTACGTTCTCGAGCTCTACGAGCGTTACCGGCAGGATCCCGCGTCTGTCGATCCGGAAACCCGCAAGGCCTTCGAGGGCTGGACGCCGCGTGAAGCCGCGACTGCGCCGTCTGGATCGGCCTCTCTTCAGACTGGCGGCCTCGACATCCGCATCGTCGTTGCGGCCGCCAACCTCGTCGAGTCCATTCGACGTTACGGTCATCTCGCCGCCCAGATCGATCCGTTGGGTTCCGCGCCAGTTGGCGATCCATCGCTCTCGCCGCGCGCGCATGGCATCACCGATGAGGACCTGAGGAAACTCCCGGCGTCGCTCGTCGGCGGGCCGGTCGCGGAAGCGTCTGCCAACGCGTACGACGCGATCGAAAAACTGCGGCGCATCTACTGCTCGACCACCGGATTCGACATCGCCCACGTGTTCGTGCCGGAGGAGCGGGAATGGCTGCGAACCGCCGCCGAGTCGGGCCGCTTCCTGCCGCCGATGGACGCCGCCAGCACCGCCGCTCTCCTCAAGCGCATCACGCAGGTCGAAGTATTCGAGCACTTCCTGCACCGGACCTTCCCGGGCAAGACACGCTTCTCGGTCGAGGGCGTGGACATGCTCGTGCCGATTCTGGATGAGATGCTCTGCGGCGCGGCCGACAGCGGAACGCGACAGACGTTCATCGGGATGGCGCATCGAGGCAGGCTCAACGTGCTGGCGCACGTGCTGCAGAAACCGTACGCGCAGATCCTTGCCGAGTTCAAGGATCCGGTGGCCGCGCACGCGCTGCGGCTCGATCTGGGCTGGATGGGCGACGTCAAATACCACGCGGGCGCGCGCACCTCTGCGCCGCGCGGGCAGATGCACGTGACGATGGCGCCCAACCCGAGCCACCTCGAAGCGGTCGATCCAGTGGTCGTCGGCATGGCGCGGGCTGCAGGCACCGTGGCCAACCGTCCCGGGAGCCCGCGATTCGAAGGCGCCAGCACGCTGCCGATCCTCATTCACGGCGACGCGGCGTTCCCGGGCCAGGGCATCGTCGCTGAGACACTGAACCTGTCGAGGCTGGCCGGGTACGACACGGATGGCACGATTCACATCATCGCGAACAATCAAATCGGGTTTACGGCCACACCTGGCGAGTCCTACAGCACCAGCTATGCGAGCGGCCTCGCCCGCGGCTTCAAGATCCCGATCGTCCACGTCAACGCGGACGATCCGGTTGCCTGCCTCGAGGCGGCGCGGATGGCCTGGGAATACCGCATCCGTTTCCGGCGCGACTTCCTGATCGACCTGGTCGGCTACCGGCGGCATGGGCACAATGAGGGCGACGAACCGTCGTTCACGCAGCCGGTGATGTACACGGCGGTCGGCGCTCATCCGACCGTCCGCGAGATCTTTGCAGATACGCTGATTAAGCAGGGCTCGCAGACACCGGAGTCAGCTGACGCGCTCGTCAAGAATCACTTTGCCAAGCTCGAGACCATCTATGCATCGTTGAAGCCCGAGCAGGACTTCGTCGCACCTGCATCCGAGCCCGCCCCGGCGGGCGTCGCCGGTCGCACCGCGACCGGAGTGCCACTGACGCTGCTTCGCGAGATCAACGAGAGTCTGCTGACCCCTCCGTCCGGTTTCACAATCCACAAGAAGCTCGAACGCGGACGTCAGCGGCGGCGCAATGCGTTGACGAATTCAGGCGAGCGAACCGTCGACTGGGCAACCGCCGAGGAACTGGCGTTCGCGACGATCCTTGCCGACGGAATCCCAATCCGGCTGACAGGAGAGGATGTGGAGCGCGGCACCTTCAGCCAGCGCCACGCGGTCTTCCACGACGCGGAGAACGGTCATCAGTTCGTGCCGCTCCAGGACTTTTCGCAGGCGAAGGCCTCGTTCGAGATCCACAACAGCGCGCTGTCAGAGAACGCCGCGATCGGATTCGAGTTCGGCTACAACATTCAGGAACCAGAGCGTCTGGTCATCTGGGAAGCGCAGTATGGCGACTTCATCAACTCCGCGCAGGTCATCCTCGATCAGTTCGTGACGTCCGGCCGCGCGAAGTGGGGACTGCTGCCCTCGCTCGTGCTGCTCCTTCCGCACGGCTACGAAGGACAGGGACCGGAACATTCGAGCGCGCGCCCGGAGCGCTTCCTGCAGGCTGCGGCCGACAAGAACCTCCGCCTGGTGAACTGCACGACCGCCGCTCAGTATTTCCATCTTCTTCGCCGGCAGGCTGCGTTGCTCCGCCGCGACCCGCTCCCACTGATCGTCCTGACCCCGAAGAGCCTCCTGCGGCACCCGGCCGTCGCGTCAACGCCGGCCGAACTGGAAGAAGGCATCTTCCGATCGGTCATTGACGACGCGGAGGCAAGGACGCGGGCCAAGAGCATCACGCGGCTCGTCCTCTGCAGTGGAAAAGTGTTCGTCGATCTGACGACCAGCGAGCAGCGGAAGGCCGCCAGTCATGTGGCCATCTGCCGGATCGAGCAGCTCTATCCCTTCCCGCATGTGGCCCTGCGCGAGGTGCTCAACGGCTATCCAGCCCTGCGCGACGTCGTATGGCTTCAGGAGGAGCCCGAGAATATGGGCGCCTGGGAGTTCCTGCGGCCGTTGCTCGATGAAATGGTTGGCGACAAGTGCCCGCTTCGCTACATCGGCCGGGCGCGCAGCTCGAGCCCGTCCGAAGGGTCCGCCGCGTGGCATCAGTTGAATCAGAAGCTTCTCGTCGAGCAGGCGTTCGACCTCGACGTCGCTCCCGCCGATCCGTCCATGGTGCTGTCGAAGCAGGTTCGCAGCCTGGCCGGCTCGAAACAGTAAGAACAACCCATGCGCAACATCGTCGTTCCTGAGCTTGGAGAATCGGTCGTCGAAGCCCGCATCGCGCGCTGGCTGAAAAAGGAAGGCGACAGCGTCGCCGTCGGTGAGCCTCTTGTCGAGCTCGAAACCGAGAAGATTGACCTCGAGGTGAATGCCGACAGCGGTGGGATCATCGCCAGCATCAAGCGCAAGGAAGGCGAGGACGTGAAAATCGGCGAGCTTCTCGCCGTGGTCGACGAAACAGTGAGTGCTTCGGCGCAGCCGTCGTCCGGGAACGGGTCAGGTACGGCGTCCTCGAACGCGCCTGCGTCCTCTGAACCCGCGCCAGCCGCCGATCAGCAGCGTGCCACCCCCACGGCCCGGCGAGTTGCCCAGGAGCACGACGTGAATCTCGCGTCGGTCTCAGGCTCCGGTTCGGGTGGTCGCGTCATGAAGGCGGACGTCAAGGAGGCCCTGGGTACGAAGGGTGCGCCTGCGGCGCCGGTCCCGGCCGTTGCGCGGCCTGCAGTGATCGGCCCTGCCGCACGCCCTGGTTCCGATCGCACCGAGCGCCGCGAGCGGATGTCGAAGCGGCGCGAGACGATCGCCCGCCGCCTCGTCGAAGCCCAGCACAACGCCGCAATGCTGACGACGTTCAACGAGGTGGACATGACGGCGATCATGAACCTCCGCGAACGGCGCAAGGAAGCGTTCAAGAAGGAGTTCGGCGTCGGCCTTGGCATCGCCTCTTTCTTCGTCAAGGCGAGCATTGCCGCGTTGCGTGGGTTTCCGCCGCTCAACGCCGAGATTCAGGGCAACGAGATCGTCTTCAAGAACTACTTCGACATCGGCATGGCCGTCGGCGCCGAAGGGGGCCTCGTGGTCCCGGTCATCCGGGACGCGGATCGACTGTCGTTCGCCCAGCTCGAGCTCGCCATTCGCGAATTCGCGGCAAAGGCCGCCAACGGTACGCTGACCCTCGAGGACCTCAAGGGTGGAACGTTTACTATTACAAATGGCGGTGTCTTCGGGTCACTGCTGAGCACGCCGATCCTGAACCCGCCGCAGGTCGCCATCCTCGGCCTGCACAAGATTCAGGACCGTGCGGTGCCGCTGAACGGCCAGGTCGTCATACGGCCGATGATGTACGTCGCGCTGTCGTACGATCACCGCATCGTGGATGGCCGCGAGGCGGTTCAGTTTCTCGTGAAGGTCAAGGAATACATCGAAGACCCGGGTCATTTGTTGCTCGAAAGCTGATTCATGTTGAAGCGACTGATTCTGAGCGGACTCCTCCTCCTCGCGTTGACGGCTCGCGCCGGAGCGCAGGTTTCCCCCTACACGCCGCCGCCGGACCTGACAGCGCCGCCGGATGACGCCGTGAAGTCGGCCTCAGGGCTGACCTCTCGCGTGCTGACGCCGCCCACGGGCACCGTGAAGCCGGCGCCAACGGACTTCGTCACCGTTCACTACACGGGCTGGGTTGCGAACGACGGGCGGATGTTCGACAGCTCGATTGCGCGTGGCGGTCCGTCGACGTTTCCGTTGGACAAGGCGCTGCCCGGCTGGCGGGAGTGCGTGCAACTCATGGCGATCGGCGAGAAACGCCGCTGCTGGGTTCCGGAGAGCCTTGCCTACAAAGGCCAGAGCGGCCGGCCAGCCGGCACTGTGGTCTTCGACATCGAGCTGATCGGAACGCAGCCGAATCCGGCAGTCGCGCCGGCTGACGTCAAGCAGCCGCCGAGCGACGCCAAGAAGACGTCAACGGGACTGGCCTACAAGGTGCTGCGCGTCGGAACCGGTGCGCGGAACCCCGCCGCCTGGTCGAAGGTCACCGTGGAGTACACGGGCTGGACGACGGACGGAAAAATGTTCGACAGCACCGTCATACGCGGCAAGCCGGTCACGCTCGAGCTGAGCAGCTTCATTCCTGGATGGTCCGAGGGCGTGGCACTGATGGTCGAAGGCCAGCGAATGCGCTTGTGGATCCCCGAGAGCCTTGCCTACAAGGGAGAGGCCGGCCAGCCCCGGGGCATGCTCGTCTTCGACGTCGAGCTGCTCAAAATCGAATAGTTTTCGTAGGGCACCCCTTCGGGGGTGCCTCGCCGCTACTCCTCTGACATATACGGATACGTGTACTCGCGCGGCGGCGAGAACGTCTCCTTGATCGTCCGCGCGCTGACCCAGCGAACCAGGTTCAGCTTCGAGCCAGCCTTGTCGTTGGTCCCGGACGCCCTTGCGCCGCCAAAGGGCTGCTGCCCGACCACCGCGCCGGTCGGCTTGTCGTTGATGTAGAAGTTGCCGGCGGCATTCCTCAACGCCGACGCCGCCTGGTGCACCGCCGCCCTCTCCCTCGCGAACACGGCCCCGGTCAGTGCGTACGGAGACGTCCGGTCGATCACCGCAAGAGTGTCCGTCCACGCGGCGTCCTGATAGACCCAGACCGTCACCACCGGCCCGAAGATCTCCTCGCACATCAGTCGGTATCCAGGCTCCGGCGCCTCGACCAGCGTGGGGTCAACGAAGTAGCCCGTCTTGTCTGACACGCCGCCGCCCTGGATGATCTTCGCGTTGCTCTTCGCGTCGGCGAGGTAGCCGCTGATCTTCTCGAACGACTTGCGGTCGATTACCGCGCCCATGAACGTCCTGAAGTCCGCGACGTCCCCCACTTTGATTCCGCGCATCATCGCCACGACACGGTCCCTGACCTCCGGCCAGAGCGACTGCGGCACGTAGATCCGGCTGGCCGCCGAGCACTTCTGGCCCTGGTACTCGAATCCACCGCGCGTGATGGCCACCGACAGCTCCTGCACATCGGCTGATGGGTGGGCGACGATGAAGTCCTTGCCGCCTGTCTCGCCGACAAGGCGCGGATACGTCCGGTAGCGGCCGATGTTCTCGCCAACCTTGCTCCACATCGACTGAAACACCGCCGTGCTGCCGGTGAAATGAACCCCCGCCAGATCGGGAGAATCCAGAAGAATGTTGGAAATCTCGACGGCGTTGCCGGGAACGAAGTTGATGACGCCCGGCGGAAGTCCCGCCGCCTCGAGCAGCTTCACGATGTAGTACCCGCTCAACATCGCGCTCGAAGCGGGCTTCCAGATCACGGTGTTGCCCATGAGCGCCGGCGCCGTCGGCAGGTTGCCGCCGATCGACGTGAAGTTGAACGGCGTGACGGCGTAGACGAACCCCTCGAGCGCTCGGTATTCGAGCGCGTTCCACATCGTGTGGCTGCTGATCGTCTGCTCCTCGTAGAGCTGTTGGGCGTAGAACGGATTGAACCGCCAGAAGTCGACCATCTCCGAA
The DNA here is from genome assembly GCA_035537775.1 of Vicinamibacterales bacterium. GTDB lineage: Bacteria > Acidobacteriota > Vicinamibacteria > Vicinamibacterales > UBA2999 > Gp6-AA40. Next base: position 6,257 of record DATLLQ010000060.1, on the reverse strand, counting down.
GCGGCGTCGATTTCCGCCTGATACACGTTCTTCGACTGGCCGAGCATCGTCGCCGCGTTGATTGTGGCCCGCCACGTTGTCGTCAGAAGCTCGGCGGCCCGCAGAAGCACCGCTGCCCGCTCATGCCACGCCCAGCTCGCCCACTCACGCCGCGCCTCGGCTGCTGCTGCGATCGCCTGCTGTACATGCTCCGGCCCTGCGGCGTGCCACTCGCCGAGCACGTGCTGATGGTTGTGCGGCATGACCACCGACTGTGTGCGCCCGGTGCGGATCTCCTTGCCGCCAATGACGACCGGGATGTCGACGCGCTGCGACGACATCTCCTTCAGTTTCGCCTTCAGCTCAGCTCGTTCGGGGGAACCGGGGAGGTAGGAGCGGTTGACGTCGTTGACGGGGGCAGGGACGCGCGGAATTCCGAAGAAGGCCATGCGCCGATCTTACGCCCGCGGACCGAGGACGACGGACCATGTACGGACAAAGTACCAGGGACGGACCAGGTACTAAGGTCCAGGCACCAGGGACTGCGCGCGCCGCCCTACGGCCTCGCCGGCTCGATATCCACCGCGATATTCCGCCACTTGCCCTGGCGGAATCGCATCACGCTCAGTGTTGCGCGCGTGAAGTGGCCAACGACGATGGCCAGCCAGATGTCGGTCGGCTGCAGGCCACGGCTGGCCTGAAACGCCGAGCAGAGACCGAGTGGTATGACGACCTGCGAAATGATCGAGATATAGAGCGGGCTGCGCGTGTCGCCGGTTCCCTGCAGGCCGCCGGTGTAGCTCAAGGCCACAGTGATGAACAGGCCAGACACGCTGAGATATGCCAGCAGCGAGCGCCCGAGCCCGATGACCGTCGGATCGTCCATGCCGAAGACCGCGAGCAGGTATCGCGGGATCAACAGGAACAGCACGCCGATGAACGCAGCCACGCAGAGACCGAAACGTGATGCGACGCGCACGCCGTCGATTGCACGTTCCGCATTTCCAGCGCCGAGGTTCTGGCCGGCGATGGTCGCCGAGGCGCCCATCAGCCCGACGGACGTCCACGTGATCAGCGAGAAGAGCTCCGTATACCCAACGGCATAGGCCGCCTGCGCTGCGGCGCTCTGCTCGAGCGATCCGATGAAGCGCAGCAGCAGCACGCCGCCGATGTTCATCGCAATCCCCTGGACGCCGGTCGGCAGGCCGAAGCGGAACAGCGATCGGATGATCGTGAAATCCGGCTTCAGGCTCATGCCGCGCTCGAAGTGGATCACCGAATGCGGCCGGGTGAGGCGCCACATGCCGTAGACCGACACGAGCGTGCTGCTGGCGATGGTGCCGAACGCGGCGCCGATCGTGCCGAATGCCGGGATCAGGATGACGTTGAAGATGACCGTCAGCACGGTCATCGTGACGCCGAGCCGCAGCGGCGTCTGCGGATCGCCGGCGGCGCGGAACGCACCGCTCAGCATGAAGAACATCATCATGCCGAACATGCCGAGGAACATCGTCCGCAGGAACGGCAGGGCCTCGCCGCGGACCTCGGGAGCAGCGTTGACGATGGCCAGCAGCGTCGGCGAGACGAAGTAGCCGATTGCGGCGAGCAGGACCGAGCATCCGGCAGCCGTCAGGAATGCCTGATACACCGTCCGGTTGACCTTGTCGTGGTCGTTGGCGCCGGCAAATCGCGCGACGAGCACCGCCATCCCGGTGAACACCGAGCTGATGAAGACGATGACGACAAGGATGATCTGCCAGCTGACGCCGATGGCGGCGTTGGCCGTATAGCCGATGAAGTGGCCAACCATCGCGTGGTCGATGATGCCCTGCAGACCGGCAATGACGTTCTGCAGCATCGTCGGCCACGCCAGCCGCCAGACGGCAGGACCGATGGGGCCTTCGACAATCGAACGGTCGAACTTCCTTGGTTTGGTAGTAGTCCCTGATGCCACGAAAAGCCGGAGTGTACTACGATGATTCGTGATTAACGATTTACACGGCTAGTGAATCGTTTTTGAATGGCAATTTGGCGATTCGTGATTCAGGGGGTGCGTTTCGCCTTCCGTTGATTCGCGCGATCGTACGAGGATTCGGACGAGCTCATCTGCCTCTGACCAGAGAGGCGCAGTCTCGGAGCCTGGACTGAGTTCGGCCTCCGTCAGAATCTCCAGCCACACCGCCGATTCGTCCGCCTCTTCGATGGTGTTTCCCAGTTTGTAGATGAAATCAGCACGCGATCGTGCGCGGCAGACAGCCCGATAGCCGGCGGCGACGGCTCCAGCCGAATCGGTGAGTTGGCTGGCTATTCGGTTGGTAATGCGATCGTTCGGGAGCCGTTTCGCAAGACGGATCGTGTCGACAGCGAATTTCTTCGTTCGATCTCTCAGTTGGGCGGGGTCCATGCCCGGTTGAATTGCATCCGGCGAACCAACCGTTCAATTCGCAAGAAATCGAACAATTCCTCTCTCAATCACCAATCACCAGTCAGAAATCGCCAACTAATCACCAATCACAGATCGCAAATCCTGCAATGTCAGACGTCCAGCTCTTGCGCTTCCTCGGCTCTGTCCATGATGAAGCGGAAGCGCGCCGACGCGTCTTTGCCCATCAGCTCGTTGATCACGCGATCGGTCACGATGTGATCGACGATCTCCACGCGCAACAGGCGGCGCGTCCGCGGATTGAGCGTCGTGTCCCACAGCACCTTCGGCATCATCTCGCCCAGGCCCTTGAAGCGCGTGATTTCGGGCCGGCCGCGCCCGTTTCCATGCTGCTTCACCAGCCGGTCCCGCTGCGCGTCGTCCAGAGCCCAGAACGTGTCCTTGCCGACGTCGATGCGATAGAGCGGCGGCTGCGCGAGAAACACCTTGCCGGCGGAGATCAGCTGCGGCAGGTGGCGATAGATGAAGGTCAGAAGCAGCGTGGCGATATGGTGGCCGTCTGAGTCTGCGTCGGCGAGGATGATGACGCGCCCGTAGCGCAGCCTCGACAGCTCGAAGCTCTTGCCCATCCCGCAGCCGAGCGCGGTGACCAGATCGGCGAGCTCCTTGTTCTCGAGCACCTTCGCGAGCGCCATCCCCTCGGTGTTCATCACTTTGCCGCGGAGCGGCAGGATCGCCTGACGGGCGCGGTCCCGCCCCTGCTTCGCCGAACCGCCGGCAGAGTCTCCCTCGACCACGAACAGCTCGCTGTCGCCGCGATGGGAGGTCGTGCAATCACTCAATTTGCCGGGGAGATTGAGCCTTCCCGACGTCGCGGTCTTGCGCGTGACCTCTGCCTGTGCGGCGCGGCTCGCCTCGCGCGCACGCGCCGCGAGGATGATGCGCGCCACGATCGCCTCGGCGATCGTCCGGTTGTGATTCAGCCAGTGCTCGAGCGCGGGCCGGACGGCCGAATCGACGTTCGAGAGCACCTCGGGGTTGTTCAGCCGATCCTTGGTCTGTCCCTGAAACTGCGGCTCCTCGATGAACAGGCTGAGCACCCCTGTCAGCCCCTCGCGGATGTCCTCGGTGACGAGGGTGACCCCCTTCGGCGACAGGTTGTGGGTCTCGATGTAGTTCCGCACCGCCTTGCCAATGCCGGCTCTGAGCCCGTTCTCGTGTGTGCCACCCGAACCCGTCGGGATGCCGTTGACATAGCTGCGCACGTGCTCGTCGGTCGACTCAGTCCACTGCATGACGAGGTCGATGCGCGGCCCGCTCTCGCGTTCGAGGACGAAGGCCGCCTCGTGAACGGGTCTGGCGCCGCGTTCCGCAACGATCTTCCTGACGAAGTCGGACAGCCCCTCCTGGTGCTGGAACACCTCTTTGCCGCCCTCGGCCTCGTTCTCGAACGTGACGCGCACACCCTTGTGGATGTAGCTGACTATCTCGAGCCGCTCGCGGATCAACGCCGGATCGAATTCAATCTTCGGAAAGATCGTGGAGTCGGGATGGAAGTACACAGTGGTCCCGGTCCCGCGCGCCGCTCCCACTTTCTTCAGCGGGCCGGTGGGCTTGCCGCGCTTGAACGACATCTCCCACAAGGTGCCGTCGCGCTTCACCTGCGCCCGAAGATCGCTGGACAGCGCGTTGACCACGCTTGCGCCCACGCCGTGGAGTCCGCCCGCGGTCTTGTAATTGCCCTGCTCGAACTTGCCGCCCGCATGAAGCACCGTGAAGATCACCTCGAGCGCGCTCTTCTTCGTCGCCGGGTGCTTGTCGATCGGAATGCCGCGGCCGTCGTCCGTGACGGTGATCGAGCTCCCGTCCTTGTGCAGCGTGACGACGATGTTGGAGGCGAAGCCGTTCATGGCTTCGTCGACGGCGTTGTCGAGGACTTCCCAGACCAGATGGTGGAGGCCCGCGGTGCCGACGCCACCGATGTACATGCCCGGCCGTTTGCGGACCGGCTCGAGCCCTTCGAGAACCGTGATGTCTTTTGCTGTGTAGTTCGCCACCGGGAGATAGGTTAACAGCTGCGATCGAAAAGGCTACTTGCTGAGGACGTCGTGGAATCCGTTGATCAGGACGCGACGCGGTTTCTGCTTCAGGCTCACTTCAACAGATATCTTCGCGGCCGTGGAGCCGGTGACAGCGATCGAGCCGAGGCGCGGCAGGCGGTCGTCGCCGAAGTCCAGGTAAATCGGGATCCGCGTTCGGAACTCCGCAGGCACGCCGGCCTGCGTAATCGTCCCCGAGATCCTGTACTTTCCGCCACCGATGTCGGTCGCTTCGAGCTTCGCGCCGAGTGTGGGAATGTCCGTACCGAAGACCCACTGATTGAAAAAGTAGTCGAGTTTGCCGTCGCCAGCCAGGTTCATGTCCCGCGTGATGTGCTTTTCGACGACGGCCTTGAAGTCGTCAGTGGAGGGATTCCGCCCGGACCAGGTCTTCACGAAGTCCGCCATCATCGCCTTGAAGGGCGCATCTGGATCGGGTCGCCCGTCCTCGTACATCATCATGCGAAGCATGTGCACGATGTAGGCGCCCTTCGAGTACATGATCGCCTGCCCCGCCTGGGGTGAACGATGCGTGCGCAAGCGAGTACCCTGGGTAATCGGGCCGGCCTCGTGATTTGCCACGCCGGTGGTCTTGCCGAACACCTCGACTCGCTTCAGCTCCCAGTACGAGTCTGCCTTTTTCCGGCCACTGTTGACCTCCAGCAGCAGCGCCGATGTGAACTCGGCAAAGCCCTCCGATAGCCACTGATCTCTATAGCTGGCCCAGCCTACCTGGTGCCCCCACCATTGGTGGGCGATCTCATGCCAGGCGACGGTGTTTCCGTACTCCTTGAGACTCTGGAGCGTACGCGGATCGACTCCGCCGAAGCCAAGCGCGAAGTCGCTGCCACCGACAAATGATGCCGACGCCAGGTACACGAGCGTCGGCCACGACTGGGCCGCTCCCATTTGCGGTACCTGTGTGAGAGACAGGCGCTGGAACGGCATCGGACCAAAATACAGGCCGCCGACGCGGGCGGTGTTCAACGCGTCCGCCAGCGGAGTACCCGCCATCTGCACAAACGGCCCGGCGAGGACAAAGACATCCGCGCTGACGCCGGTCTGCGAATCGCTTTGTGACCTCTTTTGATAATCCCCGTAGTTGAAGCCCGCCACTCGAATCGGTGTCTGGCTGCGCCAGACCGCCACCTTCTGATTGCCTTCCGTCCGCTCACTGACCTGCTCGCCGACCGCGATCAGATCGTTTCTGGACGGAAACCTGAACGTCATCGAGTACGTCGCGAGGTCGTCGAAGATGCCGAGATTCGGGTACCAGCTGTCGCGTGCTCCGACCGAATAGACGTTGTCGCCGGATGCCTTCACCACCAGGTCGCGCCCTTCATACGCCAGTGTCAGCTTGACCGGCGTGCCCCTGGCGAGCGGCTCCGGAAACTGGAGAGCAACGTCCAGACCGGACTCATCGTTCACTCCGCGCTTCGAGACGAGCTCCGACTCGTCCCCTTGGAGCACACTGAGGGAGACGGGACCGCCCGCTCCCTCCGTCGCGGCCGTTCGGACGCGCATCCGTTGGAATACGTGAATCGGCAGCACCCGAACGCCCTCGACCGTCGGCGTGAACGTGACGGTCGTCGTGCCACGCAGCGACGTACCGTCGAGCGTCGTGTCGATCTCGTAGTGCGAAGCGTCAACCAGACTGCGGATCGGCTTCCCACGTCCGCCAACGGCCTGTCCGCTCAACGCGCTTGAATACCAGATCCCGCCATTCAGGTTGTTGAACGAGATCAGCGCCACCTCTTCGCCGCCGAAGAACGACAAGCGCGTTGTCAGATGCGAAA
>DATLLQ010000059.1:0-3848 GCA_035537775.1 Vicinamibacterales bacterium | reverse complement strand
TCCGCCGGCGAGGCGCTTCAAGCGCTCGCGGAGCGCGTGCCTGACCTCATCATGACCTCGCCGTTGCTGTCCCCGTTCGACGACGGCGTCCTGGCAGAGTATCTGCGCGAGATCGGACCTGCAGGGGCGCACGTGCAAACGCTGCGCATCCCTGTCCTCGGCGTGGCCAAGTCAGCCGGCCGTAGCCTGTTCTCATTCGGTCGCAAACGCCGAAACGAGTCGGCGCCGGATGGCTGCGATCCCACTTTCTTCGCCGACGAGATCGCCGTCTATCTTGCGCGGGCCGCCGAGGAGCGCCAGGCAACCAACAGATTTCCGGAGCCCCCAGCCACTTTTCCTGCCGACGCAGAGCCACACGAGGTGACGGCGACGTACGTACCTGCGTATGAGCCGGAGTCGTACACTTCCGAAGCTGTCACCGCGGACCCCGTCGAATACGAATTCCGGGACGAGACGCCGACTTACGTCGCACCAGCGCCTCCGGCGCGGGACGAGACGCCGATTTACGTCGCACCAGCGCCTCCGGCGGGAGACGAGGAAAGCCTCGACGAATCGGCAGAGCGACACGAAGATGAGCAGGTGCTCGCGTACCGTGAGCCTGACGTGGCTCCGCCCGATGCGGTCGCACACTGTGACCCGGCACCACGGCCCGACGAAGAGCCAGCGCCGATGTATGTCGAGGTGCTGCCGTACGGTGAGCCTGACGTGGCTCAGCCCGACACGGTCGCACATTGTGACCCGGCACCACGGCCCGACGCAGAGCAAGCGCCGATGTATGTCGAGGATGCGAGCCTGCAGATGCTCGCGTCGGTCGACGACCAATCGGACAACACTGTCGCCGGTTCTGCGTCTGTCCCGATCGACGAACCCGCAGCTTGCATCGAACAGCAGGATGCCGTAGACGAGGACATGCCGGTCGCCATCGCCTACCAGGTGACGGACGACGTTCAGCCCATCGTCGACGAGGCTTCCGACGTCGTGGCCACGCCGGTCATCGTCGAGTACGATCTTGCGCCGATCGAGCCTCGAGAGGAGCCGGCCCGAGATCACGTTGAACCCGTGTCTCCGGTTGCGCCTCCGCTCCCCGTTGCGCCTTCGCCCCCCGTTGCGCCTCCAGCACCACGGCGAACGGCATCGTTCGAGGCTGCGCTGGCCGCCATCCGCGGCGCGTGGGGTAAAAAACGCCAGGCCTCACCGTCGTCGGTGCTCTTCAGCCGCGAGACCGCTATTGAAGAACCCTCTGAGCCGCCTCTGGTGGACTCGGAGCAGTCAGTGGCAGAACAGGGCCAGGCATCAATCGCACACCAGACGGCACAGCCAATTGCGACGTCAGAAACACCGGGAGAGACCCGAGGGCCTCTCGAGGTCGACTTGACGTGCGACATCGACGCACTCGAGGAGCCCGAGGCGGAGACTGCAGTCGGCGCCGCTCCAAACGAAGAGGACGTCTACGAGCTGAGCGCGTCGCCGGCGCTTCATGATCTCGAGTCCGCGCTCGAGGCCGCAGCACCGCCGGCGGCTGTCGTGCCGAATCCGCTCCACGAGATCGCGACCGCCGAGCCTGCACCAGTCGAGGCACTCCCGGCAGTCAACAAGGAGAAGCCCGAAAAATCGCGGAAGCGCTCCGACAAGAAGGGCCCAAAGAAGCCCTCCAAGCCGAATACGCGGCCTGCTCAGGACGAGTGGGGATTGTTCGATCCCGACCGCTGCGGATTTGCGGCCGTTGTTCAGAAACTGAACGAAGTAACCGACGACGAAGATCCGAAGGCGACCCGGACGTCCGTCCGAGTCATCTCCTGCAGGTAAGGCACGAGATCACTGACGCCGCACCGGCGCCGACCGGGCCGGCGCAGGCCGATACTCGATCATCACGTTGCTGATGACAGCGATCGGGCGGCCCTGCGTTGTGAACTCGTCCTTGCCGTCCACGTGGATCACCGACAACTTCTCACCAAGCAGGCTGACACCCTGCTCCGTCTCGGGGATCGTCAAGACGATGTTCTCGGCGCCGGTGGGCGCGACAGCTTTCAGCCCACCCGCGCCGCTTCCGCCGCGCACCCGGTCAACGAGATCGCCTGCCGTGCGGAATTCGTTCTGAACGACAGCGCGACTGAGAAGCGTGTTGTCCAGCGCCATCACTCCGATCGAAGCCGTGTAGCGGTGGTACGCACGCTTGTTCTTGACCTCCTCCTCGGAATACGTGTGCCGATTGTGGAGCGTGAAGCTGAGCGTCACGTCGCCCGTATGGGGCGGAAACTGAATGATGATGCCAGCCCTGGGTTCTCGCTCGATCAGGACATCGCAAAACATCCGACCGGTGTTCGCTCCCTCCCCGAGCACTGTCGGGCAGTTCACCATCGCCTCTTCGATCTTGGGCGGCACGGTGGGCCGGCGCGCGGGCGGACGCTTGGTCTGCGTGGTCTGCGCTGATATCAAGACCTGACCGGCAAGCGCGGCAACGAGCAGGACGGCTGCTATTCGCACGCTGATTTCGCTCTCAATCGGCCACGCATGCGAGCCCGGCAGGACTCGTCGCCAACGAGCCACTCGCTCTTCCCCTGATCAGCTCGAGAAACTCCATTCGCGTGCGGGCGTTGTCGCGGAACGACCCGAGCATGGCGCTCGTGACTGCACACGAATTCTGTTTCTCCACGCCACGCATCGACATACACAGGTGAGTCGCCTCGCAGACGACCGCCACGCCAAGCGGGTCGATCTTCTGACGAATGGTCTCGGCGATCTGGTTCGTCATTCGCTCCTGCACCTGCAGGCGTCGCGCGAAGACATCCACCAGTCGAGGAATCTTGCTGAGACCGATCACGTGTCGTTGGGGAATGTACGCGACGTGGCACTTGCCGAAGAACGGCAGCAAGTGATGCTCGCACAGGCTGTAGAAATCGATGTCCTTCACGATGACCATCTCGCTGTAGTCCACCGTGAAGAGCGCATCGTTGAGGACTTTGTCGATATCGGCGCCGTAGCCGCTCGTGAGGAACTTGAGGGCCTTCTCGACGCGCTGCGGCGTCCGGACCAGCCCCTCGCGAGCCGGGTCCTCGCCCAGCTCGACCAGGAGCTGCCGGATAAGATCCTGCATGGGTTTATTTTATCGTGCGTTCGCCTCCTGAACCCGTGCGGCGCGCAGGATGTTGGCAAGACCGTAGTTCCCTTCGTGGCAGCCGTACTCGTAAATCGGCCCTTCGATCCGGCGCATCGGGATCTCACCAGACCAGGGGCGGGTCCACGTACCGGGGTCGTCCACCGTGAACTCGTAACGAATCGTGTCGCGGTCGACCAGCGTGAATCGCTCGGTCACTTTGAGCTGCGTGCTGGTCGTGATGTCCTGCCGCGTCGTTCGGGGCGGCCCTCTGAAGGGCGTCTCCTCGGTGAAGTTGGTGGTCTCAACGACGAACGTGTCGCCTTCCCACCGGCCGCGCGCATCACCAGCCAGCCACTGCACGCTGGGACCTGGACGCGGAGCCCCGTCGAGCCTGATCAGACGCACGTCGTGCATCAGTTCGTGCCGAATGGCGACGTGATCGGCCGCCTGCATGATCTGCATGTTGGCGTAGTAGGTGGGCGGAATCATCGGCGGACCGACGTTGCCCCACGAGATGCAGCGTTCGGCAAGCGTACGGCTCTGTGCGCTGTCGGACGGTCCGCCAGCACCGCCTCGCTTCGCGCGTTCCGCTGAACGCGCCTGCCCCGCCGGCGTCAGCGGCGGAAGGCGGCCGTTGCTCGGGTCGGTGACGAGCGACGTGCGCAACGTGGTCTGCTTGCCGTAGTTCTCGCCCTGCCAGATCGCATCGTCGTAGTGGATGTCGTCCTTCGGCTGGGCGAGGAACTGATCC
>DATLLQ010000058.1:0-3833 GCA_035537775.1 Vicinamibacterales bacterium | reverse complement strand
GGCGATGATGTGCTTGCGCCCGGTCACTTCGAGCGCCTCGGCCACGCCCCGAATCGCGATGTTGTCGCCCTCGGTCCCGCTGCCCGTGAACACAATCTCGGAAGGGTCTGCGCCGAGCAACGCCGCCACCTGAGAACGCGCCTCGTCCAGCGCGGCCTTGGCGCGCTGGCCGAAATGGTGAACGCTCGACGGATTGCCGAACTCCTCCCGGAGCACGGCGCTCATACGGTCGACAGAGGCCGCGGATGGCGGGGTCGTCGCGTTATGGTCGAGGTAGATGCGGGACATCTTCTGAGCCTAATCATCAATGTACCATCAGGCGCCCTTCACCTTTTGATCGGACTCAAAGAATCGAAGCCCACAGCCGCGATCTACGCGTCATCCGGGCGATAAGACGTAATTCTTGGCGGTGAACGACTAGACATAATTTTTCAACGGCCGATATACTCAGTGGACTCCCGCCCAGGAAGCCCTGCTTTCGGGTATTCGAGAGTCCGTGGCAACGATTTCGACGAGGTGTGTCGGAATGCGTGACGTGACTGGGCCCAGCCTTTCAGTGGCGGCCGACGCCCAGGATGAGCCCATCGAGGCGGAGGAGCGAGATGTGGAAGCGTGATGAAGCGGTGAAACCGACGAGCGGCCTACCGGCGACTCCGGCAACAGCCGCATCCACTCAGCCGGTCAACGGGCCGGCAGCGGTGCAGCCGGATGCCCGGCGGATCGAGAGGGACATTGTGAATATCGGCAAGTCGGTTGTCATCAAAGGCGAGTTGAACGGCAGTGAGGACCTGACCATCGAGGGACATGTCGAAGGGCGAATCGAGCTGAAGGATCACGTCCTGACGATCGGGCCGAACGGCAAGATCAAGGCTCAGGTATTTGCCAAGGCGGTCATCGTGCTCGGCGAAGTCAATGGCAATGTGACGGCGTCCGAAAAGGTGGACATCCGCGACGGCGGCTCGGTGGACGGCGACATCATCTCGCCGCGCGTGGCGATTGCCGAGGGTGCGCACTTCCGAGGTAGCGTTGACATGCAGCGCAAGGGTGCGCAGCCGGGCCAGGGCCAGCAGAAGGCCTCTTCGAGCCCGCCGCCCGAGAAGGCGCAGACGTCGATGGCAGCCTCGACTCAGGCCACAGCGGCGGCCGCGCACTAACGCGCTCGAGCTGCGATCTTTGGGTCTGCGCAAACAGTCCCAAAGATCCTGGCTCACTCAGATCGGTGGCGCTCTCAGATCTGTTCTCCCGTCGTCGCAAGGAACACGCGGAGTCGGAGGCTGGTGCCTCGGATGCACCCGTCCACCCAACGAAGGTGTTGGCGCGTTTCATTGCCGGTCTAAGCGCGCGCGCTCAGCCGGTCCTCCTCGACCTTGGTCCTGTCGTCGGCTCCAACGTCAGTTTCTTTGGCGAGGAGTTGGGCTGCAAGATCATCGTCGAAGATCTTTCGAAGGACATCGACCGTCACGTCCGTGACGGTCTTCTCGACCAGTTTCCTGCGTTCCTGATGAAGCGGTTCCCGCAAGAGTCGGGCAGTATCGACGGCATCCTGTGCTGGGACCTGTTCGACTACCTTGATAAGAAATCTGCGAAGCCGCTGGCCGATCAGCTCGTGCGGATGCTTCGTCCCGACGGCGTACTGCTGGCGTTTTTCCGCACTTCGGAGCCACCGCCCGGCCTCAAGCCCGAATACACGCGGCATGTCGTCGTCGACAAGCTGAATCTGCAGCACCGCCCGTACCCGGCCGCGTGTTCCAAGCAGCGCCCGTTGCCCAATCGCGACATCCAGCGTCTCTTCGAGCCGCTGCGCATCGTCGAACAGTTCCTGCTCAAGACGAATCTTCGCGAAGTCCTTTTCCGCAAGGCTCCAGAACCCGCCAGCACCGCACCTGTGTCACCATCGGTCTGATGCTCGATTTCGACCTGACAGAGGAGCAGCGCCTGCTCGAGCAGTCCGTCCGCGAGTGGGCGGCCCGCGAGGTGGCGCCAAAAATCCGTGAGCTCGATCGTGCGCACAGATTCGATCGCGGGATCCTGCCGCAGATGGCGGAGCTCGGACTGCTCGGCATTTCAGTCCCGGCGGAGTACGGCGGCGCGGGGATGGACTACACGTGCCTCGGCCTCGCGAGCGAAGAGCTCGAATACGTGGACACGTCGCTGCGCGTGATCCTGTCGGTTCACGTCGGATTGAATTCGCTCACGCTGCTGTCGTGGGGAACTGAGGATCAGAAGCAACGGTATCTCGTGCCGCAGTCGCAGGGGAAGAAGATCGCGACCTACGGTTTGACGGAGCCGTCCGCCGGCAGCGACGCTCGCGGCATCCAGACCGTCGCCATCAAGAAGGGTGATCGGTACGAGCTCACCGGCGAGAAGATGTGGATCTCGCTCGCCGACGTCGCAGACAACTTCCTCGTCTTCGCATGGACAGATCTCGAGAAGAAGAAGCAGCGCGATCCCTCCGGCATGAGCGCGTTTATCGTCGAGCGCGCGTTCAAGGGGTTCTCGAGCGGAACACTGACAGAGAAGTGGGGCATCCTCGCCGGCAACACCGGTCACTTCAAGATGGATAGCGTGGAAGTGCCGGCTGAAAACCTGGTCGGACAGGAGGGCGAGGGCTTCAAGATCGCCATGTTCGCCCTCGACCAGGGTCGCTACACGGTTGCCGCGGGCGCGACCGGCCTGATTCGCGCGTGCCGCGACGCGAGCGTAAACTACGCTAAGCAGCGGAAGGCGTTCGGCGTGGAAATCGGGTCGCACCAACTGGTCAAAGAGCTGATTGCGCAGATGGAATCCGATTACCAGGCGTCGCGTCTGCTCTGGCTGAGAGCCGGCTGGCTCAAGAACGAAGGACGACGGAACACGCGCGAGACCGGGTTGGCAAAGTGGTTCTCCACCGTGGCATCCGAGCGCGCGGCCGGCGACGCAGTGCAGATTCACGGCGCCAACGGCTATTCGGACGAGTATCCGGTCGGGCGGTTCTATCGCAATTGCAAGGGCGCAGTCATTTACGAAGGCACGCGCGAGATTCATAAGATCATGCAGGCCGACTACCTGCTCGGCTATCGAACGGACAGACCGACGCGCTGCGACCTGCCAGCGTGGGAGACACGATGACCACCACGACTTCGAAACCGGCGCCCATGGAAGCGGGATCGCAATTCGACTCGGACCTTTCGCTGGACTTTCTGCGCGTCGTTGAGCAGGCGGCGATTGCGTGCGCCCACACGATGGGGCAGGGCGATCGCCACAAGTCGGACCAGGTCGCCGTAGAGGCCATGCGCCAGGAGATGGACTCCGTCCCGATCGACGGCACCATCGTCATCGGTGAGGGCGAGCGCGACGAGGCGCCGATGCTCTACATCGGCGAGAAAGTCGGGATGGCCCACGGTACGGCGGGGCCCTATCCGCCAGTCGACATTGCCGTCGATCCGCTGGAAGGCACGAACCTCTGTGCCACGGGTGCGCCCAATGCGCTCGCCGTGCTCGCCGCATCCGAGAGCGGCGGGCTGCTTCACGCGCCCGACATCTACATGGAGAAGCTGGTGGTCGGCCCGAGTGCCCGCGACGTGGTCGATCTGGATGCACCGGTTCGATTCAACCTTCGCGCGATTGCGCAGGCCAATAGCCGCAGGGTCGAAGATCTCGTCGTCATCGTGCTGGACCGGCCACGTCATGCCAAGCTGATCGACGAGATTCGCGCGTCGGGCGCACGCATCCGGCTGATCGGCGATGGTGATTTGTCCGCCGGCATCGCCGCAGCCGTCGTCGGCAGCGGCGTGCACGCGGTAATGGGCACCGGTGGTGCGCCGGAAGGCGTGCTTACCGCAGCCGCGATGCGC
>DATLLQ010000057.1:0-3955 GCA_035537775.1 Vicinamibacterales bacterium | reverse complement strand
GCGACGTCCACGAGCGGCGTCAGGGCGTTGCGATCGAGCTGGAACGTCGTGCTCCGCTCGCCCATGTCGTCCACGACGGCGTCCTGAAAGAACGTCAGCGGAGGCAGGCGCGCCACGCAGTCGTTGGCGGTGATTCGCAGGAAATCGCGATCGATCGCGCCGGCCACGGCCGACTCGATCTCGCGATACGCGGCCTGCGGGCCCGGCAGCGACCGCAGGTCGAAGAGTGCACGCGCCAGATACATCTGCTCGAGGATCGGATTACGCACCCACCCCTCGAACCTGCCGATCCACTCGTCAACGGTCGCGCCGTAGAACGACGGATCGAACGGCTGGTCGGTTCGCGACAGGTAGTCGCACTCGCCGAGAAGGTCGCCGACCCGCCGGCATGCCTCCGGGGCGTCGGTGCTTCCGCGTCTGGCGATCAGTGCCAGCTCCGGGATCAGCCGCGTCAGCGATTCGCCGCGTCCCGATGACCCGCTGAACGCCCAGCATCCTGCAGCCTCGGATGCGCCGCTCAACACGATGGCCCGGCTCACCATCGACTCGTCGAAGACCGTGACGAATCTTCCCAGCCAGTCCACGGACCGGGCGCTTTCGAGGTATTCCAGCGCAAATGCACGGGCGCGGTGATTCAGTCCGCGAAGCTCGGACGCATTGGAGGCTCGGCGGACGGACTGCAGGATCGACACCGGCTGATCGCCGAACACCGTCGCCAGGTCCGCAGCCGTGACGATGGCGTGGAGGTCGCTTTCAGCCGTTCCGTCAGCGGTGATCGCCAGCGCTGCCGATCCGGCGGCGCCCATTGTGACGACGCCGTCGGCGACCGACGCGAGGGGAGAGAGGGCGACGATCGGTTCGACCAGGTTGGCGATCGGTTGATCGGCTGCGCCTTCGCCATACGCCAGCCACCCGATTAAGTCAGCGGACGTGATGACGCCAAGGGGGCGACGGTTGTCGTCGAGCACGGCCATCGCCTCCACGCCGTTGGCGCGGAAGGCACGCGCGACGTCGCGCAGACTGTCCTGCGCCGAGCATGTGATGATGCGCGCGGCTTTCACCACGTCGTGCAGGAACACATCCTCCGGGCGGCGCCGCTCGCCAGCCGCCTGATAGTCCAGCGTCACCGTGCTGTACGCCGACACGAACTGCTTCGCGCCAGGATACTTGTCCAGCAGCGCGCCGAGCCCGTCCGCGTCCAGCGCATAGATGACGACGTCGGTGGCCGCGCGCGCCGAGTGCAGGCATGCGGGGGCGCCGTTGAACCGTTCGACGCCGAGCAGGTCGCCGGGACCGCGCACGTCGCGAAGCTCGAAGACGCCGTTCGTCTCGCCCCAGAGCGAGACGACGCCCTGCTGGATCACGAAGACGTGCTGCTTGTGCCCCTCGCCCTGCGACAGGATGTGCTCGTTGCGCTCGTGGAACCGCACGCGTCCGCTGCCCGCCAGCGCCAGCACGTCGTCATCCGCCATTGCCTGAAACGGTGGGTACTGCTTGAGGAAGTCAGCTACGCGGTAGCTGATGGTGGCGGTTTCCATTCAGTTGGATAGTTAGATAGTTAGATAGTTCGTAGTCAGTTGGTAGTTCGTAGTTCGTCGGTGGGTAGTGTTCTTACTACGAACTATCCAACTATCCAACTAGCTAACGCCGGACACGCTTGGCGAGCAGCGCCTCGAAGTCCGTCACCGTGAGGCCGAATCGCTGGATGGCGGCGTCGAACTCGATTCCGCGATCGAGGTCCTGCAGCAGGAATCGGAGGTTGCCGGGGCCGATCCGTGTCAGCAGCGCGCTCGCCGCGAAGGCGCTCATTTCGTAGGCCACGTCGGCCTGCGCTGACGTCAGCCCGGTGAAGCCGCCCTGGAGCCTGGTGAGCGGGACGAACACGCGCGCGGCGGCCAGGCGCTTTTCCGACAGCGCGGCGTCGTTACCCTCGAAATGCATCGCCAGCCCTTCGTTCAGCCACGCGGGAACGTTGCGCGCCGCGATGCTGTGCAGCATCGCGTGCGTGAGCTCGTGCGTCAGGATGCGGTCGAACTGGCGGAGGTTCTGGGTGGCGCCGGCGACCGGCATACGGATCTGGCCGTCGAAGCCGCCGCCGGCCCACTCGGGCGCGCCGGTGATGTCGTGGAACTGCTTCTCCGTGTAGAACACGACGTTGATCGGGTTCGAGGGGTATGAGCCGAGCGTCTGTCCGATGCGCCAGAAGGCGTCGCGGAGCACAGTGGTGGCCCGCTCGGCGAGCATCTGGTTCGAGGGAAGCGCGGTCGCACCGTCGAACAGGATCGTGAAGCGGTCGTCCTTGAGGGCGCGCGGGTTGTCGTGGACCTTGGCTTCGCTGCGCCACGCGCTCAGACGCTCCCGCAGGTCGACGTTGCCGGGTGCCAGGCTGAGAGCTTTTTCGTAGGTCTTGATCGCAAAGTCCAGGTCGCCCTGGTGATAGGCGATCTCGCCGAGCAGTCGGGAGGCCTGAAGCAGACGCGGTTCGATGTCGAGCGAGCGCTTGAGAAATGAAATGGCATCCGTCTGGCGCCCCAGCATGTACGCCGCCGCGCCCGCGCCGTAGAGCGCCGCCGGGTGATCGGGCTCGGATGCGAGCGCGCGGCGAAACTGCGTGGCCGCGCGATCGGCGTCGTTCTTCTGCAGCGCCGCAAAGCCGGCTTCGAGCGATTCGTCAGTGGACTGCGCGTACGCGGACGTCAGCGAGAGGACGACCAGGACGACGGCCAGCAGGATTCGATTCAATGGGACCCCATTACGAATGACCAACCACTAACCGTTTCTCGGCTTCTGTATAACTTTCCTTGATTACCGCGGCTTCGCGCCGCTGTCAGGATTTGCAGGGGCTGCGTTGCCCGCCGGGGCAGGGGCCGCGCCCTGACCGCGTCCGCGACCGAGCAGGCGCCCCAGGCCCTGGCCCGCGCCGGGGGTGTTCTGCAGGTCTATTCCCAGACTCTGCGCGACCCTCTGCAGCGTTCCGTTCGTGGCGGCCGCCAGGAGCGTCCCGTTCCGCTGCTGTAGGGCGAAGGTATTCCACGCGGCCTCGTCCTCGCGCCTCACTGGAATGAGTCCGAAGCCGATCGTGCCCATTTCATCCGTTGACTGCTCGCCCCACCAGACCTTCTGCGGCGGGTTGCTCGGGTTCCGCGGGTTGCTCGCCGTGTTGTCGTAGGTGATGCGGACGTCGATGCGCGTGCCCTTGGGCAGAACCACCGGCTCCTTGTAGTTGTAGCCGTCCTGCCAGTTGAAGTCCCAGTCCTGGATCCAGAGGAGCGGCTTCGCCGATCCGTCGGGTAGTGTGGCGGTGGCCTTGAACTCCTTCGCGAGATAGTGCGCGTGCGGGTTCGCGAAGTAGACCCTGACGTCCACGGGCAGCGTGACCGACCTCTCGATGACGTGGTTGCGCTCGCCGGCGGGGATTTCGACCAGCGACCCGATGCCGAACAGCCCGGGCACCATCAGGTTGCGCAGCGTCCGCTCCGGTGCCTTCTCGGCAAAGTAGATCCCGATCGTCGATTTCTCGCGTTCGACCTTGCCTGACGGATGGAAGTGCATCTGGAGGATGAAGTCCGAACCGCGTCCCATTGGCAGCGCGAGGCCCTCGGGCAGGAACCGGGGGCTGCCGCCGACTGCCCACCCGCCGAGCGGTCCGGCGGGCGTGAGGTTCGGGTTCGCGCCGATCGGCGCGAGCCCCCTGAATCCAGGTTTGCCGTCGGCGCCGTCGATCGACGCGTAGGCGCCGCCGCGCACGTAGTTGAAGAGCGCGTGGTGCACGACCGTGCGCGCTCGCGGGCGGAACTCCACCGCACGCACCCACTTGTCCTCGAGAAGCTTCGACGGGATCACGAAGTTCCTGAAGATGTCCGGTCCGCTTGCCGGCACCTCGAACTCCTGCGGCATCTCGAGCACGAGGTCGGGCGTCCCGAGCCGCCAGCCGCTCGTGAACTTCGGCAGCGCC
>DATLLQ010000056.1:0-7569 GCA_035537775.1 Vicinamibacterales bacterium | reverse complement strand
CGCGGGGGCGCGCTTTGTCGTCAGCCCGGTGTTCAGGAGAGAGGTGCTCGCGGCGTGTCATGAGCGCGGAGTCCCGGCGATGCCCGGATGCTTCACGCCCACGGAAATCCTCGACGCGTGGGATGCAGGCGCGGATATCGTGAAGGTATTTCCGTCAACAGCGCTCGGGCCGACGTTCATCAAGGACGTGGGCGCGCCGCTGCCGCAGGTCAAGCTGATGCCCACCGGAGGAGTCTCAATCGACAACGCAGCGGACTGGCTTCGCGCGGGCGCCGTGGCGGTGGGAATCGGCAGCGCGCTCGTCGATGCCGCGGCGGTGAAGGCGGGAGATTTCGCCAGCCTCACGCGGAGGGCTGAGCAAATCATGGCCAGCGTAAACGAGGTCCGGCTGAAGCCGGACGCTACGACAGCATGAAGGTCGTCACGTTCGGCGAGATCATGCTCCGGCTCAGCCCGCCGGGGTTCGAGCGCCTGTTGCAGTCGCCGACGCTGTCGGCCACGTTTGGCGGTGCGGAGGCGAACGTCGCCGTCAGCCTGGCGCGCTGGGGCTTCGACAGCATCTTTGTGACGCGTGTGCCGGCGCATGGGGTAGGGGATGCCGCGATTCAGGCGCTGCGCGCTGAAGGGGTCCGCACCGACCACGTGCTGCGCGGTGGCGAACGGCTCGGAATCTACTTCGCTGAATCGGGCGCGAGCCAGAGACCTTCTACTGTCATCTACGACCGCGCCCACGCGGCGATCGCGGACATCGATCCGGCGGCAATCGACTGGGCCGATATCATGCGCGGCGCGAGCTGGTTCCATGTCAGCGGTATCACTCCGTCTCTCGGCCCGAAGCCGGCCCGCTGCGTGGCGGATGCCCTCGCCGCAGCTCGCTCGGCGAAGGTCACCACGAGCCTTGATCTGAACTTCCGGCGAAAGCTGTGGTCGCCCGCGGACGCGCAGGCCACGCTCCGTCCGTTGCTGAAGAACGTCCATCTGGTGATCGCCAACGAAGAGGACATTCAATCAGCGCTCGGACTGGATGTGCCCGGAGTCGATGTGCAGACCGGTCGCGTGGAGGCCGCCGCGTATCGCGACGTCACGCGTCGTGTCTGCGAGCTCGGACCGCAACTGGTGGCGATCACGCTGCGGGAGAGCAGGTCGGCGAGCGACAACGGGTGGAGCGCGCTCCTCGGTGGCGCCTCGCTTCCAGATCTGATCGAGGGTCCGCGCTACGACATTCACGTCGTCGATCGGATCGGTGCCGGCGATGCGTTTGCGGCCGGCCTGATCTACGGAGCGGCGACCGGGCTCGCGCCGATGGAGTCGCTGCGCTTTGCGGTGGCGGCAGGGGCGCTGAAGCACTCGATCCCTGGCGACTTCAACCGCGTGAGCGTCGACGAGGTGCGGCGGCTCGCGGCAGGGGACGCATCGGGGCGGGTGCAACGATAATCGCTGCGGAGATACATGAAGATCACCGGCGGAAAAGTCATCGTCTGCAGCCCGGGCCGCAACTTCGTCACGCTCAAGCTCGAGACTGAGGACGGCGTCTACGGGCTTGGCGATGCGACGCTCAACGGCCGTGAGCTGGCCGTCGCGAGCTATCTCGAGAATCACCTGCTGCCGCTGCTCGAAGGCCGCGATGCGCGGCGCATCGAAGACATCTGGCAGTTCCTCTACAAGGGCGCCTACTGGCGACGCGGTCCGGTGACCATGGCGGCAATCGCTGCTGTGGATACGGCTCTCTGGGACATCAAGGGCAAGACGCTCAACACGCCGGTCTATCAGCTGATTGGCGGCGCCTCGCGCGAGGCGGTGCTCGTCTACGGACACGCGAATGGCGAGACGGTTGACGATGCGGTGGAGGCTGCCGCCGGCTTCGTCTCGCGCGGCTATAAGGCCGTGCGCGCGCAGTGCGGCGTGCCCGGCATGCAGAAGGTGTACGGCGTGGCGTCGGGCACGGCGTACGAGCCGGCACAGCGCGGACCGATTTCCGAGACGGTGTGGAGCAGCGAGCGATATCTGAGTTGTGTCGAGCCTCTCTTCGATCGGCTCCGCCGTGAGCTCGGCTTCGACGTGCACCTGCTGCACGACGTGCATCACCGCCTGCGACCGATCGAGGCCGCCCGTCTCGGCCACGACCTCGAGCCGCACCGACTGTTCTGGCTGGAGGACCCGACGCCTGCCGACAATCCGGAAAGCTTCCGCCTCATCCGGCAGCACACGACGACGCCGCTGGCCGTGGGGGAGGTGTTCAACACCATCCACGATTGCCGGCAGCTCATTCAGGAGCAGTTGATCGACTACATCCGCACGACAGTCGTGCACGCGGGCGGAATCAGCCATCTGCGGAAGATCGCCAGTCTCGCGGAGCTCTATCAGGTGCGGACCGGGTCACACGGCGCGACGGATCTCAGTCCCGTCTGCAGGGCGGCGGCGCTTCACTTCGACCTGAGCGTCCACAACTTCGGCATCCAGGAATACATGCCGCATTCGGCGGATACCGACCGCGTGTTCCCGCACGGCTACACGTTTGCGGATGGGCTCATGCATCCCGGCGACAAGCCGGGGCTTGGCGTGGAAATCGACGAGAAGCTAGCAGCGACGTTCCCGTATCAGCCGGCGTACTTG
Organism: Vicinamibacterales bacterium; assembly: GCA_035537775.1. Lineage (GTDB taxonomy): Bacteria > Acidobacteriota > Vicinamibacteria > Vicinamibacterales > UBA2999 > Gp6-AA40. The sequence continues at coordinate 4,956 of DATLLQ010000056.1, read as the reverse complement.
CCCGTCGCGCGCCTGCTCGACGGGACCATGCACGACTGGTAATCGGCGATTGGTAGGGCTGCACCTCGCCTGGCAGTAGCAGTATCCTCCTACCTATGTTGCTCCACGACTTCTCTTGCCTGCGTGTTGTCGTGGGCGCGGCGGCGGTTGCCGGTGCGCTCGCGGGTTCCATCAGCCTGACCGCCCAGCAGGTTACCGTTCAGCAGGGAGGCCCCATCCTCATTGGAGTGCCTGGTGGCGCGGAGGCGCAACTCGTTGCGAAGTTCGACAAGGACGGCGACAAGCGCCTGAACGCCGCCGAGCGGAAGGAGGCGCGCGCGTCGCTCGCGTCCCAGTCCGGGGGGCGAGGCCGGGGCGTCTTCAACTTCCCGGGGCGCGGAAACATGGCCCCCGCAGAACCCGGCGCGCGCCTGGCGGCGGCAGATGTCAAGACGTTCCCGAACGCGCCGACGTACGACATGTCGGCGCTGCGGACCTTCTTCTTCGAATTCGAGAACGCCGACTGGGAGGCGGAGCTCGCCGACTTCTATAACACCGACGTGGAAGTAGCGGCCACGCTCACGGTTGACGGCAAGGTGTTCAAGGACGTCGGCGTCCGATTCCGTGGCAACTCGTCGTACTTCATCGTGCCGGCGGGCCGGAAGCGCTCGCTCAACGTCTCGCTCGACTTCGTGCACGAGAATCAGCAGCTGGGCGGCTACCGGACCTTCAACCTGCTGAACGCGAACGAGGACCCGTCGTTCCTGCGCTCGGTCCTGTACAACCACATCGCGCGCGAGTATCTGCCGGCGCCGAAGGCGAATTTTGTCCGAGTGGTGATCAACGGCGAGAGCTGGGGCGTCTATCCGAGCGTGCAGCAGTTCAACAAGGACTTCGCCCGTGATTTCTACGGCACGCCGGACGGTACGCGATGGAAGGCGCCGCCGCAGGGTCGCAGCGGGCTGCAGTACCTGGGTGACGATCCAGCGACCTATCGACGCGGCTACGAGATCAAGTCGAAAGACGACCCGGCGGCCTGGAGCGCGCTGGTCAATCTGGTCAGGGTGCTCAACACCACGCCGCCCGATCAACTCGAGACGGCGCTCGCGCCGATTCTCGACATCGACGAGACGCTCAGGTTCCTGGCCGTGGATGTGGCGCTCGTCAACGGTGACGGCTACTGGACGCGTGCCAGCGACTTCAGCCTCTTTCGGGATCCGAAGGGGCGGTTCCACATCACGACCCACGACGCGAACGAAACATTCAGTGGTGCCCGTGGCCTGGGTCCCGGTCCGGGTCGCGGGCCTGGCGGCGCACCTCCGCCTCCGCCTCCACCCCCACCGCCTGGCGGGTTCGTCGGCCCAGACCTCCTCTTCGTGCCGCCGCCCGGGTTCAATCCGCAGCGCGGCGGACGTGGCGGTCTCGGTGGACCTGGTGGCGCTGACCTGGATCCACTGGTCGGTCTCGACGATGCGGGCAAGCCGCTGCGGTCGAAGCTTCTCGCCGTGCCGGCTTTACGCGAGCGCTATCTGAGTTACGTGCGCGACATCGCGACGAAGTGGCTCGACTGGCAGCGGCTCGGGCCGATCGCCGAGAGTTACTACGCGCTCATCGCCGCCGATGTCAAAGCGGACACGAAGAAACTTGATAGCTACGAGGCATTCGAGTCGAGCCTGCCGGCACTCAAGAGCTTCGTCGAGCGCCGGCGAGCGGTGCTGCTCAAGTAGAGGCCGACCTTAAGGTCGGCCACCTGAATTGACACCTGCTTCCGCGCTGTGCGACCGTAGCGCACAGTGCGCCGCTGGGGCGCCTCCGGTCCGCGGCAAGGGAGTCCCACCCAGCAACGGTTTCCAACAACACCCGACCTTCTTCCGGCCCGACGTAAGCGGACTACGGGCATACCGGAAGGAAGGTGTGCGTGCACGATCTCGAGACTCTCCGCAAAGACGCCAAGTTCTGGCTCAAGCAGGTCCGCAGCAATCACTCTGGATTCAGCAAGCGGCTGCGCCTTGCGTACCCGGACGCTCCTGCCAACCCGACGCTTCGCGACATACAGCACGCCCTTGCGCGTGAGCTCGGGTACGAGAGCTGGAAGGCGCTGCAGGCCGACCTAAAGATCGGGATCTACCAGAGCGCGCGTGTGGACGGATCACCCGCACCTCCTGGCGGCGATCCAGCATCGAGCTTTCTCGAGTTCGCCTGCTGGGACCATTTCGTCCATGGCCGCGGCGACTACCGCCTGCGAGAGGCGGCTGCGATGCGCTTCCTCGACAGTCATCCTGAGATCGCCGAGTCAAGCATCTACGCCGCAGCGGTGTGCGGCAACCTGGCGGGCCTGACTCGCTTTCTCGATGAAGAAGGTGCGGGTGCGCTTGCGAATCAGAAGGGCGGCGTGCGCAACTGGGAACCGCTGCTGTATCTGACCTACGCGCGGCTGCCGCTTGCGTCGCTCCGCGACAACGCAGTCGCCATCGCGCAGCTCCTGCTCGATCGCGGAGCAAATCCGAACGCCTACTACATGGCAGGGCATTCGGTGTACGGCGCGCTGGTCGGGGTCGCTGGAGACGGAGAGCAGGATGCGCCGACGCATCCGGCGCGCGACGAGCTGTATCGTCTGCTCCTTGCCCGCGGCGCGGAGCCCTACGACATCCAGGTGCTCTACAACACGCACTTCCGCGGCGACGTGATGTGGTGGCTGACGCTCACCTGGGACTACTCAGTGGCCGCCGGGCGAACCGGCGACTGGAGCGATCCGGATCTTCCGATCTTCGACATGGGCGGGTACGGAACGGGCGCGCGATTCCTGCTCTGGCTCGCCATCCGGAAGAACGATCGCGCGCTTGCCGAGTGGCTGCTCGCGCGCGGCGCGAACCCCAACGCGGCGCCGCCACGCGCGAAGAACCTCCCGCAGATGACGCTGTATCGCTACGCGCAGCTCGAGGGCGCCGACGAGATCGCTCAGCTGCTCCGTCGTCATGGCGCTGCGCCGGAGGATGTTGTCGACGACCGGATGGAAGCCTTCATTCGCGCGTGCATCCGTCAGGATCGCGACACGGCCGCGGCGATGGCGCGCAGTCATCCGGAGTACGTGAACACGCACCATCTGCTCTTCGAGGCGGCGAAGCGAAACCGCGCGGATGTCGCCTCGCTGCTGCTCGATCTCGGAACGCCCGTGAACGTTCAGGACAGCTCTCGCCGAACCGCGCTGCACGAAGCCGCCGCGGGCGATGCGCGCGATGTGGCGAGACTCCTGCTCGAGCGCGGGATCGATCCAGACGTCTACGAGTCGCACTACCGCGCAACCGCGCTCGGCTTCGCGGGCCACTACGACCACAGAGCGATGATCGACCTGCTGACCCCGTTCAGCCGCGATGTCTGGTGCCTGGCCCGCCAGGGCAAGGTCGAGCGCCTTCGCGACGTGCTGTCGATCGAACCCGAGCGCGCCCGTCAGGTAGCGCCTAACGGGATCACGCCGTTGTGGTGGCTGCCCGACGAAGAGGCGACAGCGCTTCAGGTGGTCGAGCTGCTGCTCGCGGCGGGAGCCGATCCGGCGGCGAAGATGAAAGACGGAACGACGGCGGCAGATTCGGCGAGATCGCTCGGGCTCGAACGTGTAGCCGCGCGGCTCGAACACGAAGGCCCAGGGCCACAGGCCTAAGGCCTAAGGGCTGGCGTGGTACCATTCCCGCGAAATTCGTCATTCATCTGTCGTGGAGTGATAGTCATGAGAATCCGTTCGGTGTGCGGTGCTGCGGCGCTGTTCGCGACGATGCTGGCCGTGGTGCTGTTCGCGTTTCAGGCGCCAGCGTCTGGACAGGGAGGCGCGGCTCCGGCTCCCGCTCCTGGCGGGCGAGGCGCGGCTCCGGCTCCCGCTCCTGGTGGGCGAGGCGGGGCTCCTCCGGTGGGACAGATTGGCGGGCGCGGCGGGCCACGCATCCCTGACGGCGCTCTCAAGCCTGGCGCGCCTCATCCAGATCCGCTCCCGGTGGACCTCTTCACCACGAAGAACTTCTACAAGGACCGGGCGCTCTGGAGCGATCCGAAGTACTTCCGCTGCAACATCTCCCGCAACATCACGGAAATGTGGGCGGATCAGCGAATGGGTGACAAGCCTCCCGCCACCGCCGGCTGGGGTGACTGTTCCCGCGACTACGCGGCCGCGAACATCAGGAGTCCGTATGCCTACAAAACGGCAAAGGAGCACTACGAGGGGTTGAGGGCAGAAGCCGCCAAGCGAGGCGGCCCGACGGTCCACACGCGTGCCACGCTGCCGGAATGGGATGGGTTCTACGTGCGGGGTAACCAGGACGGCGGGACGCAGTGGCTATGGGGTATTGCCCAGCCGAGCACCATGCTCTCGCTGCTGACGCCCGAGTATCAGCAGCGCATGGTGCAGGGGATCTACCACGAGTCGGTGACGAACGCGCCGCAGTGGAGCGCGTCGTTCTGCCATCCCGAGGGATTCGTCCGGTTCTACACGCAGTTTGCCGTGCAGCAGCCGATGGAAGTGATGATGACCCCGAATCAGGTCCAGTTCCTGGCCGGCATCGCGGACAACTTCCTCTTCAAGGTCCTGATCGGGCGGAACCACGTCCAGAAGACGCCTCAGTGGTACGGCGAAACGGTCGGCTTCTGGGACGGCGACAAGCTGATCACCTGGACGGCGAACATCCAGGGATGGACGATCACTCACGGATTGTTCGAGTACAGCAGCAAGCTGGAGACGATCGAGATCATCTCGCCGCGCCAGGACGCCAACGGCGCATTCGCCGGCCTGACGATCGAGACCATCTTCTACGACCCCGACGCCTTCGTGGCCCCGCTGCGGTCGACGATGCGCTGGAACAGGACGCAGAAGCACGACAGCCCCAACCTTCGTCACACGTTCATCGAGTGTCTGAGCAACGTCACGAATGTGAACGGCAGGCCAACGCAGCTGACGCCGAACGATCCGCGCTACATCGACTACTACGGCCG
>DATLLQ010000055.1:0-10427 GCA_035537775.1 Vicinamibacterales bacterium | reverse complement strand
GTGCTCGGTCTGCTGCTGGCGCTCGGCGTCCTCTCGATGGCGGCCGCCGCCATCCAGGCGCCGCCGCAGGCGGGTTTGTCGGCCGCTGCGATGACGGCTACCAGAATCGAGAAGGTCAAGGACAATCTCTACAACATCAGCGGCTCGAGCGTCGCCAACCGCGACGCGTTCAGCGGCGGCAACACCGCCGTGTTCATCACCGACACGGGCGTTGTCCTCGTCGACACCAAGCTGCCTGGATGGGGGCAGGTGATCGTCGATCGGATCAAGACGGTCACGAACAAACCGATTACGACGATCATCAACACGCACACGCACGGCGACCACACCGGCAGCAACGAGTTCTTCGGCACCTCGGTCGAGACGATCGTGCAGGAGAACACGAAGGCCAACATGGAGCGCATGGACGCCTTCAAAGGGGACAAGGCGAGATTTCTTCCGAAAAGGACCTACAAGGACCGCCTGTCGATCGGGAAAGGCAGGGATCAGATCGACCTGTATTACTTCGGTCCCGGACACACGAACGGCGATACGTTCGTCGTCTTCACGGCGCTCAGAACGATGCACATGGGCGACATGTTCCCGTGGAAGGACGCGCCGTTCCTCGACCTGGGCAACGGCGGCTCAGGTGTGGAGATGCCGGGGACGCTCGAGAAGCTGCTGAAAGGGGTGAAGAACGTGGACACCATCATCGGCGGTCACCAGCCGGTCCAACAGTGGAAAGATCTCGAGGAGTATCAGCGTTTCAACGCCGATCTCCTCGCTGCGACTCGGGCCGCGATCAAGGCCGGCAAGAGCGTGGACGAAGCCGCTGCGTCGATCGACCTGACGAGCAAGTACCCGGGCTACGAGTCGACGCGCACCAAAGCCGCCATCCAGGCGATCTACGACGAGCTGAAGGGGAAGTAGCGCGGACGGGATTTGGAGGTCTATCAGGCGCCTGATTCCATTCGTTGTGGCAACGATCGGCGTGTGTGTTTCGGGGCCCGGCTTCGCGCAAGGCTGGATCGATTACGTCAACCGGGCAGACTTGTTTGCTGTCAACTTCCCGGGTGAGCCCAAGGTTCAGGACACCACGTACCGCACGCAGTATTTCATCGACCTGCCGGCGCGCGTCTACAGCTACGTGGACGGTCCGAACCGCTACTCCGTCACGGTGGTCGATTACTCGGGCGCCGGAAAGTTACACGCAGAGCGACTCAAGAACTGCAAGGCCGACCTGGGGGACGGGGACAGCTGCAACGACCCCACGGAAACTGACGTGCGGGGAGCGATCGTCCAGGCGACGTGGGGTTTCCTGCAGCGGGACGCCAAGCTCACGCACTTCACGTTCGCGAGGGCGGATCTGGTCGAAGGTCATCAGCTGCAGCTCGCAAATACCGACGGGTCCCGTACCTTCGTCGCGATTTATATGCACGAAAACCGTCTCTATATCCTGGAGGGAACCACGCCTGCGGGTGCGCCTGCGCCGGGGTTGTTTCAGCAGTCGCTGCAGTTTCTCGACAAGGATGGGAACAGGATTCGCTATCAGTCGACCTACTCCAACGGCTTCCCGCCACCGCCCCACATCGTCTACAAGTGAAATGAGGTGAGCATGCAGTTCCAATGCTTGACTCTTGCCTTCGTCTGCGCCATCTCCATCACGTGGCCGCTGCGGGCACACCATTCTCACGGCAACTACGACACGACGAAGTGGACGCCCTTTCAGGGCACGGTCAAGGAAGTGCACCTGATCAACCCGCATTCCTGGATCTACCTCGAAGTCAAAGACGACAAAGGTCAGACGACGGTGTGGGCGCTGGAAGCCACCGCTCCGGGCGGGCTCGCGAGGAACGGAATCAAGCGCGAGGACGTGAAGGCGGGCGACACCATCAAAGTGCGGTGCCATCTGCTGAGGGACGGCTCGAACGGATGCCTTCTCGGGTACGTGACGCCGCTACATGGCGACGCGGCGCGGGGCCACGGCATCGAGAAGGAGTGGGACTAGCAGCCTTTCAGTCGTTGGTGGAGCCGCTCGGGATCACCATCGTGTGGTTTCGCTTCGGCACCTGACCCACGCGGATCTTGGCGACTTCTTTCATTGACGGGATGTCGACGACCAGCGTGTCGTTCCCGACCGGGTCGGCTACATAGGCCCTCTTGCCGTCGGGCGTGAGCGTCACCCAGGCGGCGCCCCTCCCGCTCAGCTCGGCTGTTCCCAGCAGCTTCAGATCGGGAAGCGAGTACGAGTAGAGCGCGTTGTTCAACCGGCTGCAGACAACGAGGATCTTTTGATCGGCGGTCACGGCCATTCCGTGAGAAGCCGCGGAGCCGGTCAGCAGCGGAATTCTCCCCGGCGCCAGCTTCGGGAGCTCGATCCGGGCGGTTTCCTTGCGCGTCTGGAAATCCACGACCACGAACCCGTTGAACTCGCCGACCTGGACGAACAGCGAACGCGTCGAGCCGTCTGGGTTCTTGGAGATCGTCATCGGACGGATGCTGTGGTCAAGCTTGAGCGACCAGGCGGGGGCATCCGTCTGGGTGTCGAGCACGCTGACATACGCGGTATCGGAGGCATCGCCGGCGATGGCGTGCTTGCCGTCCGGCGTGACGTAGATGTTGTGCACCGGTCCTTCCGTGCGAATGCTCTTGACCTTGGTGAGCGAGGCGGTGTCGATGACGTCAGCCACGCCCGGGTTGTTCCCGACTGCCTGTCTGATCCCCACATAGACCTTCCGCCCGTCGGGTGTGATCGCGATGTTGTTGGGGCGGCCCGAGAGCGGGATCTTCTTGAACACGCGCAGGGTCTTGAGGTCGGCGACGTCGAGCGTGTCGTCAGCTTCGTTGCTGGCATAGATTCGGCTGCCGTCGGGGGACGCCGTGACCCCGTGCGCCGCTTCGATGCCCGGGATCTCTCCCACGATCCTGTTCGTGACGGGATCGATGATGTGGATTCTGTCCCCGGCGGCGTTGCTCTGGAGAATGCGGACCTGGCCCCGGGCTGTCGACGGCAGCGTGAGCGACACGATTGCCATCAGAATCAGACAGCGCGCGGCTATGTGAACAGTTGCCATTGTCAGCTCCTCGCCAGAAAGTGGATTAACCCTTGGTCACTCGCACGCGCCGTTCAGCTCGATGATCTTCTCGGTGGTTTTCCGTCCGCACACCCAGTTGGCAATCGTCTGCCACTCCGGATCGAGAAACGAGCTCCAGTGTTTGCCCCCGGTGTGGTAGAAGGTGCCGCCCCCTTCGGCCACGAGCGGGTGCAGAAGGAGCTTGCTCTGGTTGATGGTGTAGGGAATCACCCGCGGCAGGACCACCTGGAAGTTCTTTCGGGATTGCTCTTCGTTCCACGCCGCGGCCCCGGGCGAGAGCTCCTGCAGGCGCATCGGCGTGCCCTTGCTGTGGCAAGCCACACAGCGGGTGTGGCCCTCGCGCTTGGCCAGAAGGATGGGCTGAACTCTGGTCCGGAAGAACTCGAAATCGAGTGGCGCCGCCGCTGGAGCGCCTGGGGCAGGGGCCTGCGGCCGAGCGGCCGAAGGCTGGACGAGCGACGCGGCCACGAGCACTAATAAGGGGGCGACGCGCATAACGCTCCTCCTCCCCGGTTGCGGGCCGGCAAGCCTGGATCCGACGGCAGCATACCAGAAAACGCGTGTGATCACTCGCCAGTTGACCGTGAATCGGCGGCGGCGTATGGTGCGCGCGGAGGGCCCCCATGTCGATGCGAATCGTCCCGCGTGTCGTCGCTTGCGTCGTGGGTTCTTTGGCGCTGTCAATTCTCTTCGCCGAACGCCTTTTCGCCCAGGATGGCGCCGATCTCTACAAGCAACTGTGTTCCTCCTGCCACGATGCGGGACTCGAGCGGGCGCCGGATCGCCAGGCGCTGCAGGCGATGTCGCCCGAGCGAGTGCTGTCGGCGCTCGAAAGCGGCGTCATGCTCTCGATGGCTTCGGGCCGTACGGGAGTGGAGCGTCGCGCGATCGCCGAATTCGTCACGGGTAAATCCTTTTCGTCCCCGCTCAGCGTGACGCCGTCGTCGCAGGCGATGTGCCGCGGGACCGGGGGGGCCTTCGCCGACCTGCTGGCTGGACCCCGCTGGAACGGGTGGGGCGTGAGTACAGGCAACACACGCTATCAGGACGCGGCGATGGCGGGCTTCACCGCGGCTGAAGTGCCACGTCTGCGGCTCAAATGGGCGTTCGGCTTTCCAGGTGAACTGAGCTCGGATTCACAGCCGACCGTTGTCGGCGGCCGCGTATTCGTCGGCACGCAGAGCGGCACCGTCTACGCGCTCGACGCGGCGACCGGTTGCGTGCACTGGTTCTTTCAGGCGACTGCGGCCGTACGCGCCGCTGTCAGCATCGCGCGGATCGATACGAAAACCGGCGCACGCGACGCGGCGTTCATCGGGGACCGCGCCGCGAATGTGTATGCCGTCGACGCCGCCACCGGTCAGCTGATCTGGAGGACCAAGGTCGAGAGCCACCCCTACGCGCGCGTCACCGGCGCTCCGACGTTTCACAACGGCCGCCTGTACGTGGGCGTAGCCTCCGGCGAGGAGACGGCCGGCGCGGCAGCCGACTACGAGTGCTGCCGGTTCCGCGGCAGCCTGCTCGCGCTGAACAGCGCAACGGGAGAGCCGATCTGGAAGACCTACACCATCCCTGATGAGGCCGAAGCGACGAAGAAGAACAGTGTCGGTACGCAGTTGTGGGGTCCGTCTGGCGCCCCCATCTGGACGAGCCCGGCGATCGACGTGCAGCGAAACGCCGTGTACGCCACCACGGGCAACAACTACAGCGATCCGCCCACTGGCAACAGCGATGCCTTCGTCGCCTTCGATCTCGAGTCGGGCAAGGTGCTGTGGTCCCGCCAGTTCACCGCCGCCGATGCGTGGAATACGTCGTGCCGTCTGCCCGATCGGATCAACTGCACCGATTCGGACGGCCCCGATTTCGATTTCGGCGCCGCGCCGATTCTCGTCACGCTCGCTAACGGTCGTCGGGTACTTGTTGCCGGACAGAAATCGGGCGTCGTGCATGCCATCGATCCCGATCGGAACGGTGAAATCCTATGGCAGCACCGGGTCGGCAAGGGCGGGATCAACGGCGGCGTGCAATGGGGTTCTGCTGCCGACGCGTCCAATATCTACGTCGCGCTGTCTGACATCGGGCGGATCGCGGTGCCAAACAGTCAGGCGACGCTTCCGGATCCGGAAGTCGGTGGCGGCATGTTCGCGCTTCGCCTCGATAGCGGCCGGCGCGCTTGGTACACGCCACCGGCGAAGTGCGGCGGCAGGGAGCGCTGCAGTCCGGCGCAATCAGCAGCCGTCAGCGCGGTTCCAGGAGCGGTGTTTTCAGGTTCGGTCGACGGACATCTGCGCGCCTACGCGGCGGCCGACGGCGCCATCCTGTGGGATTTCGACACCGTTCGCTCGTACGAAACGGTGAACGGTGTTCCCGCGCGAGGGGGATCGTTGAACGTCGGGGGGCCGGCGATCAGCGGCGGCATGCTGTTCGTCAACTCGGGGTACGTGCAGAACGGCATTCCGGGCAATGTCCTGCTCGGGTTCTCAGTGGACGGAAGGTGACACAAACAGGGAATTCGGATTACTGCTTCCCCAGGAGGAACGAAGCGACGGACTCGTATTTCAGGGCGCGCGCCGCGTCGAGGGCCGTCCGGCCGTCGCTGTTGACCACGTTGACGTCGACGCCAAGTTCGATCGCCAGCTTCACCGCCTCGAGCATCGTGGCTTCGCTCTCGGCGCGGCGTGGCTGTACCCAGGCGACGCCGCCGCCCATCCCCGTCGCCGCCATCAACGCCGTCGTCACCTGCGTGCGCCGTTCAGCCGGGTCGCCTGCGTAGTATGAGGCGCGGTGAACGAACAGCGGGCGGGCGCCATGCTTCACGAGAAGACGCATGAGGGCAGGCTCGGCAAAACGCGCGGCGAGCCAGAACGGCGTCGCCCCTACGAGCTCGGGCGCGAAATTGAAATCGGTCGACTGCCGTCGGGTCGGCGTCCAGGTCTGAAGCGGAGCATTCGGATCGGCGCCGCGCGCCAGGAGCGCCGAGGCCATTGCCTCGTCTCGACGCATGATCGCCTCGTGGAGCGCCGTGTAGCCGGCCGCGGCCGAGTTCGCGTCGGCGCCTTTTTCCAGCAGGAACTCGACCAGCTCGCGAAACCCTGAGTGAGCGGCCAGCACCATCGCGCTCACGCCCCAGGCATCCGCATCGTTCACGTTTGCCCCGGCCTCCACGAGCTGCCTGGCCGAGGCGAGGTCACCCACCCGCGCGGCGAACATCAGCGCCGTGTCGCCTCCATGCGGAATCGAGCGGTTGTACTCGAGAACGCCGTGCGGCGGAACCGCCATCACCTGGCTCCAGACCTCGGAGCGCGCGTGGATGTCGGCGCCGTGCGCGAGCAGCACCTTGACGACTTCGGGATGCTTCTGGGCCACCGCCCACATGAGCGCCGTCTGTCCGCGTGCGGCGCGAGCGTTGACGTTCGCGCCTTTCGCGAGGAGTTGCCCGACGACGTCGGGGTTACCCGAGCGGGCAGCGATCATCACGGGCGTCTCGCCGGCAAGGAGCGCCGCATTTGGATTGGCCCCGGCCTGGAGGAGTCGACGAACCATGGCCGCGCTTCCATTCTGGCTGGCCGCCCAGAGCGGGGTCGCGCCAAGATCGTTCGCGGCGTTGACCCTGGCACCGGCCCGAACCAGCAGATCGACGCTCTCGAGATCGTCGTGATAGCTGGCCCAATGGAGCGCGGTCGTCCCATCCGCCGCGGACGCGTTGACGTCCACCCGCTTCTCCAGCAGCTCGCGCAAGCGGGTCCGGTCGTCATGTTTCGCCGCATCGACCAGGGGCGCCTGGGCGGCAGCGACTCGTGCGAAAACCAGGACGAAAATCAACGAGAACCGCAGAGCGTTCTTCACGGTTTACACACCGGTGAGCGTATCGATCGGGAGCCGGCCGGTGCTGCCTCCGACGCGCTGCACCGGCACGCCGAGCTTGTCCATCAGCGTCACCAGCAGGTTCGCCATCGAGGGTTTGTCCGCATATGTCAGATGTCGTCCCCCTTTGAGGGTGCCGGCCCCGCCGCCCACGAGGAGAATCGGCAGGTTGTCGCCGGAGTGGCGGTTGCTGTTCGAAATACCCGACCCGTACAGGATGGTCATGTGGTCGAGGAGCGATCCGTCGCCATCGGCCGTGGCCGCGAGCTTCGCCAGATACCTGGAGAACAGCTCCGCGTGATAGTGATTGATCTTCGACATGTGCGCGACCAGCGTCGCCACGTCGCCATGGTGCGAGAGTGGGTGGTGGGCCTCCGGCACGCCAATCTGCGGATAGGGCCTGGCGCTCTGCTCCTTGCCGATCATGAAGGTGACGACGCGCGTCAGATCGGATTGGAGAGCGAGGAGCTGCAAGTCGAGCATCAGTGCCAGGTGATCCTCGAAGACCGGTGGCACACCCTCGGGCTGCTCGATTGTCGGCAGCTCGATGTCGCGCTGCTCCTCGGCCTTCTGAATCCGCCGTTCGACGTCGCGGATCGAATCCGCGTACTCGTCCACCTTGCCTTGATCCTGTGGGCCGAGTTCATTCCTGAGATCGGCCAGCTTCTGCGTCACGGAGTCCAGAAGGCTCTTGTGCTGACGCATTCGCGCTTCGCGAGCCGCGCGGCCGGTGCTGCCGCTGTCGCCGAAGAGCTTCTCGAACACGGCGCGAGGGTTGTATTCCATCGGCAGCGCCTGAGTGGGGCTCCGCCATGAGAGCGTGTGGGTGTACACGCAACTGAGGTTGCCCGTGCAGGCCCCCGCGTTGTTCGGCGGGTCCATCGAGAGCTCGAGCGAGGCGAGCTGAGTCTCGCGGGCGAAATGCCGGCCGAGAAGCTGATCGATGGAGACGTCCGCGAAGATCTCGACCTCCGTACGTCCGCCGCGCGGCGTCCCGGTGAGAAACGAGCCCGAGGCGCCCGCGTGAATGTAATTCCAGTTCGCCTTCAGGCCCGACAGGACGAGCATTTGGCTGCGGAATTCCCGCAGCGGCTCCAGGATGGGCGAGAGCTCGAATGCGGCCCCGTCGCCCTTTGGCGTCCAGTACTCCATGGCCATGCCGTTCGGGACGTAGAAAGTCTGAAATCGGTGCGCCGGGCTGGCCGCCGCTGTGGCACGGAGCGCCGGGACCATCGCCTCCAGGAACGGGAGGGCGAGCGTGACACCCATGCCGCGCAGGACGGTTCGTCGCGGCAGCGATCTCGCGGTGAGGAAATTCATGATGAGGCCCGCATCAGAAAAGACGGACTGTTGACGATGCCGAGAATGAGCGCCGACCAGCGGTAATCGTTGGCCGCGGCGTCGCGAACGATTTTGCGCACCGCCGGGCGATCGTAGTATTCCAGGCGACGGCCCAGCGCGTACGCGAGGAGCTTTTCGGTCAGGGTGCCGGGAAACCGGGACGGGTCCTCGAGCAGCAGGGCGCGCAATCCGGAAAGCCCCTGGACGCCCTCGCCGTTCGCGAGCGTCGCGCTCGCATCGACCGGTCTTCCCGATTCGTCGACGGTCCGCCATCCACCGATCGCGTCGAAGTTCTCGAGCGCGAAACCAGGAGGATCGATCACCGAATGGCAACTTCCGCACACCGGACTCTGCCGGTGCGCGGCCAGCCGTTCGCGGATGGTCGGCGGAACGGCCCCGGCCTTCGTTTCCGGCAGGCTGGTGTCAACGCCGGGAGGCGGCGGAGGCACAGCCACGCCAAAGATATTGTCGAGCAGGAACTTCCCGCGCAGCACGGGCGATGTCCGATCGGGATACGAGGTCGTCGCCAGCAGCGCGCCATTCGCCAGCAGTCCTCCTCGCTGATCGGGATCCGGCAGCGTGACGCGCCGGAAGCGTGGGCCGTAGATTCCGGAAATCCCGTAATGACGCGCCAGCCGTTCGTTGACGAAGGTGTAGTCGGCGCGCAGAAGGTCGAGCACGCTGCGGTCTTCCTGAAGCGTGCTGGCGACGAACATCTCCGTCTCCTGCTTGAACGCCTGCAGGAGGTTCTCGTCGAAGCTCGGATAGAAATCCGGATGGACGATCACTTCGCCGAGACGGCGCAGGTTCAGCCACTGGGCAGCGAAATCGTTCACAAGGCCAACCGTGGCGCGACCGTCGGCCAGCATGCGGCGTACTTGCTGTTCGAGAACCTGCGGCCTGGTCAGCTGGCCGCGCTCGGCCAACTCGAGCAGCCGTTCGTCAGGGATGCTGCTCCAGAGGAAAAACGACAGCCGCGACGCCACTTCCAGGTCGCTCAAGCGATACGCGTTCGTCGGGCCAGATGCTGACCGCACTGCTGAGGGTGGATCTCGATGGATGCGCAGCAGGAAATCGGGATCGACGAGCATCCGTTCGAGCGCGAACTGGATGCCGGCGTCGAAGCTCCCGCCATCCTGGCGGCCGCGGTCGAAGAACTCGATCAAGGTTTGGCGATCCTGGTCGGTCAGGGGCCGCCTGTATGCGAGCCGCGTCAGTCGCGAGAGGATAGTCGTGGCACAGGCGTGTTCCTGCCCGCTGCGGGGAGAGCAGACGAAGATCGCGCGCCGGCTCGGCGTAGCGGTGGTGGTTCCAGACACCTGGAAAGGACCGCCGATTTCGACCGAGCCGACGCTCGCGTACTCCATGTAGACCTGGTCATTCGCGAGAACCCGCCCCCGCTGCAGCGGCTGTGGCAGCCCCTCGGGCTCCACCAGTTCTCTTACGAACGAGACGCCGACGACGTGGGGTCCCGCCTCGACCGGCAGGCGAAGCTCCAGGCCCGCGTCGCCCGTGATCTGCATGTACTCTTCCCATTCGGGTGCGCCTGCGAACCCGGGTTCGCCGTCGCCGGCGTAGCTGGCCGCGGCCGGTCTCCCGGGCGCCTTCCCGCCGACGGAGAAGCGTTTCAGCAGCCTGCCATCGAGGCGGATGTCGAGCTGCTGAGGCCAGCCCATGCCCATGATGTAGTCCTGATACTGGCGTCGGAGGCGGACTTTGATCAGGTATTCGCCGTCGACCGGGAAGTTGTAGGGAATTGCTGTGCCGCCGCGAGATCCGAAGGGGAGATCTTCACCCTGCCGCTCGTCCTGCACGACGTGCAGCGGAATCTCGAAGGTGTGGAGCCCCGGGCTCGCAGGAGGCAGTCCCGTCGCGAGGCGAGTGACGTACCGTGCGACGGACAAGTAACGCTCGAGATGGGCCGTCGAAATCGTGAGGGCGTCCGCGAAATTGTCGAAGCTGCCGTCGGCAGTCTCGTCGCCTGGGAGCAGCGACGTGACGTCGATGTCGAGCCCGAAGAGGTCTCGAACCGCGTTGCTGTACTCGGTTCGGTTGAGACGATGCACGGCGTTGATCCTGCCCGGATTCGGGCGGGCCGCCCACGATCGATCGAGCCCGGCCTCCAGCCACCTGGTCACCGAGCCGTAC
>DATLLQ010000054.1:0-3234 GCA_035537775.1 Vicinamibacterales bacterium | reverse complement strand
GTGGCGACGACGATGGGCGGGATCGCCATCGGAACGAACAGCTGGGCGCGGGAGTACATGGGATCGAATGCGGCGGGGAGTGGCGTCGATGCTGCTGAAGCGGCAGCGCGAGGCTACACCGTCAACGACGACATGCTCGGTACGCGTGGTGGGTTTGTGGACGTGTTCGGCGGTGGCCGGGACGCGGTGCGCCTGCTCTCAGTCGATCTCGGCCAGCGCTGGGACATCGTCGAGTTCCTGGCGATCAAGCTCTGGCCAGGTGCCCACCCGTTCTCCGGCACGCTTGAAGCGGCGGTGAATGCGGCGCGGCAGGCGAACGTGCCGGCGGATGCAGTGGCAAAGATTCTCATCGCCGGGCCTGACCGTACGAACATCGGCGGCAGCCGCCGTCCACGCGATCTGGTGGAGGCCATCCACAGCCTTCCGTACTTCGTGGCCTCTGCGGTCGCCGACAAAGAGTTCACCTGGGTCCATGCAAGTGAGGGGAAGATCTTCGACCCCGTCGTCGGACGACTGATGAACGTCGTGGATCTCGATCCGGCGCCGCCGCCCGCCACCTACAAGTGGAGTTGGGGCGGCAGCGTGACGCTGGTGACGACGTCCGGTCAGCGGTTCACGAGCACTGTGGACGCGCCTCGAGGATCCGGTCCGCGCGGCATCGAGTGGAGCGACGTAGACGCCAAGTATCGTGCGCTGATGCCCGACTCGAATCTTCCGGCGGCGCGGCTCGGACAGATCCTCGACGAGATCCATCAATTCGACCGCGTGAAGAGCGTCCCGGCGTTCGCGCGGCTGCTGACGCCGGGAGGCTAGAACCCTGTGAGGAGGAGCATGAAGAGCATCATTCGATTACTGTCTCTGGTCGCTGTGGTCCTGTGCGCGCTCGGACCTTGGAGTACGAACGCCTACGCGCAGGGCGCCGTCCAGGCATCGATCGCCGGCGTCGTGCGCGACACCTCCGGCGCCGTGCTGCCGGGTGTCACCGTCGAGGCGTCGAGCCCGGTGCTCATCGAGAAGAGCCGCACCGCCGTCAGCGACGAAACCGGGCGTTACCGGATCATCGCGCTGAATCCAGGCACCTACACGGTCACCTACACGCTCGCCGGTTTCAATACCGTGAGACGCGAAGAGATCGTGCTCACGGGATCGCTGACCGCGACCATCGACATCGAGATGCGCGTCGGGTCGCTTGAAGAGACGCTGACGGTCATCGGCGAGAGCCCAATCGTCGACGTGCAGAGCATCAAGCAGCAGCGCGTCATCGATGACGAGGCGATTCACGCCATCCCGGGCCAGCGGTCGTATCACAACCTCGTCGTGCTGGTGCCAGGGCTGTCGGTCGGCAACATTCAGAACGTGGGCGGCATCAACGGCCCCGCGCCGTTGAACGTGGGCGGTCACGGTGGCGCCAACTCGGAAGGTCGATTCAACGTGGACGGCCTTGGCGTGAACGGAACGAGCGGCGGTGGCACGCTCTACGTGACCGACACGCAGAACGTCTCGGAAGTCTCGATCGACATCACCGGCGGGCTGGGCGAGGCCGAGGCCGGCGGGCCGGTGATCAACGTCGTGCCGAAAACTGGCGGCAACACGTTCAGCGGCTCGTTGTTCCTGGATGGAGCCAATGGGTCGCTGCAGGGCAGCAACTTCGACGACGAGCTGGTGGCCGCCGGGCTGCGCGAGCCAGGAAAGCTGGACAAGCTGTGGGACGTGAACGCTGCCCTCGGTGGGCCGATCAAGAAGGACCGTCTGTGGTTCTACCTGACCGGCCGCTATCAGAGGACCGACCGGTTCGTGGCGGGCATGTACTACAACAAGAATGCCGGCAACCCGAACTCGTGGGTGTACGACCCTGACTACAGCCAACAGGCGCTGTCCGACGGACAGTGGAATGGCGTGACGCTGCGCACGACGTGGCAGATCTCGCAGCGGCAGAAGATCAATTTCTTCTGGGACGAGCAGGACATGTGCCGCAACTGCACCGGCGGCGGCAGCGCCACGACGTCGCCGGAGGCGCAGGACGGGTCGCAGAACATCAACTACATCCGCGCCTTCCAGGCCGCGTATACGGCTCCCCTGTCTGATCGCCTCCTCGTCGAAGCCGGCTTCGGCGGGGTCGTGCCCGACTACGGCAATCCGCGTGAGGGCTTCGACCGCTCTCTGGTTCGCGTCGTCGATCAGAGCGGCAACTTCCCGAACATGACGTCTCCGATTCCAAACATCGCCTACCGTTCGATGTTCTGGGATTCTGTGCACTCGTTCGCGCCGCGCTACCGCGCGTCGGTTGCCTACGTGACCGGAGCGCAGAACATGAAGGTCGGCATCGAGACCTACAACAACATCTCGACGCGCAACTATCAGCGCGGCGACTCGCTGCAGTACCGCTTGAACAACGGTGTGCCCAACCAGATCACGGAGCTGCTGAGCGATTTCACCGAGAAGGCGCACGTGCGCAACATCGGCATCTTCGCGCAGGATCGGTGGACCCTCGGCCGGTTCACGCTGCAGGGTGGCATCCGCTACGAAAACGCGTCAAGCGGCTCGCCCGAACAGCAGATCGGACCGTCGCGCTTCGTGCCGACGCCAATCGTTTTCCCCGAGCAGGACATCGTCAACGGATACAACGACGTCACCTACCGCGGTGGAGTGGCGGTGGATGTGTTCGGCACCGGGAAGACGTCGCTGAAGATCAATGCCGGCACCTACATGGATCCGGCGCAGTGGGCCGGCATTTTCATCGAGCCCAATCCGGCACGCCGGCAGTTCGGCGGTGGCGTGCCGCCGCAGACGACGCGGTCCTGGAACGACATGAACCGCGACTACATCCCGGACTGCGATCTGTTGAACCCGGCCTTGAACGGGGAGTGCGGGCCGAGCGCCAATCAGAATTTCGGGCGGCTGGTGACGCCGACCTCCACCTACGATCCGAACCTGCTGGAAGGCTCGGGTGTGCGTCCCGGCAACTGGCAGTTCGGCATCTCGGTACAGCAGGAAGTCTTCCCGCGCGTCTCGGTGGAAGCCGGATACCACCGTCGGAATTTCGATTCGTTCATCAACCCCGACCCGGTGACCGCGACGTCCACGCTGACGACGACGTTCACCGTGGCGGAAAACCGTGCTGTGACGCCGGCCGACTACGATCCGTATTGCGTTCCTGTGCCGGCCGACCCGCGCCTCCCCCGGTCCGGCGGATATGTGATCAGCGATCTCTATGACGTCAAGCCGGCCTTATTC
>DATLLQ010000053.1:0-87870 GCA_035537775.1 Vicinamibacterales bacterium | reverse complement strand
ACACGTTCTCGTGGGAGCGGGAGCCGCGTCTTGGCGTCGAGGTGGTCGAAGGCCACGGCGCGAAGATCTATGTCGACAGAAAGAGCTACCTGTTCCTGAAGGGGACGGTGCTCGACTACGACATGGCGCTCCTCGGCAAAGGTTTCGTGTTCCACAACCCGAACGCCAAACAGACCTGCGGTTGCGGCAGCTCTTTTGGCGCATGACGGCCGGCGGCCGGCAGCTGGCATCCGGCAGTAAGCCGGTCGCCTCCGTGTGCCGCTGCCCGCTGCCCGCTGTGGGCTACACCGATGACTCCCGAACCCATCCCCGTTCGTTCCGTGCCGCCGCTCGAGTGCCGCAGTTGCGGAGCCGGAGCGCCCGTTGACGAACACTTCTGCCCGCAGTGCAGCCGGATTCTCGCGCTCGGGCGCCATGGCGACTACTTCACGTTCTTCGGCCTGCCGCGCCGCCTGGCGGTGGATGCGGCCGACCTCGAGCGCCGCTTCCGCGAGCTCAGTCGCAAGTTCCATCCGGACTACTTCTACAACGCGCCGCCCGCCGAACGGCTCGCCAGCCTGGAGCGGTCGTCGTATCTGAACGACGCCTACCGGGCGCTGCGCAATCCGGTGGCCCGGATCGAGCACCTGCTGGCGATCGAAGGGCTGCCGTCGCCGAAGTCCGAAGGCGGCACAGCCAAGGTACCTCCGGCGCTGCTCGAGGAGGTGTTCGCGCTGAATGAGGAGCTGGACGAGATTCGTGAGCAGCGCGAGGCCGGCGCGGACCCTGTAGCGCTGCGGGCCCGGCTGGCCGCGGCGCGTCAGCCGATCGATCACAAGCGTGACGAGCACGAGCGCCAGCTGCAGGAGCTGAGCGCGCGGTGGGATGCGCAGCTGGAGTCGGGCGATGCGGCCGCCGCGCGGCGCCAGACGCTCGAGGCTCTGCGCGAGCGACTGCTCGAGCGCAACTACATCAACAACCTGCTGGCGACGATCGACCGCGAAGTCGCGAGCCTGCAAGTGCAATGAGTCACGTTGTCGGCATCGATCTCGGGACGACCAACAGCCTGGTGGCGTACGTCAGGAACGGTGTGCCCCAGGTGATTCGAGACCAGTCGGGTGACGCGCTTGTGCCATCCGTCGTGTCGATTGGCGAGGAGGGCACCGTCTTCGTCGGACGCGAGGCGCAGCGCCGGCTGATCACCGCGCCGGACCGCAGCGTCTACTCGATCAAGCGCTTCATGGGCCGCGGCGTCGAGGACGTGCTCAGTGAAGCGTCGATGCTGCCGTTCAGGGTGGGAGGCGAGGCCGGCGGCGTCGTGCGCGTCGGCGTCGGCGGACGCGAGTTCACCCCACCTGAAATCTCCGCGTTCGTGCTGAAGGAGCTGAAGCACCGGGCCGAGGAGTTCTTCCGCGAGCAGGGAGAGTTCGACTTCGAGGTGGATCGCGCCGTGATCACGGTGCCGGCGTACTTCAACGACGCGCAGCGGACGGCGACGCGCGACGCTGGTCGCATCGCCGGGCTCGAGGTGCTGCGCATCATCAACGAGCCGACGGCGGCGGCGCTGGCGTACGGCCTCGACAAGAAGAATCGCGGGACGATCGCGGTCTACGACCTGGGCGGCGGCACGTTCGACATCTCGGTCCTGAAGGTGGAAGACGGCGTCTTTCAGGTGCTGTCGACCAACGGCGATACGCACCTGGGCGGCGACGACATCGACCATTTATTGATGCGGTTGGTGCTCGACGAGATTGCCCATGTGGCGCGCGCGACTGCTGAGACCGTGCAGACGATTCGAAAAGCTGTGATCCAGGCGAAGCTCGATCTCAGCGAGCACGACTCGACCGAAATCATCGTCGAACCATCCGCGGACCTTCCAAACGGGCATCGCCGCCGGATGACGCGCGCCGAATTCGAATCACTGATCGCGCCGCTCGTCGAGCGGACGCTCGGCCCAGTGCGGCAGGCGCTCGCCGACGCCGGTCTCGAGCCTGGCGACATTGACGAAGCCGTGCTGGTCGGCGGATCGACGCGCCTGCCGCTCGTTCGCCGGAAGGTCGCCGAACTGTTTGGCAAGACGCCGCACACCGAGCTGAATCCCGACGAAGTGGTGGCCCTCGGTGCCGCCCTGCAGGCCGACATCCTGATCAGCGGCCGGCGCGAGATGCTGCTCCTCGACGTGACACCGCTCTCGCTGGGCATCGAGACGATGGGCGGCGTGACGTCGAAGATCATCGTGCGCAACTCGACGATTCCGGCCAGTGGACGCGAGATGTTCACGACCGGCGTGGACAACCAGACCGCCGTGGACGTCCACGTCCTTCAGGGCGAGCGCGAGCTGGCCACCGACTGCCGATCGCTCGCGCAGTTCAAGCTGCGCGGCATCCCGCCGATGCCGGCCGGCCTGCCGCGTATCGAGGTGCGTTTCCAGATCGACGCCAATGGGATCCTCAGCGTTGCCGCGCGCGAGCTGCGGACGGGCATCGAGCAGACCATCGAGGTCAAGCCCTCCTACGGCCTCACGGACGGCGAGGTCGAGCGGATGCTCATCGAGTCGTTCGAGCACGCCGAGGCCGATTTCGAGGCGCGGCTGCTGATCGAGGAGCGCAACGAGGCCGAAAGCGTCATTCACGCCACCGAGAAGTCGCTGCGCCATCCGGACTTCGAACAGGTGGCGCAGGCCGATCTGAAGCCGGGCGAGGTCGAGCGCATCCGCGCCGCCCTGGCCCAATTGAAACAGGCGATGCCGTCCACGGACCGCGAGGCGATTCATGCGCGCACGCACGAGTTGAATCACGCCACGCAGCACCTCGCCGAGGTGATGATGAACCGCAGCGTCCGTGAGGCGCTCGCCGGAAAGAACGTGACGGACGTGTAATGCCCAAGGTGACCTTCATCAAGGACGGCAAGGCGACGACCGTCGAGTTCGAGCACGGCAAGATGCCGTACGACGGCCACGGCCTGCCCGAGTCGTTTCTCGACGTGGCGATGAATTGCGGGATTCATCTCGAGCACGCCTGCGGTGGAAGCTGCGCGTGCACGACCTGTCATCTCTACATCGTGAAGGGCGACCAGAACCTGAGCGAGCCCGAGGACAACGAGCTCGATCGCCTCGACACGGCGTGGGACCTCCGCACGAATTCCCGGCTTGGCTGCCAGGCCGTCATCAAGGGCGACGTGACCGTCGAATTCCCGATGTACACGCGGAATTACGTCCAGGAGGGCGGGGGCATCCAGCTCGGGAAATCCGATCAGAAGGACGAAGAGGTGACGCCATGAAATGGATTGACGCCGAGGACATCGGAATCGCGCTCACCGAGCGGTTTCCCGAGATCGACCCTTTGACGGTGCGTTTTACGGATCTTCGCGATAAAGTGATGCACCTCGACGGATTCGACGACGACCCCAAGAGCTCGAACGAGCCGAAGCTCGAGGCCATCCAAATGGCCTGGTACGAAGAATGGAAGGAAAACCATTAGGGGGACGTCGCCGTCTCAAGTGACATGAAATTCAGCCGTATCGCATGCTCGGCGGTTCTGGTGTTCGGCATAGCCCACGCGGCAGCGGGGCAGACGCCGACAGGCACCAGCGGCACCAGTGGCCTGACGACGGCCGTCAGGGGCACGGCGGGAGCCGCCTCGCAGAGCGCGGCGCCGATTGATGTGTCACGCCTGCCGATAAACCTCAGGCGAATCGAAGAGCGTTTCCGTCAGTCCCGTATCCAGGAAGAGCACCGGGGTCTGGACCTGCGCTATTTCGTCGAGGTGTTTGCTCCGGCACCGAAGCTCGTCCTCTTTACGCCGGCGGACAACCTCGAAAAGGGCCAGGCGCCATATGGCGGGCCGACGCATGCCGAGATGCTGGATATGATTACGCCGCGCTACACCCGTCAGCACGGCGGCGTTGACCTCCTCAACCGGCGGTAAGCGCTGCGCATTCTCGTCGCCACCGCCACCTCACCTGAAGTCCAGCCTCTGATCAGTCGTCTGCGCTACCTGTCGGATACCGGCATGCGCTGCGCGTCGTACCGGTTCAGGCAGCATGATGTGGACGTGCTCACGACAGGAGTCGGGATGGTGGCGACCGCCGCCTGGTGCTCGCGCGCCTGTGCGGCCGAGCACTACGATCTGGCGCTGAACTTCGGCGTCTGCGGCAGCTTCGATCCCGGCCTGCCGCCAGGCTCCGTGGTGCATGTGACCGCTGACTGTTTTTCCGAGCTCGGCGCTGAGGACGGTGATGAGCTCTTGAGCCTTCAACAGCTCAAGCTGCTGGACGGTGATGAGTTTCCGTTCGAGGGCGGAAGGCTCGTGAATGCGTCGCCGCCGGCGATCGCGCCGCTGATGGAGCTCAGGCAGGTTTCCGGCATTACCGTCAACACCGTGCACGGCAACGAGCGCACGATCGGCGAGGTGCGAGCACGCTATCAGCCTGACATTGAATCGATGGAAGGCGCGGCATTCATGTACTCATGTCTGGTGGCGGGCGTGCCGTTCGCGCAGGTACGCGCAGTCTCCAATGTCGTGGAGCGGCGGAATCGCGCCGCCTGGAAGCTGGACGAGGCGATCAACGCGCTTGGCGCGGCGGCCGTGCAGCTGCTCGAATCCGCATGAGGCTGTCGCTCGCGTTCTCACCGTGCCCGAACGACTGCTTCATGTTCGATGCGATCGTCCACCAGCGCATCGACCTCGAAGGGCTCGAGTTCCAGGTGACGCTCGCCGACATCGAGGCACTGAATCATGCGGCGTTCGCCGACGAACCGGATGTTTCGAAGCTGAGTTTCCACGCCTACGCCTATTGCGCGGATCGATATGTGTTGCTGGATGCCGGCAGCGCGCTCGGACGAAACTGCGGGCCGCTGCTGATCTCGAAGCGGCCGATCGATCGCGGCGAGGTCGCGCGTGGCGGCCTGTCGATTGCGATTCCCGGAAAGTACACGACCGCCAACTTTCTCTGCGGCCTGGCCTTTCCAGCCGCTCGGAACAAGACCGAGGTTCTCTTCTCCGATATCGAGCCGGCGCTTCTCGATGGCCGCTTCGACGCCGGGGTCATCATCCACGAGAACCGGTTCACGTATCAGGCGAAAGGCCTCCGCAAGATCGTGGACCTCGGCGAATTCTGGGAAACGGAAACACTCGCCCCCATTCCGCTGGGCGGCATCGTGATCAAGCGCTCGCTGCCAGACGACGTGAAGCAGGCGGTGAACCGCGTGATGCGGCGAAGCGTCGAGTACGCGTTCGCCCATCGCGAGGTGAGCCTGCCGTATGTCCGGGCGCATGCGCAGGAGATGAGCGAAGAGGTGATGTATCAGCACATCGACCTCTACGTGAACGACTACTCGGTCGATCTGGGTGCGCAAGGGCGCCGCGCCGTGGAAATTCTGTTCGAGCGCGCTTGCAAGAGCGGGATCATTCCGGCTACCGGCTCGGACGTGTTTCTCGCCTGAAGGGGCCCGATAATAGTCGCGGGAGTGGGCGGTCGATGGAGCGGGCGTACACGTTTCTTGGAGGAGCTGACGGACCATGGCGGGTCCTGCGCGTGGAGGGGATAGGCGGTGAGCCGTTGCCCCGGGCGGCCCGCGTCGACGTCGTGAACGCACTCATCGCCGTGCCTCCGCCAGGCGCCAACTGGCTGCTTCGGGGCGTCACGAGCAACGAACGCTACGTGACCCGCGCGGAGCGCGAGCGGCTCATCGCGATACAGCCAGGGCTTGGCCGCCCGCAGGCGTCGCGCGCTGCACTTATCCCCATCCGGAAGTCAGCGTCGTGGTGGCAGCTCTCGCAGGACGAGCGGCGGGAGATCATTGAAGCTCGCTCCGAACACATCAGCACGGGAATGCGATACCTTCCCGCAGTTGCGCGCCGCCTGCACCACAGCCGGGATCTCGGCGAACCGTTCGACTTCATCACCTGGTTTGAGTACGCGCCGGAGCACTCGGAAGAGTTCGAGGACCTGGTGGCGCGTTTACGTGCGACCGAGGAGTGGAAGTACGTGGAGCGGGAGGTCGACGTGCGTCTCATTCTTGATTCGGCTGCCTGACGTGGATTCGGAGGAAGACCACATGAAGAAGCCAAGCGCAATCCAGGGATCCGCATCTGACCAAATCTCGCGGCGGATCGTCGAACTCGGAGACTGGCGCGGGAAGGTCCTCGGCAGGGTTCGCAAGCTGATCAAGGATGCCGACCCGGAGGTCGTCGAGGAGTGGAAGTGGGTCAAGCCGACCAATCCCGGCGTGCCAGTGTGGTCGCACGACGGAATCATCTGCACCGGCGAGTCGTACAAGACGGCTGTGAAGCTGACCTTTGCGAAGGGTGCTGCTTTGAAGGATCCGGCCCGCCTCTTCAACTCGAGTCTCGAGGGAAACGTTCGACGCGCGATCGATATCCACGAAGGCGAAGTCATTGACGAGACGGCCTTCAAGGCGCTCATTCGCGAGGCAGTAGCATTCAACAGCTCTGGAAAGAAGAAGAAAGCGAAGGCCTAGAGACCATGCCCGGCAAAGCCAAAGCGAGGCCGAAGCTCCTCTCCGGCGGCAACCCTCAGATTGCGAAGGCCGACGGCGACGCTCCCGTGAAGGCTTACATTGCGGCCATGCCTGGCTGGAAGCGGGACGTCGGGCGCCATCTCGATGCGCTCGTCGTGCGCACCGTTCCAGGCGTGCGCAAGGCAGTCAAATGGAACTCGCCCTTCTACGGAGTCAAGGACCAGGGCTGGTTCCTCAGCTTCCACACCTTCACGAACTACGTCAAAGTGACGTTCTTCTACGGCCAGTCGCTGCGTCCTCTTCCACCAGGCGAGTCGAAGCACAAGGACGTGCGCTATCTCGATATCCGCAAGGACGAAGAGATCGACGAAAAACAGCTGGCGAGCTGGATCAAGCAGGCCGCCTCGATCCCGGGCTGGGACGCAAGTTCGTCGAAGTAATTCAGCCCACGCGGCGGTGCCGCGCCGATCTCGCGACGCGCATGATGATCTGCTGGAGCTGGCGAATGCCGTCGGTGAGGGCCGCCGGCCCCGGCTGCAGGATCATCGAGGACTTCACCTCGTAGACCTGGCCGTCGCGCACGGCAGGGATTCCCGACCAGCCGTCGCGCCCGGTAATCCACTCCTTCCTGACTGGCTTGCCGCACCAGGAGGCGATGATGATGTCGGGCGCGCGCCGCACGACTTCGCCGGGATCGACGATGCGCTGCTTTCCGAGGCCGGCATCCCGCAGTTCCGGAAAAATCGGTTCTCCTCCCGCGATCTCGATCAGCTCCTCGACCCAGCGGATGCCGGAAATGAGCGGTTCGTGCCATTCCTCGAAGAACACGCGCGGCCGCCGCGGCAGCGTCGCGGCCGCGCTCCGGTAGAAGTCGAGATCCATCTCGAGCCGATCGGCCAGCGCCTCGGCGCGGGCAGCGGCGCCCACGAGGGCGCCGACGACGCGGATCATCTGCAGGATCTCGGCAACGGTCCGCTGGTTGAAAATCATCACCGGATAGCCGCGCTTGACGAGGTCTGACGCGATGTCCGCCTGCAGGTCGGAGAAGCCGAGCACGAGGTCCGGCTCGAGTGCCTCGATCCGTTCGTAGTTCGCGTTGATGAACGCCGACACCCTGGGCTTCTGTTTCGCTTCGGGTGGCCTCACCGTGTACGCCGAGACGCCGACGACGCGCTCGCCCTCGCCGAGGAGGTACAGCGTTTCGGTCGTCTCTTCGGTCAGGCAGACGATGCGCGATGGATACGTCGTCACGGTTCCGGCACACTTGAAAGGGGTGCCCTGCGAGTCGACGGGGTGGCGGCTCCCTCTCGTAGAGTCAGGTCGGCCCAGACGAATGGCTCTCGCGACTCGAGATGTCCCGTCTCCACCTCCATCAGCTCGTGAAACATCGGTCCATCGTGCACGCAGGTGTGGAACTCGCCGTTCTCGCCGCACGGATCAATCGATGCCGGCAGGTCGTCGAGCAGTGAGTCGTCAAAGAGGCGGCCGACGAACCGGGCGTCGAGCACGCGGGTGTCCACGCAGGCGATGCGCGCGCGGAGTCCGCCGGCCACCATCTCGCGCGCGAGCGCGCGAGTCGGGATGTCCCAGAGCGGGAAGAGCGGGGTCAACCCTGACGAAGCCAGCCGCTCCTCGCGGTACTGGCGAACGTCCTGCAGAAAAAGATCGCCGAACGCAACGTGAGTGAAACCGTCGGCGACGGCCGTCTGCACCGCCGCGCCCATGCGCTGCTCGTAGATCTCGTTTGGACACGGGTGCGGTATGGGCACGATGCGGAGCGGAAGGCGGGCAGCGCGCGCCTGCGCTTCGAGCACCTCACGCCTCACGCCGTGCATGGCCACCCGATCCATCGCTTCGTTGACC
Organism: Vicinamibacterales bacterium; assembly: GCA_035537775.1. Taxonomy (GTDB): domain Bacteria; phylum Acidobacteriota; class Vicinamibacteria; order Vicinamibacterales; family UBA2999; genus Gp6-AA40. The sequence continues at coordinate 79,547 of DATLLQ010000053.1, read as the reverse complement.
GTCGTCAATAGCGCGGCAACGGCACCCGGATACTGGCGGTTCAGGACGTGCAGCGCCCAGGCGCTGTCCTTGCCGGAGCTCCACGAAAGCAGAATCTTCACTTGAACGCTTCGGGGTGAATGGTTCGCGCGAGGGTTTCGGTCGCCTGCGCGAACCGAGGCCCGGGCACGACAAGGTACTGGCCGATCAAGACGTGGACCCGGCGATTGCGGACCGCGGGCAGCGAGGACAAAGCCGACCAGACCGCCTGCTCGCCGCTGACGTCGGAGGTCTGGAACATCCCCTCCGCGTGCGTTTCGATCACGATGTCCGGTTTGCGGGCAATGAGAGTCTCCTGCGACGGCTGGACCGACTCACGCAATACATCGGCAAAGACGTTCTGGCCCCCGGCGATCTCGAGCATCTCGTGCAGGAATCCCTGGCCGCCGCTCACGTAGATCTCGCGCAGCGCCTTCGGCTGGCGTCCGATGACGAGCAGGACGCGCGGCTTCTGCAGTCCCTTCACTCTGGTGCGCACAGCGTCGAGACGTGCCTGAAGGTCGCGCACCACTCGATCGGCCTGCGCCCGATGACCCGTCGCATCGCCAAGATCGCGCATCGTCTGGAAGATGGTGCTGATGCCGCCGTGCCGGTACACGAACGTCTTGATGCCAGCGCGCGCGAACTGCTCGTTGAGATCGGTCTGCGAGCCGTAGGTGGCGACCAGAGTCGGACGAAGAGCGAGGATGCGCTCCGTGTCGGGGTTGAGCAGCGCTCCGACGCGCGGCAGCGTCTTGACCTCTGGAGGGAAGTTATCGAAGTTGCCGATGCCGACAACCTGCGGACCAGCACCGATGGCGAAGAACATCTCGGTGAGCGCCGGCACGAGCGACACGATGCGGGCATTCGCGCCGACCCCACGTTGCGCGGTCGTAGTGTCCGCCTTCAGGCGGACCTGGAGAGCGCTCACGCTGATCGCACACGCGATCAGAACCGCGATAGCCGCGATCAGCTTCTTCGTACGAGCAGCCATAGGAAGAACGGCCCTCCGATAATTGCGGTGACGACGCCCACGGGGATTTCGATCGGCGCGAGCAGGGTTCGCGCGGCCAGGTCGCACACGACGAGGAATGCCGCGCCGAACAAGGTTGACGCCGGCAGCACGATGCGGTGATCGACGCCCACCATCAACCGGACAAGGTGCGGCACCACGATCCCAACGAAGCCGATCGGCCCCGCCAGTGACACCGCCGCGCTCGTTGCGAGCGAGGCACTGAAGAAGGCGAGCCGCTGCGCACGGACCACGTCAACACCGCGGGTTGCCGCGGCATCCGGCCCGAGGCTCAGCATGTTGAGGGCGGAGGGCAGCGTCGCAAACGCAACGAACGCGACGGTCACCAGCGGGAGCGCGGCCACCAGCGGATCGAAGCTGCCGATGTCCAGGTCGCCCATCAGGTAGCGCGCAGCGCGATAGGCCTGCGAGAAGTCGGCGATGTACTGCACGAACATGATGAGCGCCGAGAAGAACGAATTGAGCGTCACCCCCGCGAGCAGCAGCACCGACGTCGACATCGCGCGCCGGTAAGGCGTCGCCAGCCAGTAGACGATTGCGGTCGCGATCGATGCTCCGGCCAGGCTGGCGAGAGGCACCGCCGGGAGTGAGCCGGCGGCGATGTTCACGCCGAGGATGATCACCAGCATTGCGCCCAGCGACGCCCCCGCCGAGACACCCAACGTGAACGGCGTGGCGAGTGGATTGCGCAGAAGTGCCTGGAAGACAACGCCCGCCGCGGCCAGGGCCGCGCCGACCAGCGCTCCCGAGAGCACTCGTGGCAGCCGGGCGATGAAGAAGATCTGTGCGTCGACGTTGTTGGCGAACGGGATCGACCGATCGAAGACGCGCGTCAGGCTGATCTGCGTGCTGCCGACGAGCGGCGCAAGGAGACAGACGGCCACTGTCACGGCGCCGAATCCCGCGACGGTGGCGACAAGACGCGCCCTGATCGGCCGGACGGCCGCGACGTTGTCCAGAGCGACAGTGTCCCTCATGGCGTCGCTGATCGCGTCGCTCATTGCCGGCGGACGGGGATGACCGTCATGTGTCCCGCGCGCTCGTGGAATGTGACGTCGGCGATCACGCCGTAGAGCTGCTGGACGGTGGCGGACGTCAGGACATCGTTCGTCGGCCCCTGCATCAGCACCCGGCCTTCGCGCACGAGCACGAGCGTGTCGCACACGGACGCCGCCAGGTTCAGATCATGCGTCGCCAGCACCATCGTCACACCGCGTTCCCGATTGAGCTGTTTGAGGAGCGCTGCGATTTCGAGCTGATAGCCGAGGTCGAGCGAGGCGGTCGGCTCGTCGAGCAGGAGAACCTTTGGCTTCTGCGCCAGCGCGCTGGCAATGACGACGCGCTGCTTTTCGCCGCCGCTCAGCGTCATGTAGGCGCGGCCCGCAAGGTGGGCGGTGCCCGTAGCGATCAGCGACTCGCGGGCGATCGCAAGATCACTGGGTCCCTCGAGCTGAAACGCGCCGAGATGCGGATGGCGTCCCATCAGCACCATCTCCATGACCGTGAAGTCGAACGCCGGATGCGTTTCCTGGGGGACCACCGCGATCTGCTGTGCGACGGCCCGCGCGGAGAGCAGGCGCATCTCGCGTTCGCCAAGTCGAACGGAGCCGAGCTCCGGCTTGAGGACGCCGGAGAGCAGCTTCAGCAGCGTCGTCTTGCCGCAGCCGTTCGGCCCGAGGAGGCCTGTCAGCGAACCGGGCGCGACGCTGACGCTGATGTCGCGCAGCGCGAAGTCCCCGGCGTAATGTCCGGCTTCAGCCGGACCTGTTTTTCTGGCGTAGCGTCCGGCTTTAGCCGGACCCTGGCGATAGCTGTACGAGAGCTGTGTGGCGGAGAGCGTCATGTCCGTGCGGCGTCCTTCGCGCCGAGAGCTGGACGACGCCGGATGAGAGGTCTCCTGGCTCACGGAGTCTTTGCCGATTCGGGTTGTCTTCCCGCGTGACGCGCCTGAAGGCGCGTCCTACGAAATCTCGTAGAGCACCCCTTCAGGAGTGCCACCGCAGTGACGTGCGACCGAATCTCTCCGCTTACAGTGGCGGGACCGCGTGGGCTTCGCACCCACTTCCCTGTTCACCCGGCTACAATTGAAGCCGGGTTTGATTGTCCCTGTTTGGGCTGGAAAATCAAACCCGGTTTCTTTTTCACATGAAATCGCGCCTTCAGGCGGCCGGATTGGCCGCAATCGACGAGAAGCTGCAGGCTGGAGAACGGCTCACGCTCGAGGATGGCGTGCGCCTGTTCGACGCGCCCGACCTCCTCGCCGTCGGCTGGCTCGCGAACCGCGAGCGCGAGAAGCGCCACGGCGCGCGCACCTACTTCAACTACAACCTCCGCCTCGAGCCGACAAACGTCTGCGAGGCGACCTGTCTGTTCTGCTCTTTTTCGCGGCTGCAGGCCGGGATGCCCGAGGCCTACACGATGTCGCTCGAAGAGGCGTGGGACAAGCTTCGACGGCGTGCGAATCAGCCGCTGACCGAGCTGCACATCGTCAACGGCCTGAACCCGCACTTGCCGTTCAGCTACTACACGGATCTTCTGCGCGGCTTCAAACGGATCCGTCCCGGCATTCATCTCAAGTGCTTCACGGCTGTTGAGATCGCGTACTTCTCAGATTTGTACGGGATGACCGACGAGCAGGTGCTGCGCGAGCTGATCGATGCCGGCCTCGACTCGCTGCCCGGCGGCGGCGCCGAGATCTTCGCCGAGCGCGTGCGCCGCAAGATCTGCCACGACAAGGCAGACGCCGATAGATATCTCTCCATTCACCGGCTCGCCCATCAACTGGGGCTCAAGACCAACGTCACAATGCTCTACGGGCATATCGAGACGATGGAGGAGCGTGTCGATCACATGCTGCGCTCGCGCGCGCTGCAGGACGAGACCGGCGGCTTCCAGGCGTTCATCCCTCTGGCGTTCCATCCCGACAACAACCAGATGCGCAAGCTGCCGGCGCCGAGCGGAACCGACTCGCTGCGCGTCCACGCCGTATCGCGGCTGATGCTCGACAACATTCCGCACATCAAGGCGTTCTGGATTGCGACCGGGCTGGAGGTGGCGCAGACGTCGCTATGGTTTGGCGTCGACGATCTCGACGGGACCGTGCAGGAAGAGAAGATTTACCACATGGCTGGTTCCCCGACGCCCGAGGGAATGACCACCACGGCACTGACACGCCTCGTCCGCGCTGCCGGCCGTGAGCCGCTCGAGCGCGATACGTTTTACAACATCGTCAACGTTCCCCAGGTTTCCGAGCCCGCGACACTGCACGCCTGACGCGTTCGTAGGTTCCCCTTCACTGCCAGGCGGCGTGAAGCCCCGGTCGTCCGATTCCCCTTAGCCCCTCGTGTTGTCGAAAGGAGCCCAGGGATGTGTCGACCCCCACGGACACTCGTCGGGACCCTCTTGCTGTTGGTGCTGGGATGCGGGAGTTCCTCGACTCCGGCTGCTCCCACGGTGACGACGCCGATTCCGGCTCCGAGCCCTCCGCCGACGGGGACGCCAGTCTCAGCGCTGAACCGGATCTTTGTGCCGTTGCCTGCACCGCCGCCGCCATCGGCTGATCCGCTCGTCGGGCGCTATGCGCTTGATGTCGTCATCGAGCCTGCCGCGGCTGAGCGATGCGAGACTGTACCGGCGCATGCGAAACGTCGGACGTACTCTGCGGACGTCCTCAATCACGGAAACGGTTATGTGGTCCGGCTCTACGAGGCCACGTTCCTCGCGGATATCAGTCCGGGAAACGGCATCGGCTGTGCCGATCTCCGGTTGCCGGGGACCGGCATCTGTAATCAGTTCCTCATGACGCCTGCCGGTGGATCAACACTCTCCGTGACCATGTCGAATGATGACGATCGGAGGGGCGCCCAAATCTGGGAGGTGTTGACCCAGGAAGACCGCTTACTCGAGATTGGAGGCAACGCCAATGCGGTGGCCCAGAATGGAAAAATCGAGGCCACAGGGAGCGGGGGTCTCTGGTGGGGGAATGGACTACCTGCCACCGACTCCGCTGTCTGCCTGGGTGATATTCGCCTGAGTTTCACGCCATTTTAGGGCGGGCAACCGCCCCGGCTATCGTCCGCCGCCGCCAAACGTTATAATTCAGACAGTCCAAATCCCACGGGGCAATAGCCGGCTGAGGGGTTTGGGCTTTTTCACGTCCGGAGATTGCGAAAAGTTTCACAATGTCACACGGACGTGACCGGAGTGCAGGCTGCCGATGGGCTCAATCATTCCGCTGCTGACCGAGTTCGAGAAGGACCACATCTCCGAGCGTCAGGCGCTCCCCGAGAAGTACCTCGGCCTGTCTGACGTGGAGATGGACGCCCGCATTGCCGCGGCTCGCGCGACGCTCGGCAAGCGGCTCGTCATTCTCGGCCATCACTATCAGCGCGACGAGGTGATCAAGTTCGCCGACTACACCGGCGATTCGTTCCGCCTCGCACGCCAGGTCGCGAAGCATCCCGACGCCGACTACATCGTGTTCTGCGGCGTCCACTTCATGGCCGAGAGCGCGGACATTCTCTCCGCGCCGCATCAGCAGGTGATCCTGCCGGACCTTGCCGCAGGCTGCTCGATGGCCGACATGGTCGATCCCGATCAGCTCGAGACGTGCTGGGAAGAGCTGCAGCAGATGGGCATCCCCGGCATCGTGCCGGTGACCTACATCAACTCGGCCGCGTCGATTAAGTCGTTCGTCGGCGAACGCGGCGGCACCGTCTGCACGTCGTCAAACGCGGCGGCCACGATCAAGTGGGGATTCGAGCGCGGAGAGCGGATTCTCTTCATGCCCGACCAGCACCTCGGGCGCAACACCGCCTACAAGCTGGGAGTGCCGCTCGATCAGATGGTCGTGTGGGATCCCAACGAGATGTTCGGCGGCCTCGATCCCGAAGACGTCAAGCGCGCGAAGATGATCCTCTGGAAGGGCCACTGCTCCGTGCACGAGCGTTTCACCGCGAAGCAGATCGAGGCCGTCCGGAAGCAGCACCCGGGGATCCGCGTCATTGTCCATCCCGAGGTGCCGTGGGATGTCGTTCAGGCCTCCGACGACAACGGGAGCACCGAGTACATCCTGAAGACCGTTCGCGAGAGCGCTCCGGGTTCGGTATGGGCCGTCGGCACCGAGGTGCACCTGGTCAACCGGCTAGCGCACGAAGTGGCGCCGGACAAGACCGTCGTCTCGCTCGACCAGTTCGGCTGCCTGTGCTCGACGATGTTCCGCGTGTCGCCGAACCACCTGCTCTGGATTCTCGAGGAACTGGTCGAAGGCCGCGTTCCCAATCGCATCGTCGTTTCCGACGAACAGAAGCACTGGAACAAGGTCGCGCTCGATCGGATGCTGTCTATTACGTAGCGTCCGGCTTCAGCCGGACCAAAAACATGCGCATGCGCACACGACTCCTCATCGCGCTCGCCGTCAGCCTTTTGCCGGCCGTCGTTGCTACGGGCCAGACGGCCTCAGGCCCGCTGGCCCCGGCTTTGCGCACTCACCTGCAGAACGAACGCTTCGACATCATCACGTCGATCCGGGGCCTGCCACTTGGGGTGCGCGATCGGCTGATGCCGATGTTCGGCGGCACGCTCGACATCGCCGAGCCGGGAGCCGATTTTCAGAAGGCCGGCGTGGCGGTCAATCGACAGCTCCCGAGCCGCCGGATGATCGCAGCCGGGTGCTCGAACGATTTCCATTGCCTGGTGTATTACGAGCGCGGCGGCGGTACATCCACATGGCATGTGCTGCTCTTTCGCTGGACGCCCGATGCGACTCAATTCGAGTGGGGCGGTGCCGCACCTGGCGGCTTCAAGACGATTGAGGACGTTCGCAAGGCGCTGCTGTCCGGAGCGATCAAGACTCACACCGGTCCCTGGTAGACGGACCTTACTCCGCATGCGGATCGAGCTCGACGATGTATCCAGAGCTGAGGTGCTCGCGTTGCTCGAGGAGCATCTCAGGAACATGCACGAGCTGTCGCCGCCCGAATGCGTCTTCGCTTTCGACGCGAGCAAGTTACGGGCGCCAGACGTCACTCTCTGGACCGCATGGGAAGACGGGGCCTTACTCGGTTGCGCGGCCCTGAAGGAGCTGTCGCCATCCCAGGGCGAAGTGAAGTCGATGCGGACACCGGCGCGCCTTCGCCGGCAGGGGACAGGAAGAGCGCTGCTCAATCACCTCCTTCAGGTGTCCCGTCAGCGCGGATATCGTGAGCTGTTCCTCGAAACCGGCAATCACCCGGCATTCGCGCCGGCGCAGACGCTGTATCGCAGCGTCGGCTTTCAGGAGTGCGGACGCTTCGGTTCCTACCAGGACAACGGGTTCAGCGTCTTCATGCACCTGAAGCTTCAGGACTGACGCTATCTCTTCCGTTTATTCGCGCCAGTTCGTGGTGTGAAGTACCATCGTCCGGTTCGAGCGGATCCGACGATCCGCTCCTTCGGAGGACGAATGGCGCACGAACTTCCCCCGCTCCCGTATGACCACGCCGCGCTCGAACCGCACATCGACGCGCAGACGATGCAGATTCATCACGGGAAGCATCATCAGACGTATGTCACCAATTTGAACAACGCATTGCAGAACCATCCCGACCTGCAGGGCAAGACGGTCGAGGATCTCTGCAAGAGCATCAACAGCATTCCGGAAGCCATCCGCACCGCGGTACGCAACAACGGCGGCGGGCACTGGAACCACAGCATGTTCTGGAAGTGGATGGCGCCGAATGCCGGCGGCGCGCCAACCGGAAAGGTTGCCGACGGGATCAATGCGGCGTTCGGCAGCTTCGACAAGTTCAAGGAAGAGTGGGCGAAGGCCGGCGCCGGACGCTTCGGCAGCGGGTGGGTGTGGCTGCTCAACGACGGTGGAAAGCTGTCGATCGCCAGCACGCCGAATCAGGACAACCCGCTGATGGATGGGAAGAAGGCGGTTCTCGGCCTCGACGTCTGGGAGCACGCCTACTACTTGAAGTATCAGAACCGCCGCCCCGACTACATCGGCGCGTGGTGGAACGTCGTCAACTGGGCCGAGGTCAACAAGGCCCTGTAACCGGCATTCGTAGCGTCCGGCTTTAGCCGGACATCACAGACGCGGGCGCGATGAACAACTGTTCTTCGCGCCCTTTTCTTGTACGGAAGCAGCCATCACGATGGCGCACATCGTGCGTAAGCGGAATCCCCCGACGCACCGTATATCTTTGTGTTCTCGCGCGAAAGCCGCGCATTTCGGCACCGTGCCCTATAATTAAGCTCTACCGCATGAATCCAACGGATGTCGGGAATCCGACGTACTACCACCGTGTCGTCGATTGCCAATGGGCGTGTCCGGCGCATACCAACGTGCCGGAATACATCCGGCTGATAGCCCAGGGACGATTCACCGACGCCTACCTCCTCAATCGCGAATCGAACGTTTTCCCAGGAATTCTTGGCCGTACGTGCGATCGGCCCTGTGAACCTGCCTGCCGGCGCACGCGCGTGGACGGGAAGCCAGTGGCGATCTGCCGCCTCAAACGCGTGGCCGCCGACCATCGCGACGAGGTCAAACACCTGCTGCCGACGGCCCCGGCGAAGAAGAACGGGAAGAAGGTCGCGCTGATCGGCGCGGGTCCGGCGTCGCTGACGGTAGCCAACGACCTGATGCCGCTTGGTTACCAGGTCACCGTATTTGAGAAGCTGTCGAAGCCCGGCGGCCTCATGCGGATCAACATCCCCGCCTTCCGCCTCCCCGAGCAGGTCCTCGACGAAGAGATCGGCTACATCGTCGACATGGGCGTTGACGTCCGCTACAACACGCCTGTCGAGAGCCTGAAGGGGCTTCTCGATTCCAAGGAGTACGACGCGGTGTTCGTCGGCAGCGGGGCGCCGAAGGGCAAGGAGCTCGAGATCCCGGGCCGGCACGACACGGATCAGATCTTCATCGGCATCGAATGGCTCGAGTCGGTGCACTTCGGCCACATCGAGTCTGTCGGCAAGCGCGTGCTGATCATCGGCGTCGGCAACACCGCGATGGACTGCTGCCGCTCGGCCAAGCGGCTCGGCGCCACCGACGTCAAGGTCATCGCTCGCAAGACGCGGAAGTACTTCAAGGCGTCACCGTGGGAGCTGGAAGACGCCGAAGAAGAGAACGTCGAGATCGTCGAGAACCTCCAGCCGATCCGCTTCATCGTCGAGAACGGGAAGCTGACGGGCATGGAGTTCGACAAGTTCAAGTCGGTCGAGGTGGACGGGAAGCTCCAGCAGGAGACGATCGGTCGCGAGATCATCCCGTGCGACACAGTTGTGCTGGCGATCGGGCAGGACAACGCGTTTCCGTTCATCGAGCGCAACATGGGCCTGGAGTTCGGCAAGTGGGACATGCCGGTCGTGGATAAGACGACGTTCATGTCCACGCGTCCGGGCGTGTTCTTCGGCGGCGACGCCGCGTTCGGCCCGCAGAACATCATCTGGGCCGTCGAGCACGGCCACCAGGCGGCCATCTCGATCCACAACTACTGTCAGGACATTCCCGTCACCGAGCGCCCCTCGCCGGGCATGACGCTGACGAGCACGAAGATGGGGCTGCACGAGTGGTCGTACAGCAACAACTACGACCCCGTCGCACGCCAGAAGATGACGCACGTCGATCTGGTGACGCGGTTCAAGAGCCTCAATACCGAAGTTGAGCTTGGCTTCACGGCCGAGCAGACCGCGCATGAGGTCGAACGCTGCCTCAACTGCGACGTAGAGACGCACTTCACCGACTCGCTCTGCATCGAGTGCGATGCGTGCATCGATATCTGTCCCGTTGACTGCCTGGCGATCATTCCCAACGCAGACGAGAACGAGTTGCGGAGCAACGTCAAAACGCCGGCGCTGAATACGGAACAGCCGCTGTTCGCATCTGGCGGGCTGAAGCAGACCGGGCGCATCATGGTGAAGGACGAAAACATCTGCCTGCACTGCGGCCTCTGTGCCGAGCGGTGCCCGACCTATGCGTGGGACATGCGGAAGTTTGCGGTGCTGATACCGCACGCGGATTCGGTCGTGCCGGCGACTGTGGCGGTGTAACCGGGATGTTCACCGCGAGGAGCTCCGAGACGAGCGTCCAGAGAGTAGATGAGCCGAGTTAACGACTTCGCCTTCAAGATCGCCACTGCCAACGGAACCGGGTCCGCATCGGCCAACAGTCTCCTGATGCAGGCCATCTTCCGGATGGGTGTGCCGGTCACTGGCAAGAACGTCTTCCCGTCGAACATCCAGGGGCTGCCCACCTGGTACGAGATCCGGGTCAACAAGGACGGCTACACCGCCCGCACGCCGGACTTCGATCTGATGGTGGCGCTGAACGCCGCGACCTACGACAAGGACGTGGCCGAGGTGCGAGGCGGCGGATGGCTGCTGTATGACTCGTCGTGGCCACTCGACGATCGCCTGAAGCGGCCGGACGTCACCTACCTGGGCGTGCCGCTGGCGGAGATGTGCAACGCGAGCTTCAAGGGCGTGCGCGAGCGCATCCTCATGAAGAACATCGCGTATGTCGGCGCGCTCGCGGCGCTGATGAAGATCGACCAGGACGTCATCCGCGCGCTGCTGAAGGAGAAGTTCGGCAAGAAGCAGGCGCTGATGGACTCCAACCAGAAGGCGGTGGACCTCGGGTATCAGTACGCGCTGAAGAACCTGTCCTGCCCGCTGCCGATCCACCTCGAGCCGCTCGACAAGACCAAGGACGCGATCCTCATCGACGGCAATACGTCGGCAGCGCTCGGCTGTCTCTACGCCGGCGCGACCGTTGCCGCCTGGTATCCGATCACGCCGTCGACCTCGTTGATGGACGCCTTCCGCGGCTTCTGCATGAAGTACCGCCAGGATCCCGAGACCAAGAAGAATCGCTTCGCGATCCTCCAGGCGGAAGACGAGCTCGCCGCCGTCGGCATGGTGATCGGCGCCGGCTGGGCCGGCGCCCGCGCCTTCACATCCACCTCGGGTCCCGGCATCTCGCTGATGAACGAGTTCATCGGCCTTGCCTACTACGGCGAAGTCCCGGCGGTGATTTTCGACGTGCAGCGCACCGGACCGTCAACCGGCATGCCGACCCGCACGCAGCAGGGCGACCTAATGATGGCCGCCTATGCGTCGCACGGCGACACGCGGCACATCTGTCTCTATCCGTCGGATCCGCGAGAGGCGTTCGAGCTGGCCTCGAAGGCATTCGACTATGCCGAGCGGTTCCAGACGCCGGTGTTCGTGCTGACCGATCTCGACATCGGGATGAACGACTGGATGGTGCCGAAGCTGGTGTGGGACGACAGCCGCAAGCCCGATCGCGGCAAGGTGCTCACAGCGGAGCAGCTCGAGAAGGCGAAGAACTTCTATCGCTACCTCGACGTGGACGGCGACGGGATCCCGTATCGCACGCTGCCCGGCACGCACCCGAGGGGCGCGTTCTTCACGAGAGGCTCCGGCCACAACAAGTACGGCGGCTATACGGAGGACGCCGAGGAATACCTCGAGGTCGTCGACCGCATCGACCGGAAGATTCAGCGCGCCACGAAATCGCTGCCGGCGCCGATCATCCGCCAGACTCCGGGCACGAAGCTGGCCATATTGACCGTCGGCGGCTGCCATGCCGCGTGCATCGAGGCGCTGGACCTGCTGGCGAAAGAAGGCATCGCGCTCGACTACATGCGCGTCCGCAGCTTCCCCTTCGGGGACGACGTGGCGAAGTTCATCGAATCGCACGACCTCACGTTCGTCGTCGAGCAGAACCGCGACGCGCAGCTGCGCAGTCTGCTCCAGCTCGAGACGGGCCTGTCGATCGACAAGATGGAGTCGGTGCGGTACTACGGCGGCTTCCCGATGAGCGCGCAGCACGTGATTTCAGGCGTCAAGGCCAGACTGGATAAAGCAGCGTAGGGCGCCCTTTACGTAGGGCACCCCTTTAGGGGTGCCGCATATATATGACCTACATCCCGAAGCCCGTCGTCGCCCACCCTGGTCTCCAGCGCAACGAGATCGGCCTGACCCGCCGCGACTACGAAGGGTCGATGACCACGCTCTGCGCCGGGTGCGGACACGACTCGATCACCGCGGCCATCGTTCAGGCGTTCTGGGAGCTCTCGATTCCGCCGCACCGGGTCGCCAAGCTCTCCGGCATCGGCTGCTCGTCGAAGACGCCCGCCTACTTCCTGAAGGAGGCGCATGGCTTCAACGGCGTGCACGGACGCATGCCGGCGCTGGTCACCGGCGCCAACGCTGCGAACGGCGAGCTGATCTACATCGGCGTCTCCGGCGACGGTGACTCGCTCTCGATCGGGCTCGGCCAGCTTTCGCACGCCATCCGCCGCAACGTGAACCTGCTGTACGTGCTCGAAAACAACGGCGTCTACGGTCTGACGAAAGGGCAGTTCTCCGCATCGGCGGACCGGGGCTCGCTGAGCAAGAAGGGCGAGGCCAACACGATGGAGTCGATCGACGGGTGCCTGCTGGCGCTCACGCTCGGCGCCAGCTTCGTCGCCCGCAGCTTCTCCGGCGACAAGGCGCAGCTCGTCCCGATCCTGAAGGCTGGCCTCTCGCACAGCGGCTTCGCGTTCGTGGACGTCATCTCTCCGTGCGTGACGTTCAACGACCACGAGGGCTCGACCAAGAGCTACGCCTATACGCGCGAGCACGACGTGGAGATCGTCCAGGCCGATTTCATCCCGCCGGCCGCGGCGATCACCACCAGCTATGACGCCGGCAGCGTGCGCAACGTGATGATGCACGACGGGAGCTGGGTGCGTTTGCGCAAGGTGGCCGAGGACTACGACCCGAGTGACCGCGACGTCGCGTATTCCTACATCCGCGAGCGGCAGAAGGACGGCGACATCGTGACCGGCCTGCTGTATCTCTCCGAAGATTCGGCGGACATGCACAGCCAGAGCGGCACGGTGCCTTCCGCCCTCGTCGACCTGCCCTACGAGCAGCTGTGCCCGGGGAATGACGAGCTCCAGCGCATGCAGCAGCGGTTCAGGTAGAGGCACCGCCAACTTCCAATTCCCAACTCCCGAAGCCTAGATTCCAGAGCCAAAGCCCGATGAGAAGACTCCTCTGTGCCCTGGTACTCGCCGCTGCCGCGACTGTGCCCAGTCTGAACGCGCAGGAAGGCGACACGCTCCGCGTGTACCTGGCGCGTCACGGGCAGACCGACGGCAACCTGAAAGGCATCGCCCAGGGCTGGACCGATACGCCGCTGAACGAAACGGGGCTGAAGCACGCGGCGATGCTGGCGGAGCGCCTGCGCGGCGTCAAGCTCGATGGCATCTATTCCAGCACGCTGTCCCGGAGCCGCACGACCGCGGAAACGGTGGCTGCGGGGCGCAAGGTCAAGGTCAGGAATCTTCCGGGGCTTCGCGAGGTCTTCCTCGGGAAGTGGGAGAACATCGCGCTGAACGATCCGATCTTCAAGACGCGGCCGCCGGCCGACAAGCGCGGCCCGGACGATGGGGAGTCAGCAGAGCAGGTGGCGGAGCGCGTCCGCGACGCGGTGAGCGGAATCCTCAAGGCCCACCGCAAAGGCACGATCCTCATCGTCGGCCACGCCGGGGCGAACGGCTACATCATGAGCAACCTGCTCGGCGTCACCAGGCAGGAGATGGCGAAGTTCGGAGCGTTCGTGCAGGACAACGACGAGCTCTACGTGGTCGAGCGGACGAATGGCGTCCGTCCCCGCGTCTTCAAGTTCATTCCCGAAGGCAAGTTCAACGAGCTCTAGACCCGGGCTACTTCCCCAGCCGGGACTTCGGCCATCCCGCTTTTCCGGCGACGTAGTCGCGCGACTGTTCCGCCTCGCGGCGAATCCTCGCGAGATCCACGCCCACCAGGCGTCCACCTTGTTTCACCATGCGGCCGCCGATGAACACGGTGTCCACGTTGCTCGTGTCCATGGCGAGCACCGCCGCGCCGTAGGCGTTGTTGAGCGGCAGCACGTTGATCGCATCAGTACGCAGCAGGATGATGTCCGCCTCTTTCCCGGGCGTGAGCGTGCCGATCTTCCGATCGAGCTGATTGGCGCGCGCGCCCGCTATGGTGGCGAACTCGACGACGTCGCGGACGGTGAGGAGCTGTGGCTGGGGCCGCTTCGTGCCTGCAGGCGGGTTGAGCGCGAGCATGCGCTGCAGCGTGAAGACCGATCGCATCTGCGTGAACAGGTCACCCGGCATTTCGGTCTCGACGTCCACGCTCAGGCTTGGTCTGATGCCGTGGTCGAGCGACTGCTGAATCGGCGGTACGCCGATGCCCATCTCCATCTCGATGGGGCACGCAATCGAGATATGCCCGCCCGACCCGGCCACGAGCTTCCACGCACCCTCCGTGAATGTGGTGCAGTGGATGTATGTGACGTCGGGCCCGAGTGATTTTTCGAGCCCCGCAAGATTGCCACCGGCGTGCACCGAGATCGGCGCGCCAACGTCGCGGGCGACGGCCCACTCCTTCGCGTCCATGCCTCCTGCAAGCGCAAGCGTCAGCAATTGATCAGGCGAGGAAAAGTGCTGCTTGCGCAGCCGGCGGATGTCCTGTGGATGCTGAACCTTTGCACCCACCCCCGCGCCGAATCCGTACACCGCGCGCACGCCAGCCGTGCGCAGGCCGTCGATCGCGGCGTCCGTGTGCTCAGGGCTGTTGCCGATGTGCGACCAGTCGAGCACGGTGGTCACACCGGCGTTGATCGCGCCAAGCGCGCTCACCAGGTCGCCGATGCGGACGTCCTCGGGCCGCATCATGGCGCGCAGGCCGAGGATGTCGCGCATGTAGTCGTTGAGCAGGCCGTTCGGCAGGCTGTTGCGCAGCGCTCCCTGCCACATGTGCCGGTGGGTGTCGATGAACCCCGGCATGACGATCGTGTTGGAGGCGTCGATCGTCGTGGCGGTGGCCGTGATGTTGGGCCCGACCGCGGCGATCCGCGACCCCTCGATCAGCACGTCGGCCGTGTCGAAATCGCCGACCTTCGGATCGAGCGACAGGACGCAGCCCCCTTTGAGGAGCGTTCGCCCGCCTGTCGCGGCGGTGGCGGCTGGCTGCTGCGCTGAGGACGATGAGCAGCCGGCCAGCAGGCCGGCGGCGCTCGACGCGAGGAACTCCCGGCGCGATAGTCGGTGACGCATCGGATTCGGCCCGGAGATTAGCGCAGCCGGCGCTTTATTGCATCACTGGACCACTGGACGCTTCAGGAACAGCGTGTAGACGACCCTGGTCATCATCGTGTTGAACATGGCGGTAGCCGTGACGAGCTCCCACCCATCGCTGCCGGCGATGGCAAGTTCACGCGGGAGGTCGCCCCGATCCTTGATCTCGACGACCCGGTGTTCATATGTCTGGCGCATACGGATCTCCTTCAGGTCGAGGTCCTGGATGTCGAGATCCAATGCCGATGCGAGAGCTTTCCTCGATTGAAGCGATGCCGTGCCTTCGGTCTCTATTCGCTGAATCGTCCGGAGATTGAGCCCCGCCGCGATGGCCAGCTCGTCCTGAGACCACGACTTCGCTTTTCTGGTTCTGAGCACCAGCTCCGCATTGATCTTCATCGACAGTCAGTCCTTGTGACCCATGGTTGGGTTTGCAGGTCCAACCTTGGGGCACCCTCGAGGATTCCGCTACGGCATCAGGGCGCCGACGACACGACAGTATTACGACAGAAAGACTGTGGAGGGTTAGAAGAGCGTGACTTCGACCAGCTCGCCTTTGTCCAGTGAGCCGACGCCGACCGGGACCTCTATATAGCCGTCGGCCTGCGACATGCTCGTGATGTCGCCGGACGCCTTGAAGGCCGGGACGGCCTGGCCGTTTTCCACGCGCACCGTATAGAACTGATGCCGATCGCTCACCGACGTGATGCGGCCGGCGAGCGGCGTCTTCAGCGACCGCGTTGCCTGGACCGGCAACCGCGCGATGCGGCGCAGGGCTGGAGCCAGCAGGATGTAGGCGTTGGAGAGGCAGGAGGTCGGGTAGCCCGGCATCCCGAACACGAGTTTCCGCCCGATGCGCCCGAACGCAGTCGGCTTCCCGGGCTTGACGGCGATGCCGTGGAAGAGCACGTCGCCCTTGGTCACGATCACGTCGAGGATCAGGTCGCGGCGGCCCACCGAACTGCCGCCCGAGAACACGAGCAGATCTTCGGCAAGGCAGGCGTCAACGGCATTCGACAGGTCCTCGATCGTGTCCACCGCCGTGCGGTAGGGCACCGCAATGCCGCCGTGCTCGTTGACGACCGCGGAGAGGGTCACCTTGTTGATGTCGTAGATCTGGCCCGGGGCGAGGGGAGTGCCGGGATCGACGATCTCGTCTCCGGTCGAAAGAATCGCCACCCGCGGCTTCGCAAACACTTCAACCGTCGTCAATCCGAGGGCCGACAGCGCGCCCGTTCGTGCCGGGTTGAGGAAGGTGCCGGCAGTGAGGACAGTCTGCCCCCGGCTGATGTCTGCGCCCTGACGGCCGACGTTCTGCTGCGGCTGTACGGGCGAAAAGATTCGAACGGCTGTGGCGTCCGTGGATTCTGTTTCTTCGACGATGACAACGGCATCGGCGCCGGGAGGAAGCGGCGCACCGGTTGCCACCTCGATGCACTCGCCGGGTCCGACCGACCGGCTGGACACCTGTCCGGTGAACGTCTGTCCGACGCAGCGGAGCGTCACCGGCGATTGCCGGGACGCGCCCGTGGTGTCGGCCGCACGCACGGCATATCCGTCCATGGCTGCGCGCGAAAACGGCGGGACGTCGGCGCCGGCGGCGACGTCGCGTGCGAGGACGCGGCCGTTTGCCTCCTGCACGCGGACGTTCTCCACGCGATCGATCGGCGCGATTGCCGTGTCGATGATCGCGCGCGCTTCCGTGAGCGGCATCGTCCCCTCGAACGGACGCATGGCTCTCGTCGTCACTTGCGGACCTGCTGTACCGCGTGCGTGAGCTCCGGGAGGATCAGCCGGGTCATCGCCAGGCGCACCGCGCCTTCGGAGCCGGGGAGGACGAACACGACCGTGCCGCGCACGGTGCCGGCCGTGGCGCGGCTCATCATTGCGGCCGGGCCGATCTCCTGGAAGCTCAGCATCCGGAACAGCTCGCCGAAACCGTCGAGGCGCTTGTCCATGAGGCCGGTGACCGCTTCAAAGGTTCCATCGCGTGACGTGATCCCCGTGCCGCCGGTTGTGATGATTGCCTGCGTCGCGTCGCGGCCGCATTGCTCGATGACGTGATGGCGGACGTCGGAAGGGTCGTCACGAACGATGGCGTGGCCTGAGACCGTATGGCCCGCGGCGATCAGGAGGTCACGAATGGCGCGGCCGCTCGAATCCGTGTCCTCTGTGCGCGTGTCGCTCACGGTGAGGACGAAGCAGGACACGGAAGCTGGGCCACGGGCGCGATGTTCGATATGGGACAACGTCAACTCCCAACTTCCAATTACCAACTCCCAAGAACTCCAAACTCCTAAGCGCAGCGGTGTACCTGGGCGTCTTTAGGGCGTTTGGAGCTGGGCGTTGGGAGTTGATTTTATTCCGCCCGGCACAGCTCGTGCTAAAGCACCGCTCGTTTTGAGGGGAGCCCATCAGTGAGCACGACATCAGTCGCTTTAGCCGACCCTCCTCCTCCGCCTCTGGAGAGTCCCCCTCACGCGGTCGAAGCCGCCGTACCCGCGCCAATCGAGGTTCCGCGTGCGCTGACGACGAGGTTTCTGGATTTCTGGCTGTTGGGAGGAGCCAGCCTGCTGGTGTGGCTGGTGATGGTGTCGCTGCAGGGCTTCAGGGCCAGCTGGGCGATCGATCAACACTTCAAGAACCTGACGTACACAGCCGCGTCCCTCTCGCTGCTGATCAACTACCCGCACTTTCTCGTCTCCTATCAGCTCGCCTATCGCCGCGGGCGCGGGTTCGTCCTCTCGCACTGGTACCAACTGATTGCCGTACCGGTCGCGCTCGTTGCGATCTTCGCGCTGGCGTACGCCGCTTACGACGTGTCAGTCGGGCGCCTTCCGTTCCTGCCGTCGGTCGCGGGGACGATCGGCGGCTTTGCCGGCGCCGGGAACGTGATGTCCGGTCCACGGCTTGGCGATCTATTGTTCACCGGCGTCTTCAACCTGATGCTGCTGACCGTCGGGTGGCACTACACCAAGCAGGTGTTCGGCTGCATGATGGTCTACGCCCATTTCGACGGCTACAAGCTGACGCAGGCGCAGCGCGACCTGACGAAGCGCGCGCTGCTGACGATCTGGGTGATGAACTTCGTCTACACGAACATCGGCGGGTCGCAGAACGTCTTCTCGCAGTTCCGCTATTACTCGTTCGACCTGCCCGACGTGGCCGGCCCGCTCTCGCAGCTGCTGGTGTTCGGTGGTCTGGGTCTCGTGATCTATAAGGTGTTGTACGCGAACTACCGCGAGCGCGGCGCCGTGCCGAGCCTCAACATGCTCGTGCCGTTCGCGGCGCTGTACGTCTGGTGGATGCCTGAGACGCGGCAGTTCGAGTTCTACTTCCTGCTGACGCCGATGTTCCACTCGCTGCAGTATCTGGCGTTCGTCTACAAGCTGGAGGGGACGCGGTTGCGCGGGGAGAGCCATCGCGAGCTGAAGGCGACGGCGCTCATCAGCGGCCTGGTGCTGGGCGGGTGGCTGGCGTTCGAGATGGTGCCGAACACGCTCGACACCGCGCTGGGGACGTTTGCGGCGTGGCGGATGTTCTTCTTCTTCACCGCGGCGATGCTCTTCATCAACGTCCACCATTACTTCATCGACAACGTCCTCTGGCGGTTCAAGGATCCGGAGATTCGGGGGTACTTGTTGTCGTAAGGGAGGGTGCGACGGGTGCGAACGGTGCGATGGGTGCTACGGTGCAGGTGCGACCTTGCACCTCGCACCCTTCGCACCTAGTGCCCCTGTGCAAGCTCTGTTATAGTTGGTGTTTGTGCGCTCTGTGGCGGCCGCCGCAGGGTCCATGAAGTCCACTTCAAGACCGCGCCCATAGCTCAGTTGGATAGAGCGTCTGGCTACGAACCAGGAGGTCGCACGTTCGAGTCGTGCTGGGCGCACCAATTAGCTCCGTTGCTAGGAGTTACGCCGAATCGGTGAAGGCAGTGAGGTCGGAAAGGACCTTTAAGTCGTGCCGGATCGGCCACCCCTGATCCCGAAGCGCGGACGTTTCCATACTGCGGCGTGCCTGATCTCGGGATCTGAAACGCTACAAGGTCGTAGTGGGCTGCTTGGCCTCGACGCGAAATCCACGCATGACCCAGGTGAGGCCAAGGCCGAACGCATAAACAACCGCTACTGGCATGATCCACAGCCGCACCACGAACAGGGCGCTCTGCATGGTCCAACCTCGGTCGGGCATCCCTGCAAGCGCCAGGAGCACAACAGCCCAAACAATCGAAGCCAGTAGCCAAAGACGTTGCCAGCCGTTGATAGTCGTCATCGCTGCACCTCGGCCTGATTAGACACCGCTTATCGGGAAAATGCCCCCCTTCAACTACGCATCGTGCGTGATGTTTTCGACGCATGGCTTTGCCTGTGCGCGCTCGGCGATTGTCAGACCGCTGCGCGAGAGCACACTGGTCCACCCGGCGGCGATGATGAGGCTGCCGGATTGATCGAGGCGAGCCTGGTCCAGCGAGGCCCGGGAGTTCACCGTCGGGCAACCGACGTCGGGCTTCTCGGTTGCACCAGAATGTTCGCCATCATTCCACCATCTTCATGCTCCAGGATATGGCAGTGATACACGAACCTGCCTTCGATGCGATCACGCAGGAAGGGCACAAGAATCTTCACCTCGCCCGGCACGCCGTCTTTCGCGTAGGGCACGTTCACCGTGTCCATGAGTCCGGCCATATCGGCCGCCGGGACGGTTCCGGCCGTCACGAGGAAGTCGAGCTGATGGATGTGAAAGACGTGATGCTCGCCAGTGACGTTGCGGACGGTCCATTCTTCGACATCTCCCACTTGCACGACCGTGTCGTTGCGATCGGGAGACCATTGCTGTCCATTGATGAAGAACGTGTTTCCATCCGCGGACTCCTCGAACGTGATGGTGCGGCGATTTGCGATCGGCATGGCGCGGAGGGTATCGGCAACGGATGGCAACCCGCGGCGCGTCCGGAGCGGCAACCCTGGTTCGCTCGGCCCCTGACGAGCAAAGAGTAAAGGAGCCTCGACCACGACAGTGCCCAGCTGTACCTCAGGATTGGGATCGCCGGCGGGGCCCGTGTCGACCGCCCGGCTCTTGAGCGTGAACTGGCCCACTTTCTGGGCGTTCAGAAAGACGGTGTAGCGCGCGCCAGGCGGGATGAACAGGTGGCTTTCCCGGTATGGAACCGCGAGAAAGTTACCGTCGCGGGACAGCACCCAGAACTCGTGGCCTTCGACTTCGAGGTCGAAGAACGCATCGGCGCCGATGTTGCCGATCTGCCAGATTTGCGGCTGGCCCCTGGTGACCGTAATGGTTGGATTCGCCTGTCCATTAATCGTCTTGGTCAGCGGCGCGCCATCGACAGCACCTGGGAGCTGGATGTCCTTGAGCAGCAGGATCCGTTCGCGAGCGTCCGTGAGACTCGGAAATTCGCTTTCGATATAGCCGTCAATCATGAACAGACCGGACAGCCCGCTCAGCACCTGCGGCTCGGCTTGCCCATGCGCGTGCGAGTGATACCAGAACGGCCCCTGATCGTGATCGCTCGGCACACGCCATCGGTACTCGAACACGTAGTTATCGCGCATCGCCATCTGCGTATGCTGATGCGACGTAACGCTCGCGGCCGGGTTTCCGATCATCTCGAGCGACGGAATGGTCACATAGATGTCATCGGCCGGCGGCCTGGGCGAGATCGCCATACCGTGATAGTGCAGGTTGGTCGCCTGGGTTGTGTCGATCTGAACGTCGGCCGGGCCGATGCGATTGACGAGCCGCAAATGCAGTTCGTCGTTGCGGCGCAATCTGAACAGCGGTGGGATGTACTGGCCGTTGTAGACGTTCGACATGAACACTTGCCCGGCGACAGTGACGACGCTCGGCGCCGCTTCGAGAGTCAGTTCGAGCAGGCCGAATTTCGACGTGATCACTTGCGGTTCCACCAGCTCCGGGCCGAGATCAGCACCACCACCACCCCTGGCGGAAACGCCGAAGCCGATCACGGTCAATGCGAGCAACACCGCCGTCACTTCCGTCCTTGTGGTTCCAAGAGGCGGCGGATTCGACTCACGTCTCTCTGACGAGCGGCTCGCCGATCCATGTGGGAGCGCAGACGTCCAATTGAGCAGACGACGAGTTCGATCGAGCATAGCTACTCCTCTCGGAAGAGTTCTCAGCAAATTCGCTCGACCAAGCAATCGTCATTCCAGACGGAGATCACGCACACGCGGTCCGGTTCCCTTTGCCGCGTATGCAAGCGCACAGAGTGCGCATGCATTGATGCCCGGGAATTCTCAGTGGGTTGCCGGGCCAGCCACGCGAAGGTTGTCCACCGTAGTCCGAAGGATCGGAGGTGGACCTCACCGCCCGCTGTGAGCTACGGCTGGTGAGCCATCTCGCTGCGCGATATGGTCTGCCGCAGCACGCTCTCGTTCATGCCGCTGCTCGCTTCGCTCGCCGCTTGGGCTTATGGAATCGGAAAGTCAATTGAATTGTAGACGCGGACGACGTACTTCTTGCCGGACTCCGACGTGGCTTCAACCGGGCGGTGGTGAATTTGCCTCTCTGATACGAGTTCATCGATCGCCTCAGCAACGGTCTCATAGTCCACATAGTTGAGACCGCCATAGATCTGATCGAAACTCAGCGGATTGTTGCCCACCAGCAACCGCAGAACATCCTCTTTCGCGCTCTCGACAGCAGTTCTTTCAATGTGCGCCCGATAGACTTGCACGCCAATAACACCGATCAGCGCGAGCGTGATGGCGACTGCGACAATCTTGAGCTTGGTCTTAGTTGCCGTGAAGGCCGGGACCAAACTCGCGATGGCAAGGGCTAACCCAAGGATGCCTAAAATTGTGTCCATCGTTGTGTATGACGCATGACACGCAGCTAGTCCTCCTTCGGAGGAACCTTGAACTCAAATCCCCGCTCAATGATCTTGTAGAGAAGCCAGCCGGCACCTGCCAGCAGCAATCCTGAAAGGCCGTACGACGCCAGACCCTGGAGCAACTCGTTCATGAAACGAGTATCCGACGCGCTCGTGACAAAGCAGGTCAGCCCGCCATTTCCATGGGATCACAGCGGCGTGACGGAGAAGGTCAGAACGATGGGTGACCAGTCGGCGCCGTTCAGGAACTCGCCGCGCAATCTATTTTCTGGCTTTGAGTTTGAGCTTGGTAATAGCTCTATTGAGGTCAGTGTTGGCCTTCTGCAGCGCTTCGATGTCAGCTTCACCTGTCAGGTATTTATCAGGATCCGCGACGCGCAGCCACAACCGTTCCGACGCTCGATGCAGGCTTCTGGCAAGTTCTGCGAGTCTTCTGTCTCTGGCCATTCTCCACCGCCGCTATAAACAAACACCTGACCGATTCTACGTTCACTGGCCGTTCCAAAAGACTGAAATTCAGGCTCTGGTGTTCAGCTGGATCCCGCTGGCGCGAAGAAGATTCTGTGCGTCCACACTTCCTGCCCGTTGAACCGCAGGGTGATGACGGACGGCCCTGCGTTCATCACCGGGACCGGGATCGAAAACGCCCGCTCTCCGTGCCCGTTCGATGGACTGACTATGGCACTGGAATCCCGCCACAGTGCCTTACCCATGTGCCGGACCTCTATCGTTATCTGGAAATCAGTCTCCGACTCGAACACGATGCCGAGCATGACAGGGTATGTTGATGGCACCGAGCACACGACCTCCTGCCGATCGTTGATTCGATCGACCATTGACGTCATGCCTTCCGGTCCCATGATGACGTTCAGGGCGAGGACGGCGTCAATTAGCTTCGGCATCTACGTTTCCGTTCTCATGCTTCTGAATCGCTACGCCGATCCAGTTCGACTGACCACCGCCGAGCGCCCGTACTTCAGGTACAACGCCGGAACGATAAAGAGGTTAAGTAACGTGGATGTCACAAGGCCGCCCAGAATGACTACCGCGAGCGGATGTTCGATTTCGTAGCCAGCGCGGCTGCCCCCCAGCGCAATCGGCACGAGCGCCAGACCCGTAGCGAGCGCTGTCATCAGGATCGGGGACAGGCGTTCCTCGGCGCCTCGCATCACCAGTGCGCGTCCAAACGACATGCCCTCGTGGAGTTCGAGGTGTCGGTAATGGCTGACGAGCATGATGCCGTTTCGGGCAGCGATGCCGATGACCGTGACCAGGCCGACGAGCGAGCCCAGCGACAGCACACCCCCGGTAAAGAATGCCGCGGCGACTGCGCCAACGAGAGCGAACGGCAGCGTCAGGAACACCAGCATCGCCAGCCGTGGCGTTCCGAAGTCAACGAGCAGAATCAGAAAGATGCCCACGAGGGCAATGCCGCCGTACAGCAGCAGGCGCCGAGTAGAGGCCTGACGCTCGGCATACTCTCCAAGGAGATGCGCGAAGTAGCCCCGCTCAAATGACACACCGGCAAGCCGCGTCTCGACATCCCGCGCGACGGCGCCGAGATCGCGCCCCCGAACGTTGAACGTGACGTCGATCCGGCGTGAGCCATTCTCACGAGTAATTTCGTTGGGAACGGCACTCACCGCGACGTCCGCGACCGCTTCGAGCGGCACCGCGGCACCTGTCGGCGACGTGATCTGCAGATTGCGGATCGTGTCCAGGTTCCGGCGTACGTCTGGTGTGCCCCAGACAACGACGTCAAACAGGCGCTGGTCCTGATAAAACTCGCCGACCTTGGTTCCCTGCACGAGCGTCGCAGCTGGGCGGCGGACCTCGCCTGGTGTCAGGCCGAAGATGGCCGCCCGCTCCGGTTTGAAACGAACCTCCACGTGCGGGATGAGCACCTGCGCCTGCACCTTCAAGTCCACGACGCCATCGACCCCCGCGAGCGCGGTGCTCACTGCCTTGGCCTGAGCCTGAAGTTGCGCGAGGTCTGGGCCGTACACTCGGACGACGACCGTGGCGCTGGCTCCGGTGAGAACTTCCTTGATGCGCTCACGCAGATACGTGAGTAGGTCGCGGTACAAGCCGGGATAGCCGTCGACAATCTCTTGAATTTTCGCGACCGTGGCTTCGTAGTCCACCGATGGATCCAGGCTGACCCACAGTTCGGTGAAGTTCGGACCGACGACCTCGTCGGCCACTTCGGCTCGGCCGATGTGAGCGCCGTGATTGCGGACACCCTCGACCGACAGCAGCTCCTTCGCCGCCCGCTCGGTGATGCGGGTCATCGCCTCGAGCGACGTGCCCGGCTTTTCTACCCAGTGCATGAGGAAGTCGTATTCGCGAAAGTTGGGAAGAAACTCCTCGCCGAGGAATGGCACGATGCCGGCCGTCAGCGCGAACATCACGCCCAGCGACGCCAGTGCAGATTTCGGCCGGTCCACAAATGCCGGCAGCATGCGTCGGTAGTGGCGCTTCATCAACGCGACCAGGCGGGCGTCCCCGCGATCCGAGCGGTTCTTCAGCAGCAACAGGCACATCGCCGGCGTCACCGTGAGCGCGACGCCCAGCGACGCAAGGATCGCGAGCACGTACGACAGCGCCAGCGGACGAAAGAACGCGCCCGTCAATCCGGGCAGCATGAACACCGGCAGGAAGACCAGCATGACGATCATCGTCCCGTAGAGCACGGCGCTGCGGACCTCGATCGAGGCCTCGAGCACAACCTGGATAGCCGGGCGGGGATGATCCAGCGCGCGGTTCAGACGCAGCCGGCGCACCACGTTTTCGACTCCGATGATCGCGTCGTCCACGACTTCGCCAAGTGCGATCACGAGTCCGGCGAGCACCATGGTGTCGAGCGTGCCGCCCCGATAATGCAGGAGCAGACCGGCTGCCAGCAGCGACAGCGGGATCGCGACGGCACTGATGAGTGCCGTCCGCCAGTCGGCGAGAAACACGATCAGCACGAGGATGACGAGGACGCAGCCGACCAGCAGTGCGCGGTTGAGATTCGCGAGCGACATCTCGATGAACGTGGCCGGACGAAAGATCGTCGGATCCACGGTCACGTCGCGCAGTCCGGGGGCGAGCTCCGTGAGCACGGCCTCGACATCGCGCGTGACCTGCAGCGTGTTGGCGCCGAGCTGCTTTTCGACGATGAGCAGCAGCCCGCGCCCGTCGTTGATGACCGCATCGCCGATGGGCGGCGGGGATCCCTCGACCACGGTGGCGACGTCGCCGATACGCAGCGTCGCACCATTGCGCGAGGCGACGACCACGGATTCCAGATCACTGGCTGACTGAATGGCGGACGCGTGCGTGATCGCGAGGCGTTGATTTGGGGTGTCCAGAAAACCACCGGTCTGCAGCGACGCGCCGTCCCCGGCCGCGCGGACGACTTCGTCGATCGACAGCCCGTGAGCGCGCAGTCGATCCGGATCCACCAGGACCTGCAACTGGCGGTCGCGCTGTCCCCAGATCGCCACGTTGGCGACGCCCTTCACGGCCATCAGACGAGGGCGAATCGTCCACTTCGTCAACGTCGTGAGCTCGATCTGCGAGAGTCGCTGGGATGTGACGCCAATCTTCATCACGCGGCTGAGCGACGAGAGCGGCGAGAGCATCACCGGTGGCTTCGCGACGCCAGGGAGCTGCGCCGCCGCGCGCGAAACCCGCTCCTGCACCAGCTGGCGCGCTTCCATCACGTTGGTGCCGGGCTCGAGGATGAGGACCACTGACGACAGCCCGAGGACCGATTTCGAACGCAGCGTCGCAAGGTGTGGCACGCCGGTCAGTGCGGCTTCGAGCGGCACCGTCACGAGCGCCTCGACGTCACTCGACGAGAGGCCGGGCGCCTCGGTCTGAATCTCGACCAGGGGCGGCGCAAACTCGGGGAAGACGTCCAGCGGCGTCGTCCGCAGCGTCCGCCACGCGACCAACGCCATGAGGATCGTCAGTGCCACGATGACGACGCGGTGCTTGAGGGAGATAGCGACGAGCCACTGCATCATGGCGGGCCCTACTTTCCGACGCCGAACTCGACGCCGAACAGCTCGGCCGTTGCCACAGTGACCACCTTGGTGCCGGCAGAAATCCCGCGCGAGACGATCGCGCGGTCACCGACGAGCCGCGCAACTTCGACGCGCCGCCTCGCGTACGAATGACCGCCCAGGTCTTCATAGACCCACGGTTGTCCATGAATGTCATAAACGACTGCCGACGCCGGAATCACCAGCCCGTCGGCTGCGGCTCTGAGCGGCAACTGCACCGTTACTCGTTCGCCTGGGCGGAACGTGGTCCCGTCTGCGGTGAGCTCGAAGAACAGGTTGACCGATGCGGACGACGGATCAGCGCTCGGAGGCGCCGTCACACGGCGCGCCTGCCGGGCCGTGCCTCCGCGCAGGCTCGATACGACAACCGGTTGCGCGGAGTCGATGCCAGCCACATCGCCCGCATAGACGGGCACGCGGATCCACAGGCGATCGACCTGCGCGACCTCGAAGAGGGGGGCTGAGGCAGCGACCATCTGCCCCTGTGCAGCATGGACTGCCTGCAGAACGCCGGCAATCGGAGCGTTGACGGTGATCTCGCCTTGCGGGCCGATCGGGTTACGGGAGGACTGGGTGGCACGTTCGCGAGCTGCTTCCAGGGCCGCTGTCGCAACGCTGTGGTCGGCTCTCGCTTCTTCGACCGCGCGCTGGCTGGCCGCACCGTCTTTCAGGAGCTGCTCGAGACG
This sequence comes from Vicinamibacterales bacterium, assembly GCA_035537775.1. Taxonomy (GTDB): domain Bacteria; phylum Acidobacteriota; class Vicinamibacteria; order Vicinamibacterales; family UBA2999; genus Gp6-AA40. Next base: position 52,752 of record DATLLQ010000053.1, on the reverse strand, counting down.
CTGCAGCCGCTGACGGGCGGCTTGTTCCTGCGCCTGCGCCTCAGTCAGTGCGCGATCCGCTTCAATCCGCTGGTTGCGGTCGGTGGCGGCAAGCGGGACGAGTCGGAAGAGCGCCTGTCCTCGTCCCACGGGCATGCCCGGCCTGGCATCTCCCACCGCGGTCAGCGTCCCGGCCACCGGTGCCGTGACAGCCACCAGACGACCGTCCGGCACCACGATTTCACCTCCCAGCGTGCGCACCTCGGACACCCGCTCAACCGCGGCCTCCGCCGTCTGCACGCCAAGACGCGTCACCGCTTCCGGTGTCAACGTGACCGTTGACAGATCGGCCTCCGTCCGCGGTTGCTGCACCTTGGCTGGCGCGGCCTTCGGCGGCGGCGCTTTGCTCTCGCCGCGCCCGCAGGCGATCGTCAAGGGAACGACCAGACACACCGCGGACATGGACAGGGACAATCGCATGAAGAACCTCGTCCTGACGTTCACTGGCAATAGCGACCGAGCGCACGCTCGAGCGAAATGCGCGAGCGGTACAGGTCGGCCTCGGCGTCGAGCTGTCGCATGCGACTGTCAACGAGACGCCGGCTGACGTCGAGCACGGCAAACAGCGCCACCTCACCTGCCTCGTAGGCGCTTTCGGCCTGGCGCCGTTCAGTCTCGAGCGAGGGCACGATCTCGGCGGTCCATGCGTCGAGCGCCTGGCGCGCCTGATTCACGCGGACGGCCGCCGATCGCACCTCGGCGGCTACACGGGCCCTGGCCGCGGCATAGAGGTAGCTGGCGCGTTTGATTTCAACAGTCGCCCGCGCAATCCCTCCCTGGTTGCGATTGAAGATCGGCAGATCGACGGAGAACCCCGGCCCGCTCTCGAAGCCTTCCAGGCCGGCGCCGTTGGCGTCCAGAAGGCCAATGAGTGTGATCACACGCGAGCGTTCCCATCGAGCGCGCGCGCCGGCAGCTTCGATCGCGAGTTCCGCCGCCCGGACGTCTGGCCGCGACGCGAGCGCATCGTTCAGCCGGCTGTCATCGACGACGCAGAGCGGTGACTCATAGGCTTCAGACAGGCGCGGCTGCACCTGAGCGGGTGTTTGATTGAGATCCAGAAGCGCCGAGAGCGTCAGCCGTGCCAGATCGCGATCGTGTTCTGCGGCCCGGCGGACGACATCGGTACGAGCGGCGTCGCTTCGTGGCGCACGAGCTTCGAGGTCGCTGATATCTCCGGCGCGGAGCCGTGCGTCGGTAATCTCGGCGAGTCGTCGCGTCAGGTTGGCGTTCTCGATTGCCAGCGTCAGGCGGCGTTCGGCCGTAATCGCATCGGCATGTGCCGTGCGGACCTGCGCCACCAGGGTCAGCGCGTCCCAGACGAGACGTTCGCCGACCACCTGAACGTTGATGCGTGCCGCCGCGACTCGCGCCGGCCGTTGAATCAGCGCGTCGAACGGGACCTGGAGGGTCATCTCGAGCTGCTTTGGTCCGACGGGGAACAACAGCGCGAGAATCGGGTTGCGCAGCAGCCCCGCCTCCGCAAGATCGGCGCGGGCAATTCCCAGGTCCGAAAGCGTCGCCTGGAACGAGGGGCTGTTCCAAAGCGCGAGCGCAACCGCCTCCTCCTGGGTGAGACCGTCGCTGAGATCGACATCGGGTGGCAGGGCGCCCTCGCGATCGAGCCGCAGCCCCCGCTCCGCCGTGCGCGCGCGGATCGCGGTGTCGACGTCCATTGTGGTTGGCGCGTTCGTCACGGCCGCGCATCCGGTGAGAGCGGCCGCGACAAGCGCCAGCGACGCGTGCGCGATTCTCAACAGGTTATTCACCGTTCCACACTCGCTTCTGGGTTGTGGGCTGCCCTTCACCGCAGCCAGGAGTGCCTCTGGCAAGCTCTTCCTCACTCAGTCGCCGCAGCTGCCTGGCTGGCGTGAAGAGAAACGCCTCGCGTCCCTGGAAGTAGCGGCGATACACCTCGCTGAGATCGGATTCCCTCAAACCATACGCAGGCGCGCAGAACAGCCGGAACGTGATGACGCGCGCGTTTGCCAGATCGGTGAACGGAGCGTCGCCAAGCGGCGTCGGGCTGAGTTGTTCGAAGAAGGCCACCGCCCGCCGGCTGGGCAACGTGCGGATCTCTCTGTCGGCCTGACGCATCCCCGAGGCTCGGTCGGAGAGGGAAACGTAGAACCGGTACTGGTTGTATCCATAGCAGCCGACGAGGACGGCGCACGCCGTCGCCACGAACGCACGGCGCGGGCCTCGCCAGTTCCGCCATCGGTCCAGGGTGACGACGATGCCACGAGCGGCAAGCGGCACCAGACCGAACATCGTCGCCTCCGTGTAGTAGCGACCGCTCGTCGGCGTGGATCCGAAGTAGGCCCCGTCGAAAAAGTACAACGCATACGCCGCGATCACCACGGTTGGTATCGAGAGGAATATCCACCGTGGGACCGGGCTATTCCAGGCCAGGGCACCGGCGCCGATGAGACCGGCGGGAATCAAGAGGAGCACGAGCCCGCCGGCGGCGGCGGCGCGGGTCGCGAGCGTGCCGTGAAGCAACCGATCGTACGCGTCGGGGCTGTAGAACCCAACGCCCAGTGTGTTCTGGAGCACGATCGGCACGGTTCGGAAGACCGTCCGCCGCACGGCGTCGACGGGCTGATACTGCACGAGATCGCCGGCCTCGGGCGCGCTGCCCCAGCCTCGCGTCCCGAATCCAAGACGGTCGTACTTTTGCTCTGCGCTGAAGCTCGTTGTCAGCCACTCGCCCGTCGTCTTGAAGTTCCACCAGAAGGTGAGACTCGCGGCGAGCGCGCCTGCGAGCGTCAATGACGCGGCGAGTCGAAGCGCCTCGCGCCGAGTGTTCGAGGTTCGCCAATGAAAGGCCAGCACGACCATCGCGGCAGCGCCGATGGCCACGGCCGTCAGCGGCCGTGTGTCGAAGGCATACCCGAGCGCGAGGCCGCTCAGGATTGCGTAGCCCGTTTGCCGGGTCCGAAATGCGCGGAGCGCGCCGAACAGGAAAAGGCCGATACAGAACCGGCTGACGCTCTCGCTGAACCAGACCGCACCCATTACCACCGTCGGCGGCGACAGCGCCGCGAGGACAACTCCGACGCCAGCAGTTTTGCGATCGGTCGTTTCGAGAAGGATCAGGTAAAGGAGATAGACCGCGCCTCCGGCAGCGAGCGCGGGAATCAGCCAGGGCGCACCCGCGACGACGCCAAGAGCGATGGCCAGGGCGTTGCCCGGCGGGTACTTCGAGTGAGCGCCCTCTTTGCCCACGTTCATGTTGGCTGACGGGAGAAACCCCAGCGAGGGCGGCGGTGGTGCCGTGACCCGACCTTGCGCAAACAGTCGAGCCTGAAACATGTACGACACGGCGTCCGCTTCCAGCGGGACGAATCCGAAGCACCAGGCGTTGTAGAGCACGCACGACACGGTCACGATCGCCGCGACAAGAGCCGCGGAACGCGTGGTCACAGGAGAAGTCCGCCAGCGCCGCTGCCGGGCCGGCGGCGATGAACAGTGTCAGGACCAGAGAAGCCGGACGATGGACATGGCAGCACCGGCCGATGATTTCAGCGCGTACATGAACGAACGATGACAGAGCCGCCCGAGCGCTTCGGCGATTCGCCTGAGTGATCGCCGTGCAAGGCAGAACGGCGAATCGCCACAGTGCAGAGTGGGCGATCAACGCTTAGACTGAGGCGTCTCCTGATGCGAATTCTGCTGGTCGAAGACGAACCGCGCGCCGCACAGATGCTGGCGAAGGGCCTGCGTGAACAGGCCTACGCGGTCGATGTCGTCGGCGACGGCGCGCGCGCGATCTACCAGGCAGAGATCACCGCCTACGACGCGATCATCCTGGACGTAATGCTCCCGCTCCATGATGGCCTCGCCGTGTGCCAAGCAATCCGCCAGGGAGGATCCGCCGTGCCGGTCCTGATGCTGACGGCTCGTGATGCCGTCGAGGCCCGGATCGCCGGCCTGGACAGTGGCGCCGATGACTACCTGACGAAACCGTTCGACTTTGGCGAGCTACTCGCGCGGCTCCGCGCCATCATTCGCCGCGGGCACCGCCCTCCCACGCCATCGCTCCTCAGCGTCGGTCCGCTTCAACTCGATACCCGTGCGCGACGCGTGAGCAAGGATGGCAAGCTCCTGACCCTCACGGCGCGCGAGTACGCGCTGTTGGAGCATCTCGTTCTGCACGCGAACCAGGTTGTGAGTCGCGGCGACATCGCGGAACACGTCTGGGATATTCCCTTCGAGGCCATGTCGAACGTGATTGATGTCTGCATCCAGCGGATCAGAAGAAAACTGGACGAGCCCGGACGGGTATCCATGATCGTGACGCGGCGCGGAGAAGGCTACATGTTGACCGCCGACGACGAGGTGTAACCGCCCATGACGTTGTCGATCAGGTCGCGTCTCACGGCGTGGTACAGCCTCGTCATGGTGGTCGTGCTCGTGACCGGCGCCGTTGCCGTCGCCCTCGTTCAGGAGCGCCTGACCGCCGCTCGGCTGGACGGTGAGCTGCAACGACTCATGCTCACACTCGAGGGCGTGATGCGGACCGAGTTCGGAGAGGGGCTGACTCTCGACGCGGCGGCTGAAGAAGCCAGTACCGAGGTCGTCGCTCCGGATCGCACGCTGCTGTTGTTGCGGCCCGATGGCTCAGTTCTCGAAACCTGGGGTCGCCCCGTTGCCCAACCGTGGCAACCGCCGTTGGATCGACCGTCGATCGCTACCATCACACTTGGCGCCACGGAAATGCGGGGAGTGAGTCGCCCAGTCACGTACCGTGGGCATCAGTACGTAGCTGGTGTGGCGGTGTCGCTCGACGAGGTTCAGGCCGAGCATCGAGAACTACTCATCGCGCTTGGGGTGGGTGTGCTGACGGCGCTGACCATCGCCGCAATCGGAGGATGGCTGGTTGCGCGCCAGTCGCTGCGGCCCCTCGAGGACCTTGCGGCCCAGGCCTCAACGATCACCGAGCGCGACCCCTCAGGCCGCCTGCAACCACCGCACGTAGACGATGAACTCGGGCAGCTTGCGAGAGCGTTCAACGCCGTGCTCGAACGACTCGCCACAGCGCTGAATGGCCAGCGCCAGTTCATGGCGGACGCCTCGCATGAACTCCGCACGCCGGTCTCGGTTGTTCGCACAACGGCCCAGGTCACCCTGTCGAGAGAAGCCAGGTCCGAATCTGAGTACCGCGAAGCCATAGGCATCGTTGAAGAACAATCCACTCGACTCAAGCGTCTTGTCGATGCCATGTTCCTTCTCGCCCGAGCCGAAGCCCGCGGACTTCCGCTCATTCCCGAGCCCCTCTATATCGACGATCTGGTGGCCGAGTGTGCGCGAGCGTCACAGGTGCTTGCCGACACACGGCAGGTGACCATTCGAGCCCGCGGAGACTCAGAAGTGCCATTTTCCGGGGACGACACACTTCTGAAGCAACTGATAGGGAATCTGCTGGATAACGCGATTCGGCACGCCCGTCCGCAGGGGGCTGTCGTTGTCGACGTTCATCGGAACGACGGCAACGGACGGATCGCGATCCGTGTCAGTGACGATGGAGCGGGTATTCCGACCGAGCACCGCGACCGAATCTTTGACCGGTTCGCACGGTTTGACAGCCATTCGGACGGCGCCGGCCTCGGTTTACCAATCGCACGGTGGATCGCCGAAGCGCATGGCGGGAACCTTCTGCTTGAATCGACCGGACCAGAGGGTAGCTGCTTCGCTGTGTTCCTGCCATCGCACTAGTCCTGTCATCAATCGTTCATCTTGCCGCTGCGACACTAGTTGCTGACGACGTGACCGAGCAGGACTTGATCGACGCCCTTGCGATCGCCGAGCATCTCGGCGGCTGCATCGACTGTTGCGCGCAACACGGCGATTTCCCTGAAGCCGTCGCCTGCCATTGCAGCTGTCATCGCGGTCAGAGCGATCGTTGGCCGCGTTTGCGGAATCGGTGGGCGGTGCTTCGAGCGGGACGACAGGTGGAGATCGATCGAGTGCTTCAGCGCCCAGACGGCAAGGACTGAATCAGGGTCCGGCTACAAGAAACCCAACGATCTCGCGAAGTAAACGCTCTCCCTGAGCTGTCGCAAAAATGGCTTGTGCGTGTGCTGAGCCTTCCAGGGTGACAAATGCCTTGGGGCCGGACGCTCGCTCGTACTGCCTGCGGATGTCCGGAAGGCGGGGTCTGTTGTCTCCGATGACATCGTCGCGGCTCATGATGAACAGCTTCTGCGCCTTCGATTTGACGAGCGGCGTGTAGGCACCGGCCGCAAGCAGAACCAGCCGGTCGATCTTGTCCGGGTTCGCCTCAGCCGCCTCGGCCGCATAGTCTCCACCCATGCTGGCCCCAACGATGGCGACCGTGCTCGCTCCGGTCCGGCGCAGATAGTCAATCGCAGCCAAAACGTCGAGGCTTCTGGCGTCGTCATCAGGCTGCCGCGTGCGGGTTCCAGCTCGGGACTGGCCGTAGCCACGGAAGTCGAGAGCGAGCACTCGGAAGCCAGACTTGGTCAGTGTCAACGCCTGGTCGCGCCAGCTCTCCTTGTTGAACTGGCCACCATGAGCCAACACGACGCCACGATTACCGGTGCCATACAGATCGGCGTAGATCAGCCCGCCATCTTCGGTCGAAAAGGAAACGCTTTCCTGTGCACGTGCGGGAGCCGACTCGCATACCAAGACGGCGACTGCCAGGAGAGTAACGACCCGTGCAAACGGAGTGTGGATGTGCCGCATGACCAGCAGTGGGCCGATCAGCATATCTCGGCCGACCACGCGAACGCCTGCACGCGCCTTTATTCTCGACGTCAAGGAGCCAGTAAAAGCTCGTGTAACATCTGTGTATGGAGACGCGCCGGTCCTGCCCCCGCTGTGTATCCACCAGCACGCTCTGCATGGCCACCGAAAAGAGTCATGACGACTGGCGCTGCCTCGAATGCGGCTATGCCTTCCACATCCCGAGCGCCGGCAAGAAACGGATGCAGCGGGCGACCGGCACCCGTCGCAAAACGCGAGTCGGTCGTTCAGCAAGAGCCTCATAGGCACCGCACGAAATAGCCGGAACTTCACTCCGAACCGTGGCGTAACCCTGATCGCTACGATGGCCAGAAAACGTTCGACCCTCGTGCTGGTCATCGCCGGCATCATCGTCTGTACGGTCATGCTGTTCGCCGGGGTTCTCGTCTGGTTCTTCACCAGTGCGCTCGAACGATCGCCGGCCGACCAGGCGACGGCAGACGCCAGATTCCAGGAGCTTCGCGGCCGGTTCCGCGGAGTCACACCGTTGTTCGAGATGGGTCCGAATGGTCCCGTCCTCAAACGTCAGCCGCCGCCGAAGCCAGCGACCGGCAGGCTGCGGAGCCTGGAGATGCTCGGCTGGGATGGCAACGATGAAGAACTCGCTCGCGTGACGATCCCGTTCTGGATGATTCGGATGAAACCCGGCAACATCAACGTCTCCTCAAACGATCAAGAACGGAGCGTTCGCCTCTCGCTCAGCGCGGACGACCTCGAGGACTACGGACCGACGCTGCTGCTCGATCACACCGACGAGGAGGGCTATCACCTCGTGCTGTGGACCGAATAGATCATGAGACCCGCAGAGCTCCAAATGGTTCTGCACATCTGTCTGGAGGAATGAACAGGGACTCGTTGACGACATGTCGTGACCGGTGGCGCATCGACAGCCCGCCGGTTCGAGTCGTCCCGCGAGAGCTACTCGCTGGCGGCCCACAGATTGGGCGCTGACTTGTGATTCGTCATACCGCGGCATGCCCGATGCAGCTTGCGACGACGGCGAATGAACATGCATCAGCTGTCAAATCGGATAGGACGCCGTCGAGCCATCCGCGCGTTGAGCGCACTCGCAATCGCCGCGACAACTGCGGTGACGATCGGGGCCGCGCCTTCGCTGCTCGAGCCGCAGGACCCGACATTCCGGGAACGCGTCGACTTCGTCAATGTCGGCGTCACGGTTGCGGGCAAGAAGAATAAGACGCTCGTGACCGATCTCGCCGCAGGTGATTTTGCCGTCTACGAGGACGGCAAACCGCAGCAAATCTCCGTTTTTGCCCCAGGCGCTGAACGGACGCAGGAGCTGCACGTCGGGGTTCTGCTCGACGTCAGTGGAAGCCAGGAGTTCGATCTCGGATTCACGCAGACCGCGGTGACGAAATTCCTGGCGTCGATGCCAGACGCGGTCGACATGACGTTCATCGATTTCGCGAGTCGAGTAAGAGGCGGCCGCTATACCCAGGACGAATTTCCCTTTCTGGTCCAGCGTGTCCGCGCTCTGAGGGCCGGCGGGGAGACGGCGCTGTACGACGCCATCGGCCTGTATCTCGAAGTCGCCAGGGAGCAGCGTGGGCGGAAGGTCATGGTGCTGTACACCGACGGAGCCGACACGTCCAGCCGCCTGACCATCGACAAGGTGATGAAGATGCTCAAGGAGTCGGACGTCACCGTCTACGCAATCGGGTCGTTCGGGGGCCAGTCGATATCGCAGTACTTCCCCCAGCGGGCGCAGCTCTCGTTCATGGCGGAAGCCACGGGGGGACTCGCGTTCTTTCCGATCAGCGTCAAGGAGCTCGACAAGATCTACGAGCAGGTGCTTGGCGAGGTCCGGGCGCAGTACACGCTTGGCTACCTCTCCAGCAACGAGCAGTTCAACGGGAAGTGGCGCAAGATCGACATCAAGATCATCCGGGAAGACGCCAAGAGCCTGAAGGTTCGGGCTCGAAAGGGATACTACGCTCGGTCGAACCAATGAGCCAGTTGCGTGGTGCGCGGCTTCGGCGTTCGGCCGCCAGCCAGATCAGGAGCGTCAGCGCAGACAGTCCGGCGCCCCACCAGAACGACCGCGTATCGAATTTCAACTCGATACGATGACGGCCGGCGGACACGGGCACACCGGTAAATGCGAGGTTGACCTTCAGACGCCCGGCGCGGCGGCCGTCGACCCATGCCCGTCGATCGCGATAGTAGGTCTCACTGAAAAAGACGATGCCGTCGTGAGGGGCATCGACATCGACGATCATGCCGCCGTCGAACCGATCGGCCGCCTGCACGGCGGCGGTAACCGGTGAACGGCACTCATCGGCGCCGATGATCAACTCGGACTTCGGCTCATCGAATGTGCGTGCGGCCGCTGGTGCGTGCGTGACCACCATGTTCGCGCGATCGATGCCCTGCGTGTCCTCGACGAGCGGATGGTGCACGATGGCCTCGACGTTCTCCCGCGAGCGATCGAGAAGGTTGTATTCCCAGGTGCGGTCGGCAATGTCGCGGTGAGGCACGAGCTTCAGCGCTGACTCGGCGCGTGCACGGTCGGCGTCGCTGAGTCCAGCTGGCCACCGGATGTTGACGATCAGATGCGGCCGGAGAATCAGATTGTCGTCGTAGCTGCTGTTCCGGAGCCGGTACTCGATTTCCGCTCGTCCTGCCGGCAGCGGCGCGCACGTCCAGAACGCACGCGCCGGGACCGTCCGTCGATAGATGCCGACGTCGTCGTGAGCGCCGATGAGCGACCATCGCTGCGAGTCAGGTGCGCCGCAGTCGACGAGGTACTCGACGCCAAGCAGGTTCATCAGGTCGGCGCGAGCGACCCCGCTCGATGCTTCCGGGATGCCTTCAAAAGACGGGCGCGTCTTCTCTGTTGGACCGCGCACAGTCTGCGTGAATCTTCCGTAGTCCGCTGCGTATGCGCCTCCGGCGCCGCCGATGCCCGGGAGACCAAGCGCGACCCAGCGGCTGTCATCAATCGTGCGCGGGCAGGTGGAAAGGACTCGTCCGCTTCCGGCCAGCGCACGCAGCGTCGAGACCAGTTCGGGATTGGGCCTGCCTGCGATTTCGTCCGGACTCGGGGACGGTTCGCCGTGAACGACAGCCTCGCGCCCCCGCGCTGTGGCCGCGAATCTGGCGGTTGGCAGTAACTGCACCGCAATCAGCCCGATCACGAGGACCCCAAGCACGATCGGCTGCGCCAGCAGGTGCCTCCGGCCCGCGTCGCGGGCGAACCATATCGCCGAGAACAGATAGGAAATGACGACGGTCGCGAGCACGTAGGTCGGGTTCAACGCTGCCGCAAGCAATCCGAACGAGGCGGCCACGACCAGGCCGGGATGCGGGAGCCACCTCTTCGACCCGGCTGAGCGCAGTGAAAGCGCAGCGATCAGTGGGAGCCACGCGACTGCATACACATCGAGTGAGCGAGCGCGCGCGTCGAACGGAAGGAGCAGGCGCCCACCCATCATCGCGCCGGCTGCCAGCACCGAGATCAGGCGCGAGGCGCCCAGCACGCGGGCGGCAACATACGTCCCGGCTCCTGCCAGCCATGTGTGCAGAGCAAAACTGAGCGCGAAGAAGAGCGGAAGCGGCAGAGCGCGCAACACAACGTGCGGCGGGTACAGCGCCAGCGTTTCCGGATCCGCGAGATGCGGGCGACCGCCGAACTCATACGGGTTCCACAGGGGAAGCGTCCCGTCGAGGAACGCACCGCGATTCACGGTTCCCCGATTGATCACAATGCGGGCGAACAGCCCCGGTCGTGAGGCCTGCTCTACGTCGCGCAGTACGGGAGCCAGCGCCACGAGAAGCAGGACGGCGAGGCAGCCGACATCGCGTCTCACGGCATCTGTCTCAAGGCATCTGCTCGTGGGCGGCCGGGCGCGAACGCTGGATCAAGTGGAATGCGATGAGGATCAGGACCAGCGCGGTCAGACGCATGGCCCACAGCGTCAACAGCTCGCGCGTCGGTGGTCCGGGAATGATGCTGTAGAGCGGGAACCAATCCTGGAAGTAGATTTCCTGATCGATGCGCTGGAACGGCCGCTGCGTGAGCACCGTGACGAACGTCATGGCCGCCCCGATCACAGCCGCGACGGAGTGTGGCAGATCCCGAAAGTAGTACGCGGTCAGCACCAGCCCGACGGGCAATGCAAACATCAGATAGCGCCAGACATCCAGATTGCCGATGGCCGTGAGTCCCGCGACCACGAGCAGCCAGGTGGCAAGCTCAGGTTCCGCACGCAGGCGAGCCACGCACCAGCGCGGGCGAAGAACGAGCAGCGCACTGATTCCGCCGAGGACCGTTACCGTGAAGTACGCGAACGCCGTCACGAATGCCGGCTGGAGCCAGAACCGCAGGTTCGCCAGCGCCTCGCTCGATGAAAGGATTCCTTCCGAGTAGGTCCACCAGCGCACGAACGCGCCGGCAGCCACGGCTGGCAGATACCACGTACCGTCAGGCCAGAGTCGGCCCCGACGGAATGCGCGATGCAGGCCGCACAGGACAACGACTATTCCGAATTCGCGCGAGGCGAGTGCCAGCATCGCCATTGCGCCGGCCGGCGCATGGCGGTCCGTCACCACGAAATAGAAGCCGGCCGTCACGAGCGCCAGCACGCCGAGATCGATCTGAACCGGGTAGAACGCGAACATGCGCGACGTGGCGATGCACAACGCGAGGTTGCCGATGATCAGCGCCTGCACACGCATGCCGGCGCCGTACGCATCGAGGATCAGCGCGCAGAACAGGTAGAGCACGAACGCATACACGGCGTTCATCACCTGAAAACTGGGAATGACGTCGAGGCCGAATGCGTGTGGAAGACGAGTCAGCAGCGGCAGCAGGGGACGAGTGCCCGTTTGTTCCGAGCCCTGGTCCAGCCCGTCCGCCATCATCCGCGCGTAGCCGCGGCCGTCCCACCCGAGACCCTCGCCGGCGATGATCCGGCCAGACGTCAGGACGAGCATCTGGAAGATGAGAACTCCTGCGGCGGCGAGAGCGAGGTGTGACGACAGGCGCGTCAGAGATCCCTCCGGGTTGGCGCCCGATTATACGGCCACGCTTTTCAAGGTCCGGGCGTAAGATCCCTGATCATGCGTCCAGCCTTGCTGGCTTTGGGGGTCGCCCTCGTAGTCGTTGGACTATCTGCGCAGCAGTCTCCAACCGCACCGGTCGTCTTCCGCGCCGCGGTGGACTTCGTCGAGGTCGATGCCACAGTCACCGATGCCCGTGGCAACGCGGTGTCCGATCTGACCGCCGCGGACTTCGAAGTGCTCGAGGACGGCAAGCGACAGGAGATTGCCTCCTTCACGCGCGTGGAGTTGCCGGTTCAGCGTGCGGTGCCGTCGCTGCCCGTCGCCGCCGGCTCGACGGCAATCGTGCCGGACGTCCAGACCAACACTCCGATCGAGGGCGGCATCTATCTGATAGTCCTGGACGACCTGCATACGGGCTTTGACCGCACCGCGCGCGTCAGGGAGATCGCGCGCCAGTTCATCGAACGCGCCGTTGGTCCCAACGATGTGGCCGCTGTCGTCTACACCGGCCACAACGATATGAACCAGGACTTCACCGGCAACCGTCAGCTGTTGTTGAAGGCGGTGGACAAGTTCGTCGGCGAGAAGCTTCGATCGGCGACATTGGTCGCCCTCGAAGGCATCCGCCCCGCCCGTCCAGGGGCTGGCGACGGGCTGGAACTCGGCGAAGACAATGTCAAGGACGTGCGCGCGTACCGGGCACGGTCGGTGATGGGCTCGATCCGTCAACTCTCGGAGTTCATGGCCGGCATCCGTGGGCGTCGCAAGGCGATGGTCCTGTTCGGGGAGGGCATCGACTACGACATCGATCAGGCGATCGGCACCGAGGGTTCGACTGCGGACGTGGTACGCGAGGAGACCCGCACCGCCATCGCGTCAGCACAGCGCGGCAACGTGACGATCTACAGCGTCGATCCGCGTGGCCTGTTCGATCCCGCCGACGAGATGGTGCAGTCGGCAACTCAGGTCCACCGCGACTCGCCAGGGTTTGCGCCGGTGTCGCAGGGGTTGCCACCCAATCTTGGGCGGAAGCCGCCCCCAGCCGAAGCCAATGGGTCGACGCTCCAGGCGGAAGTGCGGATTCAGCAGGACAGCCTCAAGGCCCTCGCTCAGGACACAGGTGGGTTTGCGGCCCTCAACACCAACAATTTCCTGCGCCCGTTCGATCGCATCGTCCGCGAAAACAGCGCGTATTACCTGATCGGTTACCAGCCGACGAACGACCAGCGGGACGGAAAGCTGCGCAAGCTGGAGGTGCGCGTCAAGCGCCCCGGCCTCACCGTGCGCGCGCGGAACGGCTATAAGGCTCTCGGTTCCAGCACGCCCGCATCGACGGCAGCAGGCGACACGGCGGCTTCGCCGGCACTCGACGCACTCGGCAGCCCGCTGCCGGTCAGCGGCATCCCGATGCGGGTGTTCGCGGCGCCCTTCAAGGGGTCGATGAATCTGTCGACCGTGACGTTCGCCATCGAGCTCGATCCGTCGGCGTTCAACTTCGAAAACAAGAACGGCCGCTGGGTCGAGACGCTCGAGATGGCGACGGTCATCGTTCCGGCCGGCGGGAGACCGCGGCCGGGCGATCATTCGAAGAAGTCGTTCGCGCTGCAGCCCGGGTTGTACGAAACGGTGAAGTCGCGCGGCGCGCGCATCGTCGGACAGACTGAGCTTCCGCCAGGGCGTTACCAGTTGCGCGTCGCGGCAGGAACGAACAGCAAGGCCGGCAGCACTGTCTATGACCTCGAGGTGCCGGATTACTCGACGGCGCCGCTGGCGTTGAGCGGACTCGTGCTGAGCTCCGAGGATTCATTGAAGACGCCCACGATGGCGCTCGGGACTCAGGCGACGGAGTTTCCGAATGGCCCGCCGGCGGCCACGCGCAGCTTTTCCCGGAGTGATCAGCTGATGGTGTTCGGGGAGGTCTACGACAACGCGCGAACCACCGCGGCCCACGAGGTGTCGATTACGACGACGCTCCGCAACGCAGCTGGCGTTATCCAGCGCACGACGATGGGGCGAGGATCGTCGGTCGAACCGTCCGCCCGCTCCGCCGTCCACAAGTTCAGCGCCCGAATGCCGCTGGCCGATCTCACTCCTGGCGGATATGTCATCCGCGTGGAAGCGCGAGGCGACTTCGGCGACCGGCCGTCGGCCTCACGCGACATCCAGATCCTGGTGACCCCTCAGTAGAAGGAGTCACCCGCCCGATCACGGCAGCGAGTAGACCATCAGCGTATCGGTGGCCATCACGGCAACGTACTGCTTGCCGTTCCTGCCCAGATAGGTGATTGGGTCAGCGTTCCCTCGCCGCTCCATCCTCGTGACCCACAGCTCTCTTCCGGTCTTCACGTCCAGCGCGCGGAAGCGGTTGTCCTCGGTCGAGGCGACGAAGAGCAGTCCGCTCGCCGTCACGATGGGGCCGGCCAGGGCGGGCCGGCCGGTGTTCTGCTTGCCGGCGGGAAGCTGCTCGGTGATTCCCAGCGGAATCTGCCAGGCGACGTCTCCCGTCGATGTGTTGACCGCCGTCAGACGACCCCACGGTGGCTTCTGACACGGCCAGTTGGCGTCGCCGATCCTGACATCGAACGTGGCTCGTCCTGGAGTGGTCTTGTCGTAGGGAACGGGCGATCCTTCTCGCGCCTTTTCCACGGATCCGAGTGCCCCGACGTCCTGCGTGACCACGAAGAGGAATCGCGAGTCGGGATCGAACGCAGTGCCGCCCCAGTTTGCACCGCCCAGCGTACCGGGGAACCCGAGCGTCACGGCCGGCGGTCCGCCCTCCGCTCTGTATCGCCACGGCGTAAACGGTCCGTCGTTGGAGACGCCGCCGATCTTTGCGATCAGGTCCGCACACGCCTGTGCGTGCTCGGCGGTGGTGTCGGCCGCGGTCACGAGATCCGCGGCGCTGTACGACACGCGCGCCAGCGCCGGCGGCTTGACCGGGATCGGCTGCGTTGGAAACGCCAGCTCGCCAGGCACGTCGCTCTTCGGCACCGGACGCTCTTCGACCCCGAAAATCGGCCGGCCGGTCTCACGGTTCAGGATGTAGAGGTAGCCCGACTTCGTCGTCACGCCAAGCGCGGGAGTCCTGCGTCCGTTCTGCACGACGTCGAACAATCCGGGTGGAGCCGGCGGGTCGTGATCCCACAGGTCGTGATGGATCGTCTGGAAATGCCATTTGTACTGCCCGGTGAGAACGTCCACCGCGACGACTGAGTTCCCGAACAGATTCGCGCCCTTGCGGTCGCCGCCGAAGGCGGCCGGAATCGGCGACGCGAGCGGGAGGTAGATCACACCGCGCTGCTCGTCGATGGTGAAGTAGAACGGCCAGGCATTGGCACCAAGCCGGCCCTTCCAGCTGTCACCGTCCCACGTGTCGTGCCCCGGGCTTCCAGGCTGCGGCACCGAGCTGAACTCCCACAGCTTCGCGCCTGTGCGCGCATCGAACGCGCGGGCATTGCCGATGCCGCCGATCGCTCCCGGCGGTGTGTTGGCGCCGACGACGACCACGTGTCTGAAGATGCCGGGGACCGAGTTGTAGGGGACGCCGATATCAACTTCTCCGCTTCGTCCGAAGGCGGATACCGTCGCGCCGGTCCTGGCGTCGAGGGCGATCAAACGGCGCCCGGCCATGAAGAAGATGCGCGGCGGTGTGGTGCCCTCGCCGGGCCAGTAGGCAACGCCGCGCCTGGAGGGCGCGCCCCCCGTGACCGGCGTCTGCCAGATCTCCTTGCCCGTGTCCGCCTCCAGCGCCATGACGCGGTCGCGGCCGGGGAAATACATCACGCCGCCGATGACGATCGGCGTCGCCTGGGAATTGACGTTTGCACCGGCGGCAGTGCTCTGGATGCGAAACGTCCATGACGGAGCGAGATTCGCAACGTTCTGGAGCGTGATCAGTTTCAGCGGCGAATACCCGGTGCCCGCCTGGTCGCGGCGGTACAGGGGCCAGTCGGCATCTCCCGCGGTTCCAGCGTTTCCTGCCGGAGCCGTTCGAGGCTGCTGGGCGACAGTAGAAAAGGAGACGCCTGCCACGAGCAGAGAGGCGGCGATCAACAGACGTGCGCGCATCTACTTCGTCTTGCTCCTCGCCTGAGCTGCCTCCTCTGCGCGAGCTGCGCTGAGGATATTCCGCAGGCCGTAATTACCCTCATGACACGCGTATTCGAATGGCCGTTGCGACGCGCCCTTCTTCGTCAGCACCATGGCGAAGGTCCAGGGACGTGTCCACGTGGCGGGATCGTCGACCGTGACCGACCACTCCAGGCCATCGGCGATCGGCTTGAACCGTTCGATGAGCTTCAGCGTGCTGGTGGCGTTCCGGTAGGCGATCTCCTCTTTGAAGTTGGTCGTCTCGACGACGAGGGTGTCGCCGTCCCAGCGGCCTCGAGGATCGCCCATGTAGGTACGGATCGCCGTTCCGGCGTGGGCGGCTCCGTCGAGTGGAATCACGCGAGTCTCGTGAACCATCTCATAGACGATCGCGACAGCGTTCGGCGCCTGCACGATCTCGTACGAGCTGCCGTAGATGGCCGGCATCATCGACCCCGGCAATCCACGCGAAATGCACCGGTCGTACAAGCTCCTGTCGGCCGCGGAGTCGGCGGGGCCGCGGCCGCTTCGGCGGCGTGCCTCGGTCCGGGCTGCGGCTCGTTGCTGGGCCTGCGGGGTCGTCGCCGGGATCTTTCCATCAGGCGGATCAACGACGAGCCAGGCACGGCTGTTCATCGCATTGAGGTTTTCCCAGAAGACCTCGCGATCGACGGGCCTGTCCACGGCCACCGAGCTGGCCGCGGTGGCCTTTTTCCGTTCAGCGCGCAGGTCGTCGAGCTCGCGGGGAGTGATGTCCTCGAGGCGGCGGCCTTCGAATCGAGCTGGTCTCTCGAACGGGATGCCGTCCTCGTCGCTGTTCGAATAGATGCCTGATAGATCCGGGTCACCCCAGGGAGTGCGTGGCGGATTCCATCTCTTCGACGCCACGGAGCTCGCCGGCGCACCTGGTGCCGTCTGATCGGCGATGGGCGCAGCCGATGCGGCTCCGATGAACGCGAGCACGACGGCGACATAGATACGAAGGGGACACTTCACGTCTGAGCCTCCCTCGGGGGGATTGTATGGCCGTTCCTGCTCGGCTGGGGCAACGGCGTTACAATCCGCGCCGGGATTGGCTTACAGAGGTGACTGACATGAGCCGGACGATCGTCGCACTGTTACTGATTGCTTCTGCCTGGGCTGCTGACGCAAACGCCGCGCAGAGGGCCGCCGCCACCTGCGACCGCGAGTGCCTCCGCGGCAAGGTGACGCAGCTGTTGTATGCCCTCGTGAAGCACGACGTGAGCGGACTGCCCGTCGCCCCCACGTTGCGCGTGACCGAGGACGCCGTCGAGAAGCCGCTCGCGCAGGTCGGCCTGGTCAAGACGGTGACGCGCCTGCGCGGCTTCCGCCAGGACATCATCGACGAGCGCGCCGGCGTCGCGGGCACCCATGTCGTGGCGGAGGAGAGCGGCGCGCCCGTGATGCTGGTGGTCCGGCTGAAGGTAGTGGCCGACAGGCTTACCGAGGTCGAGCTCGTCGCCACGCGCAACGCCAAAGAAGGGCTCATCTTCAACATCGACGGCTTGACCGCGCCGAGCGAAGTGACGAACTACGCGCCGCGTCCCGAACAGCTCGCCTCCCGCGACGACGCGATCAAAGCGGCAATGAAATACCCGGAAGGACTGAGTGCGGCAAAAACCTTTGCTGACGTCAAGGCACCCTTCGCGCCCAACGCCTACCGCTTCGAGAACGGCCAGGTGATGGCCGGGCCGGACTGCAAGTTCGCCGCAGGCTGTCAGAACATCTCGACCCAGTCGCTCGCGATCTTCGAGCGCCTCGGCGACCCGGAGACACGGGTGATCGCCGTGGACGAACGCATGGGCATTGTCTGGCTGCGCATGGCCTGGGGCGTACAGAAGGAGGGCGGCGATCAGCTGACGGTGTGGGAGACGTTCAAGGTCTACGACGGACAGATCCACGCCGTGGAAGCGTTCATGCGGATCCTGCCGTTCGACAAACGCAACGGCGGCTGGAAGTAGTCCCTCCGGGCCGCCGCGGTCCAGCTGGTCGGGCGAGCCCCCATGCGCCTGTGACGAGCAGCTGAGGTGGCCTTTCGTGCTTTGCGCGTACAGTTAAAACGCCAATCGTGACGACGCGCCCATTCGAGACGGTTATCGAACCGAGCGGCGGCTGGTTCAACTGGCGGTTGCGCCAGCTGTGGCGGTATCGCGAGCTGATCGCGCTGTTCGTCTGGCGGGATTTTGTCGCGGTCTACAAGCAGACCATTCTCGGACCCGCCTGGCACATCCTGCAACCTCTGTCGACGACGCTGGTCTTCACGGTCGTGTTCGGCCGCATCGCCCAGCTGTCGACGGATGGCATTCCGCCGGTGTTGTTCTACATGCTGGGGACGATCGCGTGGGCGTACTTCGCGAATTGCCTCGACAACACGTCCAAGACATTCATCACGAACGCATCGATCCTGGGGAAAGTCTATTTCCACCGGCTGGTGATTCCGTTGGCGGCGGTGGCGTCCTGCGCGATTGCGTTCAGCATTCAACTGTTGCTGTTCCTGGCGACGCTCGCGTTCTATCGGCTGTCCGGTGCGGACGTCCATTTCACTGCCTGGGTCGCCGCCGCCCCGCTGATGCTGGCCATCCTCGCCGGATACGGACTCGCTGGAGGCATCATCGTCTGTGCAATGACTAGCAAGTATCGCGATCTTCGGCACGCCGTCGCGTTTGGCTTGCAGTTGATGATGTATCTGACACCCGTCATCTACCCGTTGTCGTCGGTTCCGTCGTCGCTGACATGGGTGTCGCGTCTCAATCCGCTGACTCCCGTGTTCGAAGGCCTGCGCCGGGCATTTCTCGGCGTCGGCGTCGTCGACGCCCAGGATCTGGTGTTGAGCGGCATCCTCATGGTCGGACTGGTATTGGTCGGCCTCGAGCTGTTCACACGCGCCGAGCGCAATTTCATGGATTCTGTCTGAGCGCGGATCGATGCCGAACACCGTCGTATCGATTGAGAACGTCAGCAAGAAGTATCAGTTGGGTGCCATCGGTGCCAGTTCGCTCAACGAGGAGCTGGCGCGTCGCTGGGCGCGACTGCGCGGTCGTGAAGATCCCAACAGTCCGCTGAAACTGAAGTCGAATCGGCGTCCGGCTGAGGGCGAATTCTGGGCCGTGAAAGATGTCACGCTGCAGATTCGCGACGGCGACGTGCTCGGGCTGATCGGACGGAACGGGGCTGGAAAGAGCACGCTGCTGAAGCTGATCTCCCAGGTGACGTCGCCGACGTCAGGCCGCATTCGCATTCGGGGCCGCGTGGCGAGTCTGCTGGAGGTCGGCACGGGATTCCATCCGGATCTGAGCGGACGTGAAAACATCCTCCTGAACGGTGCGATTCTCGGCATGACAACCCGGGAGATCCGGGCGAAGTTTGATGAGATCGTGGATTTCTCGGAGTGCGAAGCGTTCATCGACACCCCGGTCAAGCGCTATTCGTCCGGTATGTACGTCCGCCTGGCGTTTGCCATCGCCGCGCATCTCGACCCCGAGATTCTGATCGTCGACGAGGTGCTTGCCGTCGGTGACGCGCAGTTTCAGCGGAAATGCCTCGGCAAGATGGGCGATGCCTCGCGGAACGGCAGGACGATCCTGTTCGTGAGTCACTCGATGTCCGCGGTCACCGCCTTGTGCAGCCGCGCCATCATCATGCAGGAGGGGCGGATTGCCTTCGAAGGCGACGTCGGCTCCGCCGTGGCTCAGTATCAGCGCCAGTCCAGCATCAGTGTCGACTCCGGTGTGGCGCTGGCCGACTTGCCGCGAATCGGCACCGGCAAGGGACGGTTCACAGACCTCGTCATTGAAGCGAAAGGGGATCGGGGCGAGACGCTCGACGTCCCCGTCTACGGTTGTGAACTGGTGGTTCGGACGACCATCGCTTGCGCAGAGCCATTCAAGCCGGCAAACGTCGGCGTGGAAATCTACGATTCGACCGGTTCCCGGCTGATCGACGTGAACACCGCCTTGCAAGGCACGTTTGTGTCCCTGACAGCAGGCCAGACAGCCACGGTGACGTTCTGCCTCAACGATGTTCTGCTCAAGCCTGGCCGCTATCGCGTGAACCTGCGGCTGGGACGGAGCCGGGTCGAGAACATCGACTATGTGGAGTTCGCCGGCGGGTTCGACTTCTTTGAACTGCCGTCGGTATCCAAGCACACGGAAGTCTTTCCCGGCGTCTATCAGTGCCGGTTCACGCATGGAGTGTCGGTGCACGCCGACACTTCGTCGAACGTGCCGGTGTAGTCCTCAGCAGCTGAACGGTAAGCAGGCTGTCACGTCGCCGTCGCGACGCTTCTCATCTCAACCGTGCAATCGATTGACAGGCGGCCGCCGGCGTCGCCAAAAGAATTACTTACGGCCCACCTGTGAATATGTGCGCAAAGTTTGCAGTAGGCAAGCTCCGCGTCTGCAGTCGGATTCGCCTAAGTCTGCAGTCGGATGTAACTGAGAGGGCGAAGCTCTAGCCGATCACCGTCGCGAACTCTCGACTGAGTGCATTCGCGGGCGCCGGAGAACGAGAGAGTAGGGACGTGTCACACCTTCATGAAGCGCTGCGACGCGCGAGCCGGGCGTCGCGATTTGATGCAAACCGCGTCATCACTGATACACGCCAGCTTGAAGCTCAACATGCCGAGCAACCGAATCTGATTCGCGACTTTGACCCCGGCAGTAGCCGGGCGCTGCTATGCCCGTGTTGCGTCGCACCGTGCGAGGCACCGCCGTCGCGGCTGGCGCGAGCATGGTCGCGGATGCGAGGGACGGGCGATCACTACTGCCGCAAATGCCGCCGCTGGTTTCGCACACCCGGGAGTCGCCGTGTTCTTGTGACGTCGTCGGAGGAACCGCCTGTCGTTGCGGGCTTCTTGTCTGGCGAAGACCCGCGCAGCTTTCGCGAGCTCATCCGTGAAATGGAGCTGGATGAGGCGCAACAGCAGGTTGACCAATGATCCGACGCCAGACATTCCTTCCGTTCGCGTTGCCGGAGCTAGGTGACGCCGAACTCGAAGAGGTCAAAAGCGTTCTCGAATCGGGTTGGATCACCACCGGCCCGAAGACTCAACAGTTCGAGGCGGAATTTGCCGCGTACGTCGGCGCGAAGCATGCGGTCGCCGTGAATTCGTGTACCGCGGCCATGCACCTCAGCCTCGAAGCGACTGGTGTGCAGCCTGGAGATTTCGTCCTCACGACTCCGTACACCTTCGCCGCGACGGCTGAAGTCGTCCGTTACTTCGACGCCATACCGGTGTTCGTCGACGTCGAGCGCGACACGTTGAACATGCATCCGCAGGCGCTGGTGCAGACGTTTGACGATCTCGCGAACAGCCTCGGCGGAGCGCGTCCCTCGATGCCAGCCGTCGCGCGGGCGATGGCCAGAGCCACCGACAAGACGTCCGGGCGCCGGCCAGTATCAGGTCCTGGCCGGATCCAGGCGGTGATTCCCGTGCACATCGCCGGGCACCCGTGCGAGTCGGACGCGCTTGCCGCCTTTGCGAGGACGCATCAACTGGCCATCATCGAGGACGCGGCGCACGCGTGTTCCGCGACCTACAAGGGGAGGCCGATCGGCAGCGCCACGCCCGGTGTGAGGGGGACGACCTGTTTTTCCTTCTACGCGACGAAGACGCTCGCGACCGGTGAGGGCGGCATGATGACGACCGACGCCGACGACTGTGCGGAGCGCGTCCGGATGATGAGCCTGCATGGCATCAGCAAAGACGCGTGGAAGCGCTACACCGCCTCAGGCAGCTGGTACTACGAGATCATCGCGCCCGGCTACAAGTACAACATGTCCGATCTCGCAGCCGCGATCGGCCTGGCGCAATTGCGCAAGGTGGATGCGATGCGGCAGCGGCGGGCGGATATCGCCGCGCGGTACAGCGAAGCGTTTCGCCGTTACGACGAGCTGGAGGCGCCGACCGTGCGGCCACACGTCGGCCATGCCTGGCATCTGTATACGCTTCGCCTCAACGCCGGCCTGTCGATCTCACGTGACGAGTTCATCGAGTACCTGAAGGACGCGCACATCGGCACGAGCGTTCACTTCATTCCCCTGCACATTCATCCGTACTACGAGGCGGCCTTCGGCTACCGGCCCGAGGACCTGCCCGTCGCCTTCCAGGAATACCAGCGGGAAATCTCGCTTCCCATCTACAGCAAGATGTCCGACGCCGACGTCAGGAGTGTCATCGATGCCGTCTCGAACGTGGTGGAGCAGTTCAGGGCAACGCGTCGCTACGCGGTTGCTGGACATTAGTCTGTCGCTCGCGGCGCTCGTTCTTGCCAGTCCGCTGCTTGTCGTCATCGCCCTGGCGGTTGCGGTGGATTCCCGCGGGCCGGTGCTGTATCGCGCGCGTCGCGTCGGGCAGGGCGGGCGCGTCTTCACGCTCTACAAGTTCCGCACGATGGTGGCTGGTGCGCAACGCGGTCCGGCGATCACACGGCGCGACGACCCGCGCGTGACACGGGTCGGTCACTTTCTGCGTCGAACGAAACTGGACGAGCTGCCACAGCTGTTGAACACGCTCGTGGGAAACATGAGCCTGGTCGGCCCGCGTCCCGAAGATCCCGCGTACGTCCGGTTCTACTCGGCCGATCAACGACGGGTGCTCGACGCCAAGCCGGGCATCACCAGTCCGGCGACGATCCTTCACCGGCAGGAAGAGCGAATGCTCGGCGGCCCTGACTGGGAAAGCACCTACCGGACGCGGATCCTGCCGGAAAAGCTGCGTCTCGAGCTCGAGTACCTGTCACGCCGTACCCTCGGACGCGATCTCCGGATCATCGTTGCCACAGGCCTGGCGCTCCTGCGCCGGCCAAGCCCTCGCCAGGGGAGCGCGCCGTGGGGAATCTGATTCAACGCCACGAGGCGCCGGTTCCGTCGACACGGCAGCCCGCTGTCTCGGACATCTGGATTGACGATTACCTCGACGACAGGCAGCGCGACGTCGCCCGCCATGGGCGGATCCTGTTCAAGCACAAGCGAGTGCTGCTGGCTGTCGCGCTCGCCGTCTTCGTGATCGGGACGATCTATACGATGTGGCTGCCCCGCATCTACAGCTCGCGCGTCAACCTGCAGATCGAGCCTGAACAGAACCTGCTCGGATACAAGGAGGCGCACGCGGTGGCGACTCCGGACGTGACGTACCTCCGGACGCAGGCGCAGGTGTTGAAGAGCGAGGTCCTCGCCGTCAGGGTCGTCCAGCGGCTGCAGCTCGTCAAGGATCCGGCCAGAACCACGTCGGTCACCGGCTGGTTCAGGTCGCGGGTCGTCGTCCAGCCTGTCGAGGGAACGCAGATCCTCAGTGTCAGCTTCCGCTCGGAGGATCCGGCCTTCGCCGCACAGGCCATCAACACGCTCGCCGACGAGTACGTGAACTACGGCTTCGACAGCAGGCGCGAGACGACCACGCGGGCACGCAATTACGTCGAAGCCGAGCTCGAAAAAGCGGAAGCGCGACTGCACGGATCGGAACAGCGGCTCGTCGACTATGGCCGTGCCCATAACATCCTGCTCCCGACGGCAGACAACAACGTCATCAATCAGAAGCTCGTCGATCTCAACACCGAGCTGACGAAGGTCGACACCGAGATTCTCGCCAATCAATACCGGGCGCTCGGAAGTACGACGGTCGAGAACTTCCCCGAATCCCTCAAGAGCCCGGTGATGATTGCGCTGGACGCCCGCCGATCCGAGCTCGAGCAGAAGCTCGCGAGAGCCAATCTGCTGTACGGGCCGAAATGGCCGGAGCTCGACACGACGACCAAGGAGCTGGACGAAGTCCGCAAGCAGCTCGCGGCCGAGAAGCAGAGGATTCTCGGGCAGGCGGGCACCTCGTACCAGATCGCGTCGGTGCACCGTTCCCGCCTGATGCGTGCGATTGCGGATCAGAACCGGCTTGCCGATCAGCTCACGCAGGATTCCATTCAGTACAACCTGCTGAAACGCGAAGTCGAGACAGACCGCCAGATGCATGAAGGACTCCTACAGCGATTGAAGGAAATGGAGGCCTCGGTCGGGCTGAAGGCGTTGAACATCCATGTCATTGACCGCGGAGAGGTGCCCACGCTGCCGACGCTTCCGAACGTGCCGCTGAATCTGGCGTTCGCGCTGACGCTGGGATTGATGTGCGGCGCCGGTGCCGCGTATGGCCGGGAGTTCTTCGATCGGTCCGTGAAAACACCCGAGGACGTTGGACGCCAGCTGCAGGTGCCGTTCCTCGGCGCGGTTCCGACGTTCCAGCGCGAGTGGCAGGAGGCGACCGGCGGTCATCTCCTCCCGGTGGACAGCCTTGAACGACTGTTGTCGAGTGAGTCCGCCGCCGTCTACTGGGAAAGCTACCGCGGCGTTCGAACCTCGATTCTCTTTTCGTCGCCGCAGCACCGCCCGCAGACGCTGCTGGTCACCTCCGCGCTCCCGGGAGAGGGCAAGAGCACGACCGCCATCAACCTGGCGATTTCGCTTGCGCAGACCGGCGCACGGACGCTCCTCATCGAGCTCGACATGCGCAAGCCGAAATTCGCGGACATGTTCAACGTCTCGCGAAAGAGCGGGATGAGCCGTTATCTGTCGGGAAACAGCCGTCTCAGCGCGGAAATGTGTCCGACCCTGGTGCCGAACCTGTGCCTCGTGCCTGCCGGACCAGTGCCGCCAAATCCCCCAGAACTGATCGGGTCACAGCGGATGCGCAGCGGCCTTGAACTCGTACGCCGCCACTTCGAGTTCGTGGTGATCGACGGGCCGCCGGTGCTTGCGGTCAGCGACGCCGCCATCATCGCCACCCAGGTCGACGGCGTGGTGCTCGTCGTCAGCAGCAAGACGCCGTCCGGCACGGCCGTCAAGGCGAGGAACGTTCTCAACGGCGTCTCGGCGCGGATCCTGGGCGCCGTGATCAACAACGTGAAGCTCGACGCGTCCGAGCACTACTTCTATTCAACGGAGTACGTCAGCTCGGAGGTCGTGCCGCGATTCGGGTCAGGGGGACATGCGTCATGACACGGACCATCCGAGCGATCGCCGTCGTCGTCATCGTGTCGTGCTTTTCGGCTGGCGCTCAGGAGGCCGACCGGAACACAAGAATCACGGCGCTGGCGGAGCTGCCCACCAGCAACGCGGACTACCGGCTCGGTCCGGGCGACCTCATCGAAATCCGCGTGTTTGGTGTGAGCGACTTCGATCAGACCGTGCGCATCAGTGCCGGGGGCACGATCAAACTGCCCTTGCTCGATCCGGTGACGGCGTCGGGCCTGAGCGCGGCACAACTCGAGGAAACGCTTACGAAACGGCTGGCAGGCGACTTCATCAAGAACCCGCAGGTCTCAGTGTTCGTGAAGGAGTATCGCTCGCAGCCGGTCAGCGTCCTGGGAGCGGTTCGAAACCCCGGGCAGTTTCAAATCACCCTGCCGTTGCGGCTGGTCGACGTGCTCTCGATGGCCGGCGGACTTCAGCCGAACGCCGGACAGGACGTCACGATCCAGCGTCCATCGAAGAACGGTGAGGACGAGATTCTCCGAGTCAACCTGACGGAGCTGCTCGAGCGCGGCGACCTGAGCTTGAACACGGTCATCCGCGGCGGGGATGTCATCCACATCCGGGAACGTGAGGACCAGTTCGTGTACATCGTCGGCGAGCTCAACCGCTCGGGGGCGTTTCCGCTACCACCCCGAAAGGAGGTGCGCGTGACACAGGTCTTTGCGTGGGCGGGCGGCGCCGCGCGCACCGCCAAACTGAGCGACAGCGTCCTGCTTCGTTATGACGAGGCTGGCAAGCGACAGGAACTGAAGGTGAACTTCTCGCAAATCCTCAAGGGAAAGGCGGAGGACTTCCTCGTTCGCGAGAACGACATCATCTTCGTTCCGGGCAGCAGGGCGAAGTCGTTTGCCGCCACATTGCTGGCCGGCCTGCCGGGCTCGATGGCGGCCATTCCCTATCGGATCCCCTAACCTATGACGGCCCAACAAATCCGCGGCGCGACCGTCGCTCTCACACTTCGCGCGGGCATCCTGAGCCGCGATCTGCTCACGCGTGCCCGTACCGTCGACCGGTACGCGACGGCCAACGGGATTACCTACCGGCGGCCGGCGCAGGTCGCCGTCGACGGTGCGCTGATCGGCGGATCGCTGGCGGCAGCCTACCTGCTCCGATTTGACGCCGGGATGCCGGTTCCGTACGACCGGCAGTTTGTCGAGCTGCTGCCGTTCGCGGTCGGGCTGTCGCTTGCCGTCAACGGAGCGATCGGACTGTATCGGCGCGTCTGGCGGTACTTCGGCGTTCAGGACGCGCTCGCCACTCTCGGAGCGGTCGCGCTCGTGTTTCTCGTCTCCGCGGTCTGGCGATTGTTCGAGCCCGGGATGTTCGCCGGCACGCCGGTGCCGTTTGGCGTCCTCTTGCTCTTTCCGTTTCTGGCATTCATCTCGATGGTCGCCGTCCGCCTGGCGTGGCGTGCCGTCTACAGCTATTCGAAGCCGGTACGCCAGTCACGTTCTTCGCCGGCCGCTCGAACGCGTGTGCTGCTCGCCGGCGCTGGAGAAGCGGGACTGTATCTGCTGCGCGCGCTGCGCAAGAGCGCCTTCGATATCGTCGGCTTCGTTGATGACGACCGCGAGCTGATCGGTCGAACGATTGGCGGCTGCCAGGTGCTTGGCACGACGCTGGCGATTGAATCGATTGCCGGCCATCGGCCCATCGACGAGGTCATCTTCTGCATGCCCAGCGCGCCCCACGGGGCGGTTCAACGCATCGCCGCGCGGTGTGCGCAACTGGGATTGAAGACGTCAACCGTACCAACGCTCTGGGAGATCCTGGCGGACCGCTCCGCGATCGGACAGCTCCGGCCGGTGAACGTCGAGGATCTCCTGGGCCGGACAACGGTCACGGCGGCCCCAGACGTCATCGGACTGGCTGACGCCTACGCCGAACGACGCGTCCTGGTCACAGGCGCCGGCGGCTCGATCGGCTCGGAGCTCGTCCGTCAATTGAGCCGGCTGAACCCAGCGCAGCTGATTCTGCTCGACAAGGACGAGAACAGCCTCTACGAAATCACCTGCGAGACGAGGGAGGAGTTCCCCGCGGTCGTCGCCATCGTTGCCGATATCCGCAATCCAGGCGTCCTGCGCAAGGCCTTCGAGCGCCATCGTCCCGAGGTCGTGTTTCACGCGGCGGCGTACAAGCACGTGCCGTTGATGGAGGACTATCCGGCGGAAGCGATTCTGAACAACGTAATGGGCACGCGTCACGTCGCCGAGCTGTCAGAGGCGTTCGGCGTGAAGACCTTCGTGTTGATCTCCACGGACAAGGCGGTCAATCCGGCGTGCACGATGGGGGCGTCGAAACGTATCGCCGAGATGATCCTGCAGCAGCGTGCGGCCGGCGGCAGTGCCACGCGGTTCTGCTGCGTGCGTTTCGGCAACGTGCTGGGCAGCCGCGCCAGCGTGGTGCCGCTCTTCCAGCGGCAGATTCGGCAGGGCAGGAAGATCACGGTGACGCATCCGGATGTCAGCCGATACTTCATGACCATTCCCGAAGCGGCGCAGCTCGTCATCCAGGCAGGCACTCACGGCGACCAGGGCGAGATATTCCTGCTCGACATGGGCGACCCGGTGCGCATCGTCGATCTGGCGCGAAACCTCATCGAGCTGTCCGGCCTCGTTCCCGATCAGGACGTCGACATCGAATTCACGGGGTTGCGCCCCGGAGAGAAGATCACCGAGGAACTGATCGCCCACGGCGAACGGGGGGTCCGCACGACCCCGTTCTCGAAGATCTTCGTCGTCAGCGCCCCGAAGCACGACTGGTCGCATTTCACGGACATCCTCCACGATCTGGAGAGCGCCGCGCACACCGACGACACGGACCGGATTCACGAGATCCTGCGCGCGCTGGACATCGGATACGTCAATGCCTTCGCCGACGCCGCCAGCGACGCGATGCCAGACTCCGACGGCGATTACCCTGTCCGACCTCTGACAGCAGCCGCCAAGTCGGTGGCCAGCTAGATGCCGGCCGCCCTGGACGCCACGCGCCACATGCCGGTGGTGAGCGTGATCATCCCTGCCCACAACTCTGCTGCCTTCATCGCGGATGCGATCGCCGGCGTGAGGGCGCAGACATTCACCGACCACGAAATCATCGTCGTTGACGACGGATCGACGGATGACACCGACGAAGTCATCCGACGCTTTCCCGAGGTGCGGAGCGTCCGGCAATCGAATCATGGCGTGGCCGCTGCGCGGAACGCCGGAATCGCGCTGGCGAGGGGCGAATTCGTCTGCTTTCTCGACGCTGACGACCTCTGGCGGCCGCAGAAGCTCGCGCGTCAGCTGCACTTCATGGCCGCACATCCGGACGTCGGCCTGCTCTTTACTGATGCCGAGGAACACGGAGCAGACGTTGTCGAGAAGGCGTCGATTCTGGCGACGATGACGTGTGGTGGGGCTGCGACGCGGGTCCCGATCGAGGACGCCTTTCGCAAGCTGCTGATCGAGAACTTCATTCCAACCAGCACGGTCATGGTGCGGCGGTCGTGCCTGACGGCGTCCGGGCCTTTCGACATCAGCTTGCCCAACGTCGAGGACCGGGACATGTGGCTGCGACTCGCGGCGGTCGTGCCGGTGGCGTGTCTGCCAGAGGTGACGGCGTGCAAGCGCAGTCACGGCGCGAATATCTCCATGCGCACCGAACTGACATTGCGCTCGCGCATTCAGGTTTGGCAGAAGGCTCGCCAGCGATTTCCTGCGCTTGCCCCGGCCGCGGTGTACGAGGGCCTGCTCGCCCCCACCTACCAGCAGCTCGGCTACGTTGTCCTCGCGCGGGGAGAGCGCCGTGAGGCCCGCCGTTGTGCGGCGGCGAGCATCACGTCTGCCGCCCGCTGCATCCTGTCGAGGGCGTCTCTGTCCTCGTATCGCTGGCGTTTGTCGTTCGCGCTGCTGGCGCTGTCGTTCCTGCGCGGTCCCTGGGTGCAGTTCCTCTGGCAGGCACGCAATGTCCTCAGGCGAAAAACGACCCCCGCCGCCGCCTGATTCAGTGCAGAGCCGGAAGGAGATGAAGATCGTGGCGTCGCCTACCGCGAAGGCGGTAGTCATGATCGCCTACTACTTCCCTCCGGATGGAAGCGCCGGGGTGTACCGGCCGCTGCGCTTCGTCCGGCAGCTTCCAACACGTGGCTGGCAACCCTCGGTCGTCACGCTCGACACGGATACGCACCAACGGCCGGACCCCGGGTTGCTAAAGCTCGTTCCTCCTGACGTGGAAATTGTTCGCGTGCGGGATGGAGACCTCTGGGGACGGATCCAGGCGCGGCGCGAGGACCGGACACGAGCGCAGCTTCGCAATGCGGACGCCGCCACGGTCGCACGAGTGCGACGGATCGAGCAGATACCCGCTCGCCGGATCGTCCGCCGGTTCGTGCGCGCCCTTGAAGGCCACGTGTACTACCCGGATCCTGCCCGGTTCTGGATCGAGCCGGCGATCGCCGCGACGGTCGCGACGTGCCGGTCGAACCGCGCCGCCGCGATTCTGGCGACGGGGGGGCCCTGGTCGTCATTCGTTGTCGCGCGCGAGGCGTCCCGGCGGACCGGCGTGCCGTACGTGCTGGACTTTCGCGACTCGTGGACGCTCACCCGCAACGAGGATTTCGAGCAGTGGCGGCCGCAATGGGCAACTCGCCGCGATCGACGGCTGCTGCCTGAACTCCTGGCCGCCGCCAGGGCGATCATCTTCCGGTACGAGAGCGAGGCCGAGAGCTACTGGCGCGCGTATCCGCACGCGCTCGATGCGGCCAGAGTTCACCTGATCCCAAACGGCTATGAGGGAGACGTCAAGCCGTTCCGTGCGCCGCGCGGTGATCGCTGCACCGTTCTCTATACCGGCACGCTGACGTCATACCGCTACGACACGCTGCTGGACGCGCTGTCCACTCTGCGGGCTCTCTATCCGGCCGACGCCGCCCGGCTCGGCCTGACCTTCGTCGGTGAAGGCGGACAGGACCTGCAGGACGACGTCGACCGGCGCGGTCTGGCGGACATGGTGCAGACGCGGGGGCCGGTCCCTGCACACGAGGTTGACCGGCTGCATGACGAGGCTCACGCCCTGCTGCTGCTCGGCGTCCGGCCGTTCCGAGGATACGAACTCGGCGGCAGCAAGGTGTTTGCGTATCTCAAATCGGCGAAACCGATCATCGGCATCCTGCCGAACGACGAAACACGGAACGTGCTTCGGGCGGTGCACGTGCCCACGATCGCCGGCATCGACGACCCCGGCGAGATCGTCGCCGTGTTCAGACAGTTGCTCTGCGCCTGGTCGCAGGATCGTCTCGGGGAGCTGCTACCGGATCGCGCCGCGTGCGCATCGTATTCGGCGGGCCGTCAGGTCGACTCGTTCGTGCGCGCGATCGAAGGCCGCCCGCCACAGACACCGTTCATTCCCGGCCGCGTCGATATTCCCGACAGCTTGAAGAGCTCGATCGGCCGTTCCGGGTGGATCGATTGAGCGTCGCCCGCCGGCGTGAACTGCACTTCTGCATCCGGGACGACGACACGAACTTCTTTACACGTCCGCAGGAGCTGGAGCGCGCCTATGGCGAGATCACGAAGCGGGGACCCGTGTCGCTGGCGGTCGTGCCGTTCTGTCGCGCCGGCTCGAGCACGGCGGTTCCTCCGGACATGCGGAATACCTGGTCTGTGCATCCGTTGCACGAGAACGGGCCGTTAGTCGACTACCTGCGCAGCCGTGTCGCCGCGGGCTCATTCGAAATCATGCTTCACGGCTATCACCATGACGAGCCGCACGGCCGGCCCGAGTTTGCGGCTGGAGGCGATCTCGATCGACAGGTCGTGGAGGGCCGCCGGTATCTCGAAGAGCTGCTCGACACGACCGTCCGCGTGTTTGTGCCGCCGCACAACGCCATTGGCCGGCGCGGTCTACGTGCGGTCACGCGCGCGGGGCTTCACCTCGCGGGCGCTGCCGGTGTGCGGGGCGGCTGGCCGCCACTGTCGTGGCGGACCTGGAGACTCTGGTGGTCGCTGCGGCAGTGGAGAAGGCGTGGAGGCGCCGGGGTGCCGTGGGTGCTCGACCTGGGCGATCACTGCGAGATTGCAGGGACCTCCGTGACTCCGCTGGCCCAACTCGCCGCCACCAGCACGGCCATGGACCACGCATCCGAACAGGGCGGCGTGTTCTGCGCCGCCACGCATTACTGGGAGTTCGACGCGCCAAGCGAGCACCCGGGCGATCCCACGGTCTGCGACCACCTGCTGGCGCTGATCGATCGTGCGACAAAGACACAGGGCGCCCGCTGGCGCTCGGTCGGCGACGTCCTCGCGATCGCGCCCCGCCTGCACTGATGCGATGAAGATCCTCGTTCTGCATTCGGAGCTGGGCGTGCTCTGGGGAGGCGGCGAAACGTTCACGACCAGCCTCTTCACCGCCTTTGCCCGGCGGGGGCACCGTGTGACCGCAGCGTTCGTGGCCGACCCGTCCGGAGGCTATCCGAGGTCGTTGCCTGACTGCTTCGAACGTCTCCCGGTTCCGGGCCGCTGGTCGCGCAAGCCGGGACAGCCTGCGTTGTCCGCCATCGGACGGCGTCTTCCCGCCGTTGTCGCGCCGGCGTGGGAGCGCTTTCAGGAAGGGGTCAGCTGGCGAACGATTGCCTGGCACAACCGCCGGTTCCAGCGTCGCATCGAATCCATGTTCGAAGGACGGTGGAGCGCGTATGACGCGGTGTATGTCAACGGTAACGTCGGCCTGGCGCATGCGACCGCCGCGCACCGCCCGACGCTGCTGATGCTGCCCGGACCCGTCGGCGCGAACGTCGCACCGTTGCTGCGGCGGATCCATGCCGTTTGCGGCCACGATGACGGTCTGGAATGCCTTCGGTCGCTGCTTGGCGATCTCGCAATCGAACTGCCGCTCGGGCTGGACGTCGACATCTTCCGGCCGGCGGCCACGCCGGTGCGCTCACAGCTGGGGTGGACCGACCGCGACGTCGTGTTCGGGTACGTCGGGCGCCTCGCATTGATCAAGGGCGTTGATCTGCTTGCCGGCGCATTCGCCGAGCTCTCGCGGCGAGTGCCGAATGCACGGCTGCTGATTGTCGGAAGCGGAGAAGAGGAACGTCGCATCCGTTCCGTGCTGTCACCGCAGATCGCGAGCGGGGCAGTGCACCTGCAGGGTCGAACGGCGCAGGAGCAGCTGCCGCCCTGGTACCGGGCGATGGACGTGCTGGTGATGCCAAGCCGCTACGAGACCATGTCGAACGCGGTCCTCGAGGGAATGGCGTGCGGTGTGCCGTTCCTGGCGACAGACGTAGGGGGCAGTCGGAGGCTTTCAGGGACTGGCGCCGGATGGATCGTCCCCCCGGGATCCGACGGCGCCCTCTGTGAGCGAATGAACGCATTGGCGGACTCGCCGGCGGCCTTCGTGAGCTACGGCCAGCGAGCCTGCAACTACGTGCACGCACGATACAGCTGGACTCGCAGCGCTGAGCGGCTCGAAGAGATCGTCCGAACGCGTCTGGGTGTGGCGGCATGAGATCCGGTGCGGCCGCGTACGTCCCACCACGTCCACTCGTGATGTCCGCAGTGCACCCACCCGCCTGGCTCGAGTTCGCCTTTTACGTCCAGGTCGTGTACGCCGTGATCGGTGTGGCGATCGGACTGTCGGTCCCCTCAGTTGGCATCGCGTTGCTCGCACTCGTCACGGTCGGATGCGCGATCTCCATGGGACGCTACTCGATTGCCATCGTGCGTTCGACCGCGATTCCCCTTCTGTGCGGCCTGTCGTTCGTCGTGATCCAGATGGCGATCCACCGCAGCGACTTCGACAACAGCTACCTGCGCGATTGGATCCCGTGGATGCTCGCAGTGGTAGCGCTCCAGCATCTCGCCACGCGCCGTGGTTTCGTGCACCGTGCCGCCATCGTGATGTTTCTCATCGGCGTCGCCACGCTGCCGTACATCCAATCGGTCGGAACGGAGCATCGGACCGGACTGGCGACGGCAATTACGATCGCGAACCCGAACGACCTCGGTGCCTGGTTCGGCTTCTGCTGCGTGTATTTTGCGACCCTTGGTGTGGAGGTTCGCCGTCCGTGGGTGCGCGGCGCGGCGTGGTCGCTGGCTGTGGTGTCGGCGCTGATTCTCGCGATGACCGTCAGTCGCGGACCGCTTCTCGCCGCGGGGCTGGGCGTCGCATTCGCGCTGCGTGGCACTCTGAGAAAAGGCTTTTTGCCGCTGATGTGTCTCGCATCGGCAGCATGGGTGGCGTTTGCGCTCGGCCTGCTCGACCGTCCGGCGGAGCTGTACGCGCAGCGCGGATTCGAGGAGACCGGCCGGCTGCAGGTGTGGCCGCTGGCGATCGGCCGTGTTCTCGAGTCGCCGCTGTTCGGTGCCGGCGCCGGTCACGTCGACATCTACCTGCCTGGCGCCGGCGTCTCCATCACTCCGCACAACGCCCCACTCTTCATCGCCCTCGCATCCGGCGTCGTCCCCTTGCTGCTCTTCCTTGCGTATTGCGTACATCTCGTGCAGAGCGCCCGCCGTGCGACTGCCCGTGTGAACCCGGATGCACCGTTTCATCACTCGCTGCTGCTCTACACGTTGCTGATTGCGATGAACCTCAATGTGGCCTTCATGCTCCCCTGGGCGATGGTGACGTTCGCCAGCGTGTCGGTCGGCGGGCTCTTCGCGAAGGCTCGTGAGTACTCGACGCGCGCCGACTCTCGCTTTGTACGGATGCGGCCACAGCCGATGACGACCACCGCCCGCGGTCTCGAATTCTGATGCCGCGGACGATGCAGGTGGAGTATCGATGCGGCAACCGGCTGCCGAAGCTCGCGTGGTGTGCGGTGGTCGAGCAGCATCGTGGACGTATCGTCGTGGATCACGGCCCGGCCGTCGAAACCCGCGATCGTTTCTTCTTCGAAGGAGGTTGGAACGGCGAGTTCGGCGCGGGAGAGTGCGCATCCACTGACTGCGTGTTCGGCAGTGGCGCCGCGGTGTCGCCGCGCGGTGTCACGTTCGTGACGTCGTGCAGTACGACGGACTCGCTCTTCTATGCCGTCCGCGATGGTCGGGTGCTCGTCTCGAACTCGCTGCCGTTCGTACTCGCCGCCGCCAGCGACGAGTTGGACGCCTCGTATACCCGCTACCTCGAGGATTGCGAGTCGGTCATCCGGGGAATCAACGACTACCACCGCGATCTGCCGACCCGGAAAGGTTCGGTCAGGCGTCTGCTGTTCCGGAATCTGATCGTGACGGCCGACACAGTCGGGGAGGTCGACAAGCCGGGCTCACCGTGCTTCGAAACGTACGGAGAATACGTCGAATACCTCGAAGACCAGTACCGTCGAATCGTCGCCAATCTTCGCAGCCCGCTGCGGCGTGAGGCGGTCGACGTGGTCTCCACGCAATCGCGCGGCTATGACAGCACGGCGGTCAACGCCATCGCCTCGCGGCACGGTATCGATCGTGTCTTCACGTCGGGTACTTCCAAGAGTGTGGAGGCGTTTGGCGAACGGCGCAACAGCGGTTTTCTGAATGACGACGGCGCGGATATCTGCCGAACGCTGGGACTGCGCTCCGTCTCCATCGATCGCCGGTACTACGCAAAGAGCGGTTTTCCTGACGAGCATCTCTACTACGCCTGCCAGCCGGGCAACCAGGATGCGAACCTGCTGGAAGTCAATGCGCACATTCGCAAGGTCAGCGTTCTGCTGACCGGCGTGCTCGGCGAGATCTGGGCTGACGCATCGCACTACGTCTCTAGGCCCGGTCGCATCACGCCCGAGCTCAAGCGCGGCGATATCGGCGGCCACGGACTCTCGGAAGTGCGTCTGCGTGTTGGCTTCATTCAGGTCGCGCTTCCGTTCGTGGGGGCCACGCAGCGGCCGGCGATCCACCGCATCGCCAATTCCGCGGACATGGACCCGTGGCGCGTCAACACGGGCTACGACAGGCCCATTGCGCGGAGGATCGCCGAAGAACGCGGCGTTCCGCGTTCGATGTTCGGACAGCGGAAGATGGGCTCCGTGGTGCTGTTTCCGAGCCCTCGCCTGCCGCACAACCCGCAGCTGCGACAGGAGTTCCTCGACGCGCTCGTCGATGCCGGCGTCGTCTACCGATGGCAGACGAACGCGTGGCCGGCCGCCCATGTCGTCAACACGATTCTCGAGTACCGCTCGGAGAAACGGTTTCGCGCGGTGCACTACATCGAGCGCGCGATGAGCAGGCTGATGACGCAGCCATTCGAGTTCGGCCGCCTCTGGTCGCACCTGAACGGATCGCTGTTCTGGTTCTGCGTCAATAAATGCGTTCGCGAATATAGCGATGCGATGCCGATCGGGATCCTCCCTCGCGCCGCCGTCGTGAACACGCACAGTCCGATGATCGACGCGGGAGATCGAATTGCTGCTGCGAGATAACGTCGGCGGATCGTCCAGGTGCCGCATCGTGTATCTGATAGGGGAGCTGCATCGCGGCGGGCAGGAGCGGCAGCTGTACTACCTGCTGTCCGGCATGGATCGCGCGACCTACGACCCGGCGGTCGTTGTCTGGAATTGCGACGACGATGATTTTCATGTCGGGCGAATCCGGGCGCTCGGTGTTCCTGTTCATCGCATTGGCGGGTCGACGCGTCTAGGGAAGTTGACGGCCTTTCGGCGCCTGGTGGCGGACCTCGATCCCGATGTCGTGCACTCGTACAGCTTTCACACCAACGTCGCCGCGTCATGGGCGACGGCCGGAACGCGGTCGATCGCTGTCGGATCGATTCGCAGCGATTTCGTCTGGGCGAAACATGGCTCGGGCCGGCTGCTCGGACGGCTGAGTGCGCGGTGGCCCGCGTTTCACGTCTGCAACAGCTTTGCGGCGGCGGCGGAGGTCCGCCGTTCATCCAGCCGTTTCGCGCCGCGCCGATGCGAAGTGGTGCCGAACGGAATCGATCTCGTCCGGTTCCACCCGCGTCCGCTCGAGATGCACGGTCCGCCTCGCATTCTGGGCCTTGGTTACTTCCGGCCGGTCAAACGCTGGGATCGACTGCTGCAGGCGAGCCGCGACTTGTGGCTGCATCACGGCTGCGATCATCACGTCACGATCTGCGGCGGTGGGGTCGCCCACGCGAGCCTGCAGCGGCTCGCGCTGCTGCTGGATATTGCGGATCGCGTGACGTTTCTGGACCACGTCGATGATGTCACCGGGCCGCTGGCCGCGAGCACGTTCGTCGTGCTCACGTCCGAACTCGAGGGGTGCCCCAACGCCGTCATGGAGGCAATGGCGTGCGGCCGTGCGGTCATCGCGACCGACGTCGGGGACGTTCGACGCCTCGTCGACGACGGACGCACCGGGTTTGTCGTGCCGTCTGGAGACCACGATGCGCTCGTGGACCGTCTGGCCACGCTCGCGCGCGATCGGGAGCGTTGCGCGGCCATGGGGCACGCGGCACGGCGCAAGGCCGAGACGGAGTTGAGCCTGGAGCGCCTGGTCAGCCGGACATTGAATGCCTACCGCGACGCGGGCTGGAAACCGCCGGCCCCGTCACCGGATGTCAGTCGCGGTCCGTTGATCGCACCGACGACGCAGCCATGATTCAGCCGTGGAAGGTGCCGCATCTCGTGCGCGGGATGCTGACCTTCGTCCCCGCCGTCAACCGCTGGCGCGCGCCGTCGCGTGCGACGGGAGGTTCTGACTCGGCTCGATACTGCTATGCCGTCTGGCTGCGCCACCTGGTGATGCTGTCGCGATATGGCTTCACGCTGCAGGACCGGACAGTCTGCGAGCTGGGGCCGGGTGACAGCATCGGTGCCGGAATCGCAGCGCTGCTCGGCGGCGCCCGGCGCTACATTGCGCTCGATGCCGTTCCGTACTCGACAACGACGGACCTGCGCCAGATGACCGCCGAGCTGGCACACCTGTATGAGTCACGGCATCCGATTCCCGACCATGACGAGTTCCCGGGGATCCGTCCGCGTCTGACGTCGTACGAGTTCCCGCGACAGGCGATCTGCACGGACTCGTTACAGGAACGGATCCGGCTCGTGACCGATGCGGTCAACTCGGGCCTGCACACTGCGAACGGGATGATTGCGTATCACGCCCCGTGGCGGTCCGTGCACGACGTGGCCGCCGGCTCACTCGACCTGGTCTTTTCCCAGGCGGTCCTGCAGTACGTCGATGCCCTCAAAGACCTGTACCGCTCGATGTTCACCTGGTTGAAAGGCGGCGGGTATGCCTCGCACGCGACGGGGCTTGGGGCCAACGATTTCGCGCCAATGTGGAACGGCCATTGGGCCTATTCGGATCGCGAGTGGCGCCTGGTGCGTGGACGGCGGGAATACATGTTGAACCGCGAGCCGTTGAGCACCCACCTCCGGCTCGCCGCATCAGCAGGTTTCGACATTCTCCACGCGGAGCCTCAATACAGCCACCGTGGTCTGGCGAGACAGGCGATCGCCAGGCGCTTCCGGTCGCTGCAACCGGATGATCTCGCGGCCTGCGGGGTGATGCTGATCCTCAGAAAGCCAGAGGCGCATTGACATCTGTGCTGAGCGATCACGTGCTCCGGCTGGCGTGGAGCCTTCCGCGCGCGCTTCCGGCCACCCAGCGAGCGCAGCCGGTCACGCTGATGTACCACGGGATCGCGGCCGGGCCCGCGGGCACGATGTCGGCAGCGGTATTCGAGCAGCACATTCGTTTCCTGAAGCAGCACTTCGATTTCGCCGGGCCCGACCTGCCCTCGACCAGTGGTGCCGGCCGGCAGCAGGTGCTTCTGACCTTCGACGACGGCCTCCGCAACAATGCCGAAGTCGCCGCGCCGATCCTGCGGCGGCATGGGGTGCCGGCCGTCTTCTTCGTCTGTTCCCGCCACGCCGCTCCAGACGCATACCTCTGGTTCAGCTATTTGAGTGCGCTGGAGAACAACGTTCGCTGGAAGTCGTTCTCGTTTCGTGGAGACCTGTACGACATGACACCAGGGGTCAGGCGTCAGAGCATCGAGCGCCTGCGCCGCGTGCTGTTGAGCCTGAAGCCGCACCCGTCCGCCATGTATCAGGCGATCGAACAGGAACTGCCCCCGCTCGAAGATTTCGTCACCAGGCGTGAACGCCGGGACCTGTACGAGGGCATGACGGCAGAGCAGGTGGGCGAACTGGCAGCCGACCCGCTCTTTGCCATCGGCGTTCATACGGCCGATCACCCGTTTCTCAGCCTGTGTGATGCCGCGGAGGTTCGAAGACAGCTCGAAACAAACCGGACCTGGATCGAGAACGCGACAGGCCGCCCGTGCCGGTTCGTCGCCTATCCAGCCGGTGATTACAACGCGACTGTGACCGACATCTGCAGCGACATGGGTTTCGCAAAAGGGTTTGGCGTCGATACGGGCGGGCGGTCCCGCTCGCCTCTCGCGTTGGCCCGCATCGGGATCTATGCGCCGTCGACCGACATCCTCGGCTTCAAGGTGCAGTGGGGCCATCTCCTGCGCCGGGCCCGCATTCCGATCGGATAACCGTGAAAATCGCGCTGTTCAACGACGTGGCCTACCGCTACGCCTCCGGGCATCCGTCCGCCGTCGGCGGAGCGGAGCGATACCAGTGGCTCATGGCCAGGGCGCTGGCGGCGCACGGCTGGGAAGCAGTCGTGGCGGTGCGTTCCGGACTGGCCACAGGCGACCGCGTCCGCATCGACGGCGTGGACTTCGTCGGAGTCGGCACCCGGATGTACCTGCCGACGCTCTACCGCTTCTTCAGCGAAGAGAAGCCGGATTGGTGCTTCTGGTTTGGCAGCACGCACTGGCTTGGGCCGGCGGCGGCTGTGGCCGCATGGGCGGGCGTAGGCACGGTGTTCTCCGCGCAGTTCGATCTCGACGTCCGTCCACGGCAGGCCCTGTCGGAATGGCGCTCCTTCTGGAGGCTATATGCCTGGGGGCTGGCAGCGAGCCGCAAGATCTTTCTGCAGCATCGCGGTCAATACCTGGAGCTGCCGGAACAGTGGCGGTCGAAGACGCATGTCATGCCGGGCGTGGTGTCGGTGCCTGCATCGATCCAGCCGCACGTGGCACGACGGCCGTATGTGGCATGGGTCGGTGTGCTGAGGGAGCCCAAGCGGCCGGACCGCCTGCTCGAGATCGCGAGGGAATGCCCGGCCATCGACTTCGTCGTCTGCGGAGGAACGAGCACGCACCGTTCCCCGCGTGGATACGGCGAGCGGATCGTCGAGGCGCTGTCGCGCGCACCCAACATCACCTACCTGGGCCACGTTGAGCCACGACGCGCCATCGACGTCATCGGGAACGCGGCACTGCTGTTGTCCACATCCGACGCCGAAGGGTTCCCAAGCGTGTTCGTCGAAGCCTGGGCGCACGGCACCCCGGTCGTGAGCCTAAAGATCGATCCCGACCGTGTGATCGAGCGGCATGGACTCGGCGTGATGACCCGCTCGACCGCCCAGGCCGCTGAAACGATTGTCAGGTTGATCCAGTCCTGCGAGGAGCGACAGACGATCGGCGCGCGAGCGCGCGACTATGCGATCCGCACCCACAGCCCCGAAGCCGTTGCGCGTCTGGTCGAGCAGGCGCTGCACGCGCCATCCGCGCCGATGCCTCACGCCTTCGAGAACGCTGCCGAGTCCTGAATGATGACAGATACGCGCGTCATCGTCGTCGGTCCGATGCTGGGAGGCCACGCCGGGCATGTGACGTTTGTCGGCGAGGCGCTCGCGTCGCGGCTCGCCACGCGCGGCTATCCGACCGTGCTCACGTCTCGCCGGCTCCAGCGCGCGGCCCGTTTCGCAGACATTGCCACCACGTTGATCCGGCACTCCGGGAACGTCGACGTCCAAATCCTGCAGGTCTACGGCGGCCTGAGCTTCGTCGTCGAGGACGTGGCCAGCGCACTCGGTGCGATGTTCGGCCACAAGATCATCATGCACCTTCATGGCGGTGCGATGCCGGCCTTCATGGCGCGCCATCCCGCGTGGTCGCGTCGTGTGCTGAACCGTGCCGCGGCCATTGTCGTCCCGTCCACATTTCTCCGCACCGCGCTGGCGCCTTTTCGCACCGACGTGCGCGTGATCCCGAATGCGATCGACATTTCCGCATACCCCTACCGTCATCGCGCGGAGGTCGCTCCGCGATTGTTCTGGATGAGGACCTTCCATGACGTCTACAACCCCGAGCTGGCCGTTCGGGCGTTCGCGCGCGTCAGGCGGGCGTATCCGGAGGCGACGCTGGTGATGGCGGGTCAAGACAAGGGCACGCTCGTGCGGACCCAGCGTTATGCGGCGCGACTGCGCGTAGACGACCGGATCCGTTTCGCCGGCTATCTGGACTCGGCGCAGAAGATACGTGAGGCCGGTGCCGCGGACATCTTTCTGAACACCAACCGGATCGACAACACGCCGGTCAGTGTCATCGAGGCGTGCGCCCTGGGTTTACCCGTGGTCGCCACTGACGTCGGCGGCATTCCCGATCTTCTGACCGACAACGAAAGCGCCCTGCTGGTGCCGGATGACGACGACGAAGCGATGGCTGCGGCCATTCTGCGGTTGCTGCGGACGCCGGACCTTGCGAGCCAGCTATCGCTTCAGGGTCGCGCGCTGGCCGACAGGTGCTCCTGGGAGCGTACGACGCCGCAATGGGAGCGTCTGCTGCACGAAGTGGTGAACGCCTGATGTGCGGGATCTGCGGCATCGTCGATGTGTACCGCGATGGTCAGGTGGACCCCGGCGTGCTGATCCAGATGCGCGACTCGATGCTGCATCGTGGTCCCGATGACGCCGGCGTTCACGTGTCGGCGGGCGTCGGCCTGGCGTCGAGACGGCTTGCGATCCTGGACCTGTCGCCGCGCGGCCATATGCCGATGGTGAGCGACGACCGTCGTTACGTGATCGTGTACAACGGCGAGATCTACAACTACCGGGAGCTTCGCGCACCCCTGGCCGCGCGAGGCGTCCGCTTCCAGTCGGGCACCGACACCGAGGTGCTCCTTCGTCTGTTCGAGGCAGATGGCCCGGCCATGCTCGAGCAGCTCAACGGCATGTTCGCCTTCGCCATCTGGGACACCGTCGCGCGCCGTCTGTTCGCCGCGCGCGATCGCCTGGGTGTGAAGCCACTGTTCTACGCCGAGCATCAGGGCCGCTTGTATTTCGCGTCGGAGGAGAAGGCGCTGTTTGCCGCCGGCATCCCCATGCAGTTCGATCACGAGGTCTGGCCCGAGCTGCTGTGCTTTCGATACGTCGCCGGCGAGCGGACGCCGTTTAAAGGGGTCAAGCGGCTTCTGCCTGGTCATTCGCTGCAGTGGCACGAAGGAAGACTGGAGCTCCGCCGCTGGTGGAACCTGGCGGACCGGGCGCGCGCGCGGCGCGAGTTGCCGATGCGCGATCCGGTCGAGTGGTATCGCCGTACGTTCGACGACTCCGTCCGGCTGCGGACGATCAGCGACGTCCCGGTCGGCGTGCTGCTGAGCGGAGGACTCGACTCGAGCAGCGTGGCCGCGTCGCTGGCCCGGCAGACGAACGAGCAGGTGGCGAGCTTCACCGTGCGTTTTGCCGATTCCGGGTACGACGAAGGCCCGTTGGCGGAGATGGTGGCGAGAGATCATGGCCTCACGTCACATCAGGTGGAGCTCACGGAACAGCAGCTCCTGCCTGCGGTGCGTTGCGCGGCCGCATTCAACGACGAACCGCTCGCCCACGGCAACGACGCCCATCTGCTGGCAATCTCCCGCCACGCCAAGCCGCGCGTGACGGTACTGCTGTCCGGCGAAGGTGCGGACGAGACGCTCGGGGGCTACGTCCGCTATCGACCGCTACGTCACCCCGCCCTGCTGCACATGGCGCGTCCCGCGCTGCGCACGCTGCGCCCACTGCTCCGCAGGAACGCCCGCTGGCACAAGCTTGCGCGCTTCCTGCAGATGTCAACGGTGCGCGACTTCGTCCTCTACAACGCGTGCGACACGCTGCCGTCGGACCTGGCCGGCCTGGGGCTGAAGACGGCCGAACGTCCGGCTTACCGCGATCGAGTCCTCGACGAGGCGGAAGCACTGTATCCCCGCGACCGGATGCGCCAGGCGATGTACAGCGATCAGCACACCTTCCTGTGTTCGCTGCTCGATCGCAACGATCGGATGACGATGGGCGCGTCCATCGAGTGCCGTGTGCCGTTCCTCGACTACCGGCTCGTGGAAGGGCTCGCGGCGCTCCCGTCGTCGCAGCTGCTGGCAGGAGAGGGGAACAAGCCTCTGCTGCGCCGGAGCCTCGGCGATCGACTCCCGGACGACGTGCTGCGTCATCCGAAGTGGGGCTTCGGTGTGCCGTGGCGGAAATACTTGCGGACGATTCCGGAGCTGCGCAGTCTCGTCTTGAGCCTGGCCAGGCACCCGTTGCTGCTGGACTCGCCGATCGATACAGGCCGGCTCACGCGTCGAGTGGCGGCGTTCGATGGCGGCGATGACGAACACTGTCCGCTGGTGCTTCAACTGCTGCTGGCGACGCAGGCGTGGGATGCATCGCGCACGGCCACACGCCTCTCGGCATGAACGTCCCATGAGCTCTGCTCGCATCAACACGCTCTATCTGGCCAGTCCGGTCTGGGCGCAACAGGCCATGGTGGCCGGATACGGGTGGTGGTGGCGCCGCCGCAGGCTCGGTGCGGAGTTTCGCGCCCTCACCGGTGAGCTGCGGCAGCATGAGCAGTGGGACGCACATCAGTTCCACGACTACCAGACCCGGCAACTGGCCGACGTGCTCCGCGCCGCCCGGCGTTCCCGGTACTACGGACCGCTGCTGGCGGGCGCGGGTGACGCGAGCGCCTCACCCTGGGACCTTCTGCGCCGGATGCCGATGCTTTCGAAGGAGCTGCTTCGGACGCGAGCGGCGGACCTGCTGACGGAGGCGCTGCCGAAGGACGCTCTCGTGTTCAAGTCCAGCGGCTCGACAGGCACGCCCACCGAGATCTATTACACCCGCGCCTTTCACGCGCTGGAAACGGCAGTCATCGAGGCGCGCAATCTGAACTGGGGCAACGCCACCTATACGGATCGACGGGTGATGTTCGGAGCGCGCAAGGTATGTCGATTCGACCAGGCACGTCCGCCGTTCTGGCGCTTCAGTCCGGCGGAGAATCTCGCCTACGCATCGCTCTACCACCTGGCCCCGCGCTATCTGCCTGCGTACGTCCGATTTCTTCGCCGGTTCAAGCCGGTCGTGGTCATGGGTTTTCCGAGCGCGCTTCACGCCGTGGCCGAACATGTGCTCGCGTGCGGCGAGGAGCTTCCCGCCGCGCGTGGCGTGTTCACGTCGGGGGAGCGGCTGCAGCCACATATGCGGGAGGCGATCGAGCGGGTGTGGCAGTGCCGTGTGTTCGATCGCTACGGCGCGGTCGAAGGGTGTGTGTCGGCGTCCCAGTGCGCTCACGGTCGCTATCACCTGAACCCCGAGGTGGGGGTGGTCGAGCTGCTCGATGCGGGCGGGAGTCCGGTCCCACCCGGCGAGGCAGGAGAGGTTGTGTGCACCGGTCTCGGCAACCTCCTCCAGCCGTTGATCCGGTACCGCATTGGCGACTATGCGCGCTGGGCCCGCGACCAGCAGTGTCCGTGTGGACGAA
The DNA here is from genome assembly GCA_035537775.1 of Vicinamibacterales bacterium. Taxonomy (GTDB): domain Bacteria; phylum Acidobacteriota; class Vicinamibacteria; order Vicinamibacterales; family UBA2999; genus Gp6-AA40. The sequence goes on along the minus strand of DATLLQ010000053.1, from coordinate 9,234 downwards.
TGACCCCAATCCTCGAGGGAATCGACGGCCGCGTGGAAGAGTGCTGCTATACGACGGACGGCCGCCGGATCGTCCGCTTCGACCCCGTCTTCAAAGGCGTCGCCAACGTGCGGCAGGCGCAAATCACACAGGAGAGCCTGGGTCGTTTCACGATCACCATCGTCCCGGCACCCTCGTTTTGCGAGAGTGACGCCGAGCAACTGCGGGCCAACATGCAACTGCACGTCGGTCAGGCAGCCGTCCAGGTCCGTCGGGTCGACGCGATTGCGCGCACGGCGTCAGGGAAGTTCCCGGCGGTCGTCTGTCGGCTCTCGCCGTCGGATAAGGCCATGTCGGAGAAGGCCAGCTGACCGAAGCCGAACGAATCCGGCACGAGTACGCCCTGCGGGCCCGAAGGCTCCCCGCGGATTTCTACGCGCTCACGAGGCCGGCGAACCTCTTTGCCGATCAGCAGAAGACGCGCTGGCTGTTGCGATTGCTGAGGCAAGAGGAGCTGCTTCCACTGGATCGTCTGGAGATTCTCGACGTCGGATGCGGAGACGGATGGCAGTTGTTGCAGTTCGAGCACTGGGGAGCGCGGCCAGAAAAGCTGGCCGGCATCGACCTGATTCAGGCGCGCGTGAATCGCGCCTGCGCTCGGTTCGCAGGCTGTGCGCCCGGGGCCGGGCCGCGACTGCAGGTGGGTGACGCATCGAACCTGCCATGGCCGTCTGCGTCGTTCGACCTGACGTACCAAGGGACCGTGTTCTCGTCGGTCCTCGACCCGGACATGAAGCGCGCCATGGCGCGTGAGATCGTGCGCGTGTTGAGACCGGGCGGCACGTTGATCTGGTACGACTTCTTTTTCGACAACCCTGCCAATCCGGCCGTGAGAGGTATCGGCGCTCCAGAAATCCGGGCCCTCTTTCCTGACTGCGCGGTTCGGCTGCAGCGGGTCACGCTGGCGCCGCCGCTCGCGCGGCGGCTCGTACCCGTCACCTGGATTGGGTCGGTACTGCTCGAGCGTATGGCGCTGCTCAACACGCACTATATGGGCGTGATCAGGAAACCGTCTTGACGCATCTGCCGCTCTCATCGTCCGTGCTGGATGAGGACGCGTCGCTCCGCGCATCCGGCGTTCCGGCGGTGTTCGGCTACGTCAGCGCTCCCGGCAGCGATGCGGTGAGCGTGCGGACGGTCGGCGACGTGCGACGCGTTGATCCTCTGGACAGGCGATCCGGCCTCGCACTGTTTGCGGCGCCGGGCGCGGACGTGCGGATGGTCGAATCACCCGCGCACCAGGCGCGCGTTTATGTGTGGGGTCAGCCATCGCACAGCAGTGTGCGCCGCAAGGATGTGCCCGAATGGTGCGCGGCTGCGGTCGCCCGGCAGCAGTTTGGGCTGTTTCGCGATCTGCTCGGTACCTTCGTCGTTCTCGTCGACGAGCCCATGAAGGGCCGCCTGACGATTGTGACGGACGTGCTGGGAATCCGCCCGATGTTCACGTCCGCGGCGGGTGCATCGTTCGTCTTTGGCAGCAGCGTCTGGGCGCTCGTCGATGCCGGTCTCATCACGCCGACGGTTGACTACGACGCGGTCAGCTCCTGGGTGGCCTATGGCTTCAACTGCACTGACGGCTCACTCTTTGCCGGAGTCCGGCGCGTGCCGCCCGGTGCAGCCCTGGTCGTCGAGGATGGGCGGATGACGACGGTGCCGTACGCGACGTGGACGATCGGCGCGCGCCCGCAATCAGTGGAGCAGGCGGCGGAAGACATCCACGAAATCGTCTCGGCTGACGTACGGACGGTGTTGCGCGAGGAGCCCAGCGTCGTGGTCCCGTTGTCCGGCGGCTACGACAGCCGGTACCTGCTCGCGTTGTGCAAAGACCTGCCCACGCGGCTGGAGACTGTCGTCAACGTCAGTTTCTCACCGGCGGAAGGAGAGGTCGCAACGCGCGTCGCAGAGGCGCTCGAGGTGCGACTCGAGACTGTCCAGGTCGATGGCTCGGTCTGGGACATCTACGACACGGTCCACTACTTCACGCCGGACGGATTCCCGATCTCCCGGTTTGTGACGTTCTGTCTCGCCCAGCGCAGTCCGTCCATTCCGATGATGAACGGGTTCCTCGGGGATTCACTGGTGCGTGGATCGAACGATCGATTCGACGGCGCGGACGAAGATGAGTGCGGATCCGATCTCGCTTCAGTCCTCCAGCAGAAGCACCTGGCGATCAGCCTGAATCTCTTCCGGCCCGAGCTCTCCGCAAGAATTCTCGATCGAGCCCGAGTGCCGATGGCCGACGCGGTCGTGCGCGGCGGCCGGCAGGTATTCGGGTGGGCCGATCTCTATCTTCGCCAGCGGCACTACATTGCCTGCAACTTCCTTCAGCACCTCGACTCGGCCGAGGCTGTGTTGCCGTTCTACAGCTGGCGGCTCATCGCCTACAAGCTGGCACATGGCCGTGAGGCGTTCAGCCGTCTCACCTATCTACGGATGTTCGAGCGTCACTTCCCGCAGCTTGCCGCTGTGCCGCACGCCGCCGACCTGCCCGACCAACGCGCCGGCGTCGCCGTGGCGGAATGTGCCGTGCGCTGGGCGCGGGAGCTGATGGTGCCGCTGGTGAAATCGGGATGGCTCACGGTCCTGTCCACGCGGCATTGCCTGTCGCTCGTCAGCCTCGGAACGTCGCGGTTGCCGGCGCTGAATGAACACCTTGCGGCGACCGTCGAGGACGCCGTGTTCACCTGCCGCCGTCTCTATCTGCTGGAGCATCGCCTCCGGGATGCCGGGTTCGCCTTCAGCTGGAACGCGCTGTAGCAAATCAGCCTGACTCTCATGAACAGGCGTCATTTCCTCGCACGTGCGCTGCTGACGGGCGGCCTGATGCCTTTCCTTGACGGGTGCGGGCGCGCATCACCAGCAGAGCCGGACGGTCAGCGAGGGGCGCCCGGGCTCGTGTACGTCGCGCCGGGCGGCAGCGACAGCAACGCAGGAACCGCCGATGCTCCGTGGCTGACGATCAGCCATGCCGTTGCACAGCTGCGCGCCGGGGACACGCTCCTTATGCGCGGCGGCGTGTATGCCGGAACGGCGAACGTCATCGATTCCGAGCGGTTCCCGGTTCCAAGCGGGACGTCGTGGAACAACGCCGTGACAATCGCCGCGCTGCCTGGCGAACCGGTCATCCTGCGGCCCGATGGTGGCCTGCAGGCCATCCGGCTGACGACGTCTGCGCCGCACTTTCTGGTCTTTCAGGACTTCGTGATCGACATGGTCAATCAGATGACGCCGAGCATGCAGGGAGGGCCATCCGCCATCTACGTCAGCAGCGGCGCCCATCACAATCGCTTTCAACGCCTCGATGTCGGCAACAACGCCGGCAACGGTATCGAGTTCTCCGACAACAACGGAAACTCGCCGTTCAACGAGGTCCTGCAGTGCTCCATCCACGACAACGGACGGCACCCTGCGGTCAACTCGGGGTACGGCGCGTATGTCTTCACCAGCGACAACCTCTTCGCCGGCAACACGATTTACGGGAACGGCGGCTACGGCCTGCACTTTTTCAGTGAAAAGGGCGTATCGCAGGTGTCGCGCAACATGATCAGAAACAACCGCATCTACGGCAACGGACGGCACGGAGGCACGAACTACGGCGTCGTCATCGCCTCGGGGGACGGAAATGTTGCGCGTGAGAACGCCATCAGCGGCAACCGGGGAGGCCTGCTTGTGTACGAGCGCAGCTCGAATGCGCTCGTCGAAGACAACACGATCGTCGACAACGCTCCACTCGAGGGCATTCTGATCACTGGTGCCGTCGACACGGTCCTGCGGGGCAACAGGGTCAGCGGAAACGCCACCGACATCGTCGATATGGGTTCGAGAACGGTCTGGGCGGGCTCCGCGGCGAGGCCGCCCCGCCGCCGGGAACCGAATTGATTCAGGAGCCCGCTACTTCGTGGTGCCGGCAGTCGTCGTGGTTCTCTTCGCGCGGGTGCTCCGAACAGACTTTGTGGCACGCGCGGGAGCGGACGTCGTGGTCTGAGCCGGCTGCGTCGTCGGGGCAGGAGCAGGCTGCGTCCCTGTGGTTGTGCCGGTGTCCGGGACTGGCTGAGTCGTCGTATCCGGCGCAGGCTGGGTCGTGGCATCCGGCGCGGGTGGCGCAGTGGTACCTGGCGCAGGCGGCGCAGTGGTACCCGGCGACGGCTGTGCGGAGCTGACCGAATCGACATACTCAAAGGCGCCGATGTCGTAGATGCCCGCCTGTGGACGCCGCACTCCGGCGAAATCCTCCGTCACCTCGGGCAGCATGACTCCCTGATCCTTCGCCGTGCTGAACCAGTTCAGACGGAAGTCCTTGCCGGCAGCGTCGACGAACGCGGGGTCGCCCATGAGGTTGTGTTCGACAACGGGCGTTCCGGTGCCGCCGTAGTTCACGATCGTGCCGCCGTTGTTGAAGACGATGTTGTTGCGGATGAAGGGAGCGCTCCCGAAGTACTGGAGGTCAATGGCGTTGTAGCGGTTGCCGGTGATCGTGTTGTTGTAGACCCGGGCATTGGTGGTGTTGTTGTAGATCAGGATGCCACCGTGATTCCCGTAGATCAGATTGTTCGCGATCAGGTTGTTGTCGCCGTTGATCAGGACGACCGCATAACTGGTGGAGCCGCCAACGCCGATGGTCCCGTGCACCGCGTTGTCGTGAATCCGATTGCCCAGGATCACATTGTTGTTTCCGTGGCCGGCGGACGCGTTCTGATGCACGCCGTATCCGTTGTTCCGGTAAATATCGTTGCCCGCGATCGTGTTGTGGCTCGTCTTGAGGTAGATGCCGTATCCACTGTTGCCTTCGTCCAGGCGGCCGTTGTCGTGAATGGCGCAGTTCAGGATCTCGTTGTAGTCGGCCGGGCCGTTGTGGCTCGAGAGCGCGAAGCCGTTCGCCGCGTTGTTCCTCACGTCGAGCCGCTCAAAGCGATTGTGGTGGGCACCGCTGCTCAAGTACACGAGATCGGGACCGCCGTTGACGGAGAGGATCGTCTGATCGATCCCGTCGAGAATCAGGTCCTGGAAGATGAGGTAGTGCGGAGCCCCGGCGGTCAGACGAATCGCCTGGCGGCCGTCGGGAGGTCGGATCGTGACCGTCTCGCCGGGATAACCGGCGATGGTGATGGCCGCGGCCCACGATGTTCCGCTGGGGACGCTCGAACGCTCGGAATCAATGAGGTTGCTCGAGCCTGTGTACGTGCCGCCCCGGAGGAACAGGGTGTCTCCGGCGGCGAGGCACGTCAGACCGGCGGCGATGGTCAGTTTCGGCGTGGCGGCAGCCTGCGCCGCCGCACACGAATTCGTATCGTTCCCCGCTGTGGAGACGTAATACATGGCGGCCGCCGCGGGCGCCGTCGATGCGGCGAACACCATCGCACAGCCAAGGGACACGCGCACGACGAAGCGGGGCATCGAGGTCATTGAGGGCCACCCTCGGGTTCGGTCTTTGCCGCCGTCCGATCTGCTGCACGGATCTCGAATCCGTTCGTGAGATACAGAATTTGGAGACGGCGGCGAATCAGTTGTCCGGGTTTAGACGCACCGTGCGTCTGCGCGCTTCCGGCGAAGGCAAGAACGGCGCCGGGAATGTGATCCACAGAGCGGCGTGATGAAGGTCTCCATCATCCTCGCGTGTCGAAATGAGCAGGCGCACATCGAGGCCTGCGTGCGGTCGCTGCTCGATCAGGAACCGCCGGCCGGTGGCTTTGAGATCGTCGCGTGCGACGGTCACTCGACCGACGGCACCCGCGAGATTCTCAATCAGCTCTCCGTGCAGCACCCGATCCTGCGAGTCCTGGACAACCCTCGACGGATTGTCTCCACCGGACTGAACGCAGGCATCGCGGCCGCTCGCGGCCGAATCATCGTCCGCGCCGACGCGCACACGACGTACGCGCCCGACTACGTGCGGCAGTGTGTCGCCGTCCTCGAGGAGACCGGCGCCGACAGCGTCGGCGGGCCATGGCGGGCGGTGGGGCAGAGCTCTGTCAGCCGCGCGATCGCGCACGCGTTCCACAGCCCGTTCGGCTCCGGCGGGGCGCGTGCGCACAACCTGACCTACGAGGGTCCGGTTGACACGGTCTATCTTGGCTGCTGGCCCCGAGAGCTGTTCGCCCGGCTCGGAGGCTTCGACGAGGAGCTCGTTCGGAACCAGGATGACGAGTTCAGTCTGCGTATCGTGCGAAGTGGCGGAACCATCTGGCAGTCGGTGCGGATCCTCAGCACCTACGAGCCCCGCCGTTCGCTGCGCGACCTGCTGCGCCAGTACATGCAATACGGCTACTGGAAAGTGCGCGTGATCCAGAAGCACCGTATTCCGGCTTCGTGGCGGCATCTGGTTCCGCCGCTCTTCGTCGCGACACTCATCGTTCTCGCGGCGGCGTCCGTACTCTCCGCAACGGCGCGATCGGCAGCGGCGGTCGTGTTTGGCGTCTACGGCTTCGCCGTGCTCGCCGCGGCGCTGGTCACCGCCCGTACTGCCGGCTGGCGGCCGCTTCCAGTGCTCCCGGTCGTGTTTCTCTGCCTCCACGTCGGCTACGGATTCGGGTTTCTGCGCGGCATTCTGGATTTCGTCATACGGCGGCGCGGAGCCGCGGCCGACATGTCGTCAATCACGCGCAGGGTCAGCGCACCGCCGGTGTGACAACAGATGCCGAAGGTCAGCGAGGATGCCGACCCGCTCGTCTTCGTGCCGGACGTGCGCCTGCATCAGGGCATCCTGTCGGAATTCGGTCGCCACCTGACCGCTGATTGGACGATTCTCGATTTCGGCTGCGGCCACGGAGGCATGGTGCAGGCCTACCGGCTCCTGGGGCTGCAGGCATTCGGCGCGGATGTGAAGGTGGAGCGCCCAGGCGAATGGCTTCGCCCGATCCGGACGGCAGCCGGCACATACACGCTGCCGTTCGACGACGGCACGTTCGATTTTGTCTATTCCAACTCGGTCCTGGAGCACGTCGAGGATCTCGACGGCGCGATGGCGGAAATCGAGAGAGTCCTGAAGCCGGACGGAACGAGCCTGCATTTCTTCCCGCCGCGTGGCAGGCCGATCGAACCCCACGTGTTCGTGCCCTTGGCGGGCATGTTGAGGGCGCGACCGTGGCTGTATCTGTGGGCGTTCGTCGGCGTGCGCAACCCGTTTCAGAAGGGGCTCGGTTTTGCCCGGGTCGCGCGCAGCAATCACGCGTATCTGCACAGCCAGACGTTCTACCGATCGACGCGCGACTTCACCAGCCGGATGCGTCGTCACTTCCGGACCGTGGTGCTTGCCGATCGGCAGATGATCGCGCACAGCTACGGCCGTGCACGCCGCCTGGCGGGCCCGGCTCGACTACTGCCGCCGCTGGCCGCCGCGTACGGGGCCCTGCACCAGCGGTGCGTCTTCTGCGCCAAGTGACGTCCGCTGTAACGACCATCGGGGCGTCAGCTCCGCGATCAAGGGAGCATGATCGCCGCCGTACGGGCTGGCGAGGACGTAGGCTCTGGCACAGTGCCAGTCCGCGGGCGCGAGGACGTGGTCGATGCGCACGCCGAAGGCGAGAGTGAATTTCGTGTAACCGAATCCACGCCCGCACGCCCCGAACGCGTTGAGCAGGTCCCCCCACACCGTGCCATAGATGACGCTCTCTTCAGGCAGATTGAAATCGCCCGCAACGATAACCGGCACCTTCACCCCGCTCAGCCGTGCGCGCGCGCGCATCGACTGCCGCCGTGCTTCTGTGCGGTTGGCTGTGAAGTGCGTGGACCATTCAGGTCCGCCGAGACCGGTGATGGCGTCACGGATGGTTTCGAGATGCACGTTGAGGAGTTGAAAGGTGCCGGTCGGAGCCTGAATCTCGAACCGCATCGGCTCGAAGCCGATGTGCTCCCACGCGGTATCCGGATCGGCCACGTCCAGAACGGTGAACGGAAACCGGCTGACGAGGCATAAGTCCCCGCCGTAAAAGAATTCCCACCCTAATCGCGCTGGCCCGTTGTCGTAGAAGGGGCATTCCTGCAGCGCGGCGACGTCGATCTGTTCGGCGCGCATCAGCCGGTCCACAGCCTCCGCCGTCACACGGCTTTCGCCGACGTTGTGCGTCATCACACGCACCGGGGCGATGCCGGAGGCACGTCCGGCGCCGAGCCGGAAATCCATGACGCCAAACACCAGCACGCCGGCCGTCATCGCGAGCGCGCAGAGGTGCCGCCACACGCGGGGACGAGTGACGGCCGCAAGCACCCATACCGCAAGCGGCACGAGCGGGAGTGCAGTCACCCAACGGGGGCCAAACCCGAGCAGCGTCGCGGGCCACACGCGATCGACCAGGAATTCGACCGCGAGCCACAGCCCCGCAACGACGCCCGCATACACCGAGACCGATAGCGCGAGAGCAAAGTCGCGCGACCGCCCGCCGTCGCGTCCTGATGCGGTCACATCTTCCAGATCATACGTGCCGTCGCGCAGTGTCTAGGCGGGTTCGCCCTCCGGGGCGCCGCGGTCCAGCTTGTCGGGCAACGGCTCGTCGCGCGGCGTGAACTCGAGAGAGACCGAGTTGATGCAGTAGCGCAGCCGCGTCGGCGCCGGGCCGTCCGGGAAGACGTGGCCCTGGTGGCTGCCGCAGCGCGCGCAGAGAAGCTCTGTGCGGACGATGCCGTAGCTGGTATCCGGCTTCTTCTCGAGATGCTCCTCATCGAACGGCGCGGTGAAGCTCGGCCAGCCAGTGCCGCTCTCGAATTTCTGTCCAGCCAGGAACAGCGGCAGGCCGCAGAGCCGGCACGTGAACACCCCATCGCGGTGCTCGTCGAGCAAGCCGCCGCAGAAGGCTGCTTCGGTCCCGTGGCGAAGCAGCACCTCGCTCTCTTCGGGCGTGAGATCCGCTTCGAGGCTCGTCCGTTGATCGACAGACGGCGGGGTCAGATCGAAGCCCGCGGCTGACCGATTCGGGCTCGTGCGATCGACCGCTGTCATTTCATGTGGTTCCATGCCATTGGAACTCGCAATCACGCGGCCACATTAACGGGAACCGCTGTTGCACGTGTGATCAGTATGAGCGAGAGTCCCGACCGGGAACGCGGCGCTCAGGAAGTGCGGCCCGGAGATCGCGAGACGAAGCGCGCGCAAACGACTCAACAGGACTTCAATCGGCCGCCGGAGGGACGCGACTCTGTGCCAGCGGACGAAGTGAAGAAGGGGAATCGCACGACGGACAGCCCCTGGATGGGCGGCGGCTA
>DATLLQ010000052.1:0-28808 GCA_035537775.1 Vicinamibacterales bacterium | reverse complement strand
CCCATCAGCATCAGCTCGTTGAAGTCTCCGAGATGGCCGAGGCGGAACGCGCGTCCCTTGATCCGGCCGAGGCCGGTGCCGAGCGACATGTTGAAGCGATCGAGAATGATGCCGCGCAGCCGATCGGCGTCGTGCCCTTCCGGCAGGAACACCGTGGTGACGGTGTTGCTGTATTCCTCCGGACAGAGCGCGCACAGCTCGAGCCCCCACGCCGCCACCGCGCGCCGCGCCGCTTCCGCCAGCCGGGTGTGCCGCGCGAAGACGTTCTGCAGCCCCTCCTCCGAGAGCATGCGCAGCGACTCGCGCAGCCCGTAGAGCAGGTTCGTTGCCGGCGTGTATGTGAAGAATCCGGATTCGTTGGCCGCCAGCATCGGCTGCCAGTCCCAGTACGCGCGCGGCAGCCGCGCAGTCTTGGACGCCTCGAGCGCCTTCGCGCTGATCGCCTGCAGGCCGAGACCCGGCGGCAGCATCAGCCCCTTCTGCGATCCGGTCACGGTGACGTCAACGCGCCACTCGTCGTGGCGATAGTCGATCGACGCCAGCGACGACACCGTGTCCACCATCAGCAGTGCCGGGTGCTTCGCGCGGTCCATCGCCTCGCGCACCTGCCGGACCCGGGAGGTGACACCGGTTGACGTCTCGTTGTGCACGGCCAGGACGGCCTTGATACGGTGACTGCGATCCTCGGTGAGCTTCGCCTCGACGATGGCCGGATCGACACCGTGGCGCCAGTCGGTATCGACGAGATCGACGTCGAGCCCCAGACGCCGGGCAAGGTCGGACCAGAGGCGGCCGAACTCGCCAACCTCGAAGGCCAGCACGCGATCGCCGGGCGAGAGCGTGTTCACCAGCGCCGACTCCCAGGCGCCGGTGCCCGATGACGGGTAAATGATCACCGTCCCCTTCGTCTGGAACACGGCGCGCGAGCCATCGAGCACCTCGCGCCCGAGGATCGCGAACTCGGGGCCGCGATGGTCGATCGTCGGCTGCGACATGGCACGCAGCACGCGATCGGGAACGTTTGTGGGTCCGGGGATTTGAAGGAGATGACGTCCGGGCATTTGAAATCGTTCGAGTCGTTCGAGTCGTTCGAAACGTTCGAGTCGTTCGAATCGTTCGCAGTATACCCCGTACAATAACGGCTTCCCGATGGTCCAGATTGAGAGCGGCCCTCCCGTGCCGCAGGCGGATGCGTCGCGCGTCGATGCCGCCGGCCTCGAGCAGGCCCTTCGCAACGCGATTGAGGGAGAAGTCCGGTTCGATCGCGTCAGCCGGGCGCTCTACTCCACCGACGCCAGCGTCTACCAGATCGAACCGCTCGGCGTGGTCGTCGCGAGGAACCGCGAGGACATCATCAAGACGGTCCGCCTCTGCAATGAGTACCGGTGTCCGCTCACGCTTCGCGGCGGCGGAACCTCTCAGGCCGGTCAGGCGGTCGGCAGCGGTGTCGTCCTCGATACCTCGAAGCACGTCAACCGGCTGGTCGACGTGGACGTCGAGCGCCGAACTGCGCGGGTCGAGCCAGGGATCGTCCTCGACGAACTGAACGCGCAGCTCAAGCCGCACAACCTGCGATTCGCGCCGGATATCTCAACAGCCAGCCGCGCGACGGTCGGCGGCATGATGGCCAACAACTCGGCCGGCGCCCGTTCGGTGCTGTACGGCATCACGCTGCATCACGTCCTCGAGCAGCAGGTGGTCTTTGCCGACGGAACGGTCGCGCATCTCCGCGACCTGTCCCCGACGGAGCTTGATGCCGTGTCGAAGGAGAACTCGATTCACGGCCAAGCCTGCCGCGTCGTCCGTGAGCTGGCCGGAAAGCATGCCGCGGAGATCGAGAAGCGATACCCGAAGCTGCTGCGCCGAGTGGCCGGGTACAACCTGAATGAGTTCGCGAAGGACCAGCCGTTCAACCTGTCGCGGCTGATCGTCGGCTCAGAGGGAACGCTTGCCGTCGTGCTCGAGGCGACGGTGAAGCTCGTGCCGCTGCCGAAAGCCAAGGCGGTCATGGCGATCGAGTTCGTGAGCCTGCTCGAGGCGCTCCAGGCGGCTCCACTGATCCTCCGCCACAACCCGTCGGCGGTCGAGGTGATGGACAAGTTCATCCTCGACCACACGAAGCAGAACGCCGAACTGCAGCGCCGGCGGCAGACGTTCATCACCGGCGACCCGGGTGCGCTGCTGTGCGTCGAGTTCTACGCCGACAGCGCCGAGGATCTGCCGCCACGTCTTCAGGCGCTCGAGAAGGACCTTCGCGGACACGCGTACGGCTATCGCTACTTCCACGCGCTCGACCTCGCGGCACAGGCGCGTATCTGGAGCGTCCGCGAAGCCGGCCTCGGCCTGTCGATGGCGATGAAGGACGACAACAAGTCGCTCTCATTCGTCGAAGACACAGCTGTCGCGCCCGAGCGGCTGCGCGACTTCATCGATCGCTTCCTGCAGATCGTCCACGCGCACGGCACATCGGCCGGCGTCTACGCACACGCCTCGGTCGGTTGCCTGCACGTCCGGCCTGTCGTCAACCTGAAGACCGAGGCCGGCGTGCGGACATTTGAATCGCTGGCAACGGCGGTCTCTGATCTCGTCCTCGAGTTCGGCGGCGCCCTCTCCGGCGAGCATGGCGACGGCCTGGTCCGCAGCCCGTTCATGCGCAAGATGTTCGGCCCGGTGCTCTACGACGCCTTCCGCGAGATCAAGCGCGCGTTCGACCCGCACGGCATCCTGAACCCGGGAAAGATCGTCGACGCTCCCCCACTGACGTCGAACCTGCGCTATGGGACCGCCTATCGTTCGCGATCGCAGGAGACCTGGTTCGACTACTCCGCCTGGGGCGGTATGAATGGCGCCGTCGAGATGTGCAGCGGGCTCGGCGCCTGCCGCAAGACGCTCGAAGGGACGATGTGCCCGTCGTACATGGCGACGCGTGAAGAGGCGCATTCGACGCGAGGGCGAGCGAACACGCTGCGTCTCGTCATGGCGGGCCGGCTGGACGAGGCCGGTCTCGGCGACGAGGGCGTTCGTGAAGTGCTGGACCTGTGCCTCGAGTGCCGTGCGTGCAAGGCCGAGTGCCCGGTGGGCGTTGACGTCGCGCGGTTCAAGAGCGAGTTCCTGGCCGATTACTGGACGCGACACGGTACGCCGCTCCGGGCGCGCGCGCTCGGCCACGTGCACGAACTGTCCCGACTGGCGAGCCGGATGCCGGGCCTGGCGAACGCCGTCGCGGGTAATGGTCTGGTGCGAGCGATGAATGCCCGCCTGCTCGGCATCCATTCAGCAAGGGCGCTTCCCCGCTGGGCAACGCACACGCTGGAGGCTCAGTGGTCCGCCTCTGCCGCACGGGCGTCCGCCGAGAAACCCGCGTCGAGTTCGCCGATTTGGCTGTTCAACGACACGTTCACCAACTACTTCCACCCCGAGATTGGCCTTGCGGCACGAGACGTGATGACAGCAGCCGGTCTGTCTGTGGACCTGGCGCGCAACGTCTGCTGTGGACGTCCGCTCATCTCGCAAGGGTTACTGAAGGAAGCGCGCGAGCTTGCCGCGCGAAACACGAAATATCTGACGTCGTTGCTGTCTGGCGCCCCTAGAGGGGCACCCTACGAGACTGTGCCTGGCGCCCCTGAAGGGACGCCACGACTGGTGTTCCTCGAACCGAGCTGCCTGTCCGCGATTCGCGAGGACGTGCCGGCGCTGCTGCGTGGCGAAGAACAGCGTCAGGCGCTCCGAGTCGCCGACGCATGCGTGTCGTTCGAAGAGTTCCTGACCCGTCCGGAGTCCGGTTCTCTCCCGCTCCAGGCCGGGCCACACCGGATCCTTCTCCATGGCCACTGCCATCAGAAGTCGATGGGAGGGCTGGCGCCGGCGAAAGCGCTCCTCGAGCAGATCCCGGGCGCCACTGTCACCGACCTCGATGCGGGTTGCTGCGGCATGGCCGGATCGTTCGGCTACGCGCGCGAGCACTTCGAGGTGTCGCGCCAGATCGGCGAGCGGCGCCTCCTGCCCGCTGCCCGTGGCCTCAAGGATAGCGAAGTGCTGGTCGCCGCGGGCACATCCTGCCGTCAGCAGGTGTCCGATTTCACCAGCAAGCGCGCCCTCCATCCAGCCGAACTGCTTCGCTTTCTTCTGTCCTGAGCACCGCCAACCCTGGACGGGTTGGCTTGGCGAACTAGCGCAGGTTGAAGCGCAGCCCAACGACGGCCGAGCGCGGCAGGCCGGGATAGCCGAGCGCGCCTTCGTACTCTTCGTCGAAGAGGTTGTCGCCACGGACGTAGATCGTCGCGATCCGCGGCAGCCGGTACTCGACGCCGAGTCCCGACACGCTGTATCCGGGATTGACGCTGATCTCCGCCGCGTCGAACGACGAGGTATACAGCCCGATGAACGATGAGTCGTGACGATCCCCGACGATGCGCGTATCCCAGTTCACGTTCAGCGGACCGCGGCTGTAGTTCACGCGAATCGTCCCCGAATGCTTCGGCCGCCGCAGCAGCGGCTGCCCGGGCCTGAACTGCGCGTTCAGATCGGTCGTTTCGATGACTTCGGTCGGCACGAACGTGTAGGTCACGGCCGCCGTCACCCCGCGATACGCACGCTGCAGGACGCCCTCGAGTTCGACGCCGTGCGCGTTGGAGCCGGCGATGTTGACGTAGTCCGGCAGCCCGTCGGGCTGGAAGAAGGGACTGGTCGAGCGGAGCTCGATCTGATCGCGGTAATGGTTGTTGAACACCGCGGCGTTCGCGCGCACGCGCTGGTTGGCGAGCGTCACTTCAAGGCCGAGATCCATCGAGCGCACGCGCTCGACTTTCAGGCCGGGGCTGGGATCGGCGAAGGATCCGCCAAACCGTTCGAAGAAATTCGGCGACTTGATCCCCTTCCCGATGTTCCCGAACACCTTCACCGACGACACCATTCCGGGCTGTGTGGGCACGAGATAGCCGCCCGCCGATAGCTTCGGGCTAAAGAAGGCGTCGTACATCGACTTGTCGTCCACACGGGCCCCTACGGTCGCGAACCAGCGATCGGCCAGGCTGAACTGCTGCTGCACGAAGATCGCGTTATTGGTCAGCTCCTGCTCCGAGACGAGCGCGTTCGTCTCGCGCTCCCACTCGTATCCCGCCGTCAGGCGGTGGCCGGCGCCCCACAGGAGCTCGCCCGTGTAGCGGAACGCGGGACGGCGAAACTGCGTGCGGCTCGTGAACGGAAAGTCGCCGAAGCCAAACGACGTCGATGCGACGAACTGGCCGGCCGGAAGCGTCGTCAGCAGCAGCGAGTCGTACTCGGACGCGCTGAGCAGGCGCACGAGCCGCGGGCCTTCGGGGAAGAGCGCTCCCGGCGTGCCGGACAGCAGGGCGTAGACATTGACCGTCGCGTCGGTTCCGGTGTCCGACGAGACATTGTCGGCCCGGTAGTAATTGACGGTCGCCGTCCCAGCGTAGCGTCCACCGGTCGTGTGATTCACGTTCAGGTACCAGTTGACGTCCCGCGTGTCGGCAGCACCACCAGTGTTGAGGATGCCGTAGCCAATCTGACCAACGAGGCGGCCGTTGGCGTCGTTGACCCGTACACCCGTGCGCAGCGACGCGCGTGTGCCGAGCAGGGCGCCAACCGACGCGTCGAGCGCCGTCTGCTCGAATCGATCGTCTTCCGGCAGCCGATCAGCAAACGCGCCGTCGGTACGCCGGGCGGCGAAACCGATCGAGTAGTCAACCCGGCCCCTGGCGCCGCCGGTCAACCACGCGTCGCCGCGGACAGCCCCGAACGAGCCACCTTCGAACGAACCGCTTACCCGCGGCTGATCGGTGGCAGCTGCACGCCTGGTGAAGATCTGGACGACCGCGCCCATCGCATCGGAGCCATATAGGGCCGACTGAGCGCCACGGACGATCTCGACGCGCTCGATCTCCCCCGCCGCGATTCTGCTGAAGTCAAAGGTCCCGCCGCTCTCGTTGACCCGGACGCCGTCGATCAGCACCAGGTTGTAGTCGGATTCGCCTCCACGCGAGAAGAGTCTCGTCCCTGCTCCCTCGCGGCCAGACGACTCAAGGGCGACACCGGGAGCGAACCTGATGACATCGGCAAGCGAGGTCGCACCGAGCGCATCGATGTCAGCAGCGGTCAGCACAGTCACCGCCTGCGTCACCCGGGTCTGACTCTCCACGGCTCGCGTTGCGGTCACGACAACGGTGTCGGCGATCCGCCCCACCTGAAGTCGAATGTCGCGTGTGGCCGGCTGATTGATTCCTGGAGACTCCACGACTTCATCCGCGAATCCAGCCATCCTCGCTACGAGCCTGAACGGCACCCCCGGAACGATCTGGATGACATAGCGGCCGTCCTTCCCGGTCGTCACCGATGACACCACGGCGTTGGCTACGCTTAACTGCACGAGCGCTCCGGAAATAGCCGCGCCGGAGGCGTCCTGAACGGTGCCGCTTACAGTAAGAGCCTCCTGACCGACGACCGGCATGGAAAGGAGGGAAACGACCGAGAGAGTGAGGACGAATCGAAGCATGGCGAGCAGTCTAGTTGGGGGCTGCGGTACATTGTTCTGAAGAGTTTCTGAAATGTTTATCAGATGCACGCATATATAAGGTCACGTTCAGGAATCATTTCTGACGAAATCTTCAGAATCCAACGATGGCGAGCCCGACATCATTTCTGACCCGACCCCAGAACGTTCCGCTCCGGAAGGCCCTGTTCCAGATCCATTTCTGGACTGGCGTTGCCATTTGCCTCTACGTCGTCATCGTCTCGACCACCGGAGCAGTGCTGGTCTTCCGCCTCCAGATGCAGAAGGCGATGTTCCCGCAACTGTTTACGGCGACGGCGGGCGAACCTGCAGACGCCGGAACGATGCTCGAACGTGTCAGCGACGCCTTCCCGAACGGACGCATCTACGGCATCGACGCGCCGACGCATGACCGCCCGACGACGCTGGCCTACGTCGAACCTCCGGGCCAGGGCATCCTGGCGGTCCTGATCGATCCCGCGACCGGAAAAGTTCTCGGGCAGCTGCCAAAGCGCTCGGTGTTTGACGTGATCGGCCAACTCCATGGCAACCTGCTCGCCGGACGAATCGGGCGCAAGGCCAACCTCGCCGGCAGCCTGCTGATCCTCGTGCTGTGTGTCACCGGATTGGTCATCTGGTGGCCGGGAATCTCGACATGGCGGAGCGGGTTCGTCGTCAATCCGCGCCGGAGCTGGAGGCGCATCAACTGGGAACTTCACGGCGCGGTTGGCATCTGGACAGTTGCGCTGATCGCCGTCTTCGCAGCGACCGGGATCTACTTCGCGGCACACTCCCAGGTACAGAGTCTCGTCAACGCCATCTCACCGTTGAAGACAACGGTCGTCCCGGAGTCGAACCCGGCGGGTGCGACAGCCAGCCGCCCCAGCTGGCGCCAGCTGATCGCTCGGGCGCAGTCGCGCGTACCGGACCAGCATGTCTTTCGCGTCGTGCCCCCCGGCGGAGAACGAGAGACATTCCAGGTCGCGTTCTCGCCAACCCGCCCGGCACCGGCAGCCCCCGGACAGTTGACGCTCGTGTATCTCGATCAATACACCGGTGAAATCTTGAAGGAAGCACGTCCCGCAGATCGGTCTCCCGGCGATCACGTCATGGAGTGGCTGGCTCCACTGCACGTCGGCGACTTCGGCGGCCTCGGTGTGCGCATCCTGTGGTTTATCGCCGGCCTCGCGCCGGCGGTACTGGCCGTCACCGGCTTCGTTATGTGGTGGCTTCGGGTCATCCGGCCGCGATGGCCGGGGCGCGGAGTCGATGGGATCGGGACTACCGCGAAGCCGTCTGGAACGCGAGCGTCACCCAGAACGATTCCCAGCTGACGCCTGGCGTATCCGTGACGCGGGTCATGTGGACCGTCTTGACGAGCCACGAGCCCGGTCGATCCAGCTTCAACTCGACGCGCCCGTCTTTATCGGTGCGGACCTTCACGGGCGAACCGCCTGACGCGTTGACTGCGGTCACTTCGGCGTCGCTGACCGGTTTTCTGTCGGCAATCAGTTGCAGTGAAAGCGCCTGACCCGGGCGCAGCGCGGTCGGGTCGCTGGACGGGATGAATTCGGCCTTGAGACCGGCCGGACGCGTGAGATGCGCGCCGCTGCCGTCCCCGTTGCGCAGCGCGATCTTGGCGTACCGCGCGTACCGCTCGGTGACCGTCTTGTCCGACTCCCCTGCCGCCTTCCGGGCCGCGATGATCTGGGTGAGCCCTTCCTCCTTGAGGTAGTCGGTGAACTCGTCGCCTTTCATCTCGATCGTTCGTGCCCCTATGGTCATGACGCCGAGATAGGCTCCTGGCGCCGGCAGCGATACATCGACCGCCAGCGATTCACCCTCGCGGCGGAAGTCGCGGCCAACGGCAATCTCGCCGTTGGTACCAAGCACGCGCCATTGATCGACGCGGTCGGGCTGCGTGAAACTCGTGCCTTTCGGGAACACCTCGCCGACGTTCGCCGTGACCGTCGTACGAGCACCTGCCGGCGCCGACGACGCCAGCCAGAAATCATGCGCCGACAGCGTGGTGCACGCCGTCAGCATCAACGCGGGAACCAGCAATCGGCGCATGATCGATTCTCCTAGTAAGAGAAGCTGTAGGACACGTTGAGCGTGCGCGGCGTTCCAAGGTTGTGCACCAGGAACGGCGTGCCGCCCGCGTCCGGGAACCCGCGCGCCAGAACGGTCGTGTAAGCCTTGTCGAACAGGTTCTGGAGCCGCAGGTTGATGCGGTGCCTGCGCGATGGCTCGAGGAAGAGCCGCCCGGACAGATCGACAACGGCATAGGGATCCGTCTTGACGTTGCCGAACCCGGCGACCGTGTTGAACATCGAGCCGACGTAGTTCACCGTCGCGGCGATGCCGTACGGCTTGCCGGCGGGGTGCACGTCGAACGACGCATCCACCTGGTTCTGCGGGATGCCCGGCAGGTTGTCGTACCCGCCGGCCTGGAGGTTCGACTCCGACCGGGTGTAGGTGTAGCCGAGCGATCCGGAGAAGGCGCGATTTACCGCGGCCGAGCCCACCAGCGTCACGCCCTTCGCCTTGACGTGGTCGGAGATGTTCGCCGTGATCGTCGTCTCGCCCGAGCCGTCGTCGACGTCGACGATGAGGTCGGTGACGTCGCGGTAGAAGCCGATGGCTTCAATCGTGATCGTGGCGTCGCCGGCACGCAGATAGCCGCCGACCGACCCGTTCACGTTGGTGCTGCGCTCCGGTTTCAGGTCAGGGTTGCCGAAGCAGCAGAACGGATCGATCGCGAACAGCTCGTACGCGTCAGGGTAGCGTAGCGACGTGCCGACACCGGCCCGCGCGAAGAGGGCGGGCGAGAAGTCGTAGCGTCCGCTGACGTTCCAGACTGTGCCGTTGCCCGCATTGCTGGCGTGGTTGTAGCGGACACCGACCGCCAGCGTCGTCTTCTCGATCAGATCCGGTGCCGTCCGGACCTGGCCGAAGAGTGCGTGGACGCGCTCGGTGTTGTTCGCAATCAGCAGGACCTCGTCCGAACCCGAGTAGTTCTGGAAGTCGTAGCCGGCGAAGTACTCGACACCCTTCGTCGGCGTCAGCTTCGTCATGAGGTTCAAGCCGTAATCCTTGAAGCCCCAGAACTCACGGTCACTGATCACCGTCAGCGCGCCGGTGTCGATGGCATTGCGCGACTCGCTCCAGTTCGAATCCCAGTGGTGGTAGTAGGTCTTGACGAAGAGCTCGGCCTGCGGGTGCAGGGTCATGTCGGCCTTGGCGCTGAAGATGTGCTCGAGGCGCTCGTTGAAGGCGCCGGCAAGGCCTCCGACCTGGCCCGAGCTCGATCGCGCCGGACGCAGATTGTCCACCCGGACGTCGTTGACCTGATACATCGTGCTCAGTCGAACCGCCGTCCCGAAGTCGTAGGCGTACTTGCCTCCGAACGTCTTCACGTCGTAGCCGCGTTTCCGGTCCGTGGTGCTCGGCTGGTACTCGGAGTCCGGGAACGAGTTGAATCCACGAGCCTCGTCCTTCGACCCGAAGAGGACATAGCGGTGTCCATTGACGGAACCACGGGCCAGTCCGTTGAGATGGCCGCCGCGGTTCGTGTCGAACCCGGTCTGCACGTGGCCGTTCGTGCTGTCGGTGAACGCCCGCGTGACGACGTTGATGACGCCGGCCACGGCCTGCGTGCCGTAGAACAACCCCTGGCCCCCTTCGATCACCTCGATGCGCTCGACCATGTGCGCCGGCAGCGTGTCGATCGGCGTCGTGCCGTTGTAGAGGCGGTTGCTGATGCGGACGCCGTCCACCAGCCAGAGGATCTCGCTCGTGCGCGACCCCTGAAGCGAGGCAAATACATAGTCGAAGGCGCCAGCCTTGGGCACAAGGAAGAGGCCGGGCACCATGCTCTGCAGCGCCTCTCCGACGTCGGTGTACCCGCCGTTTTCGATGTCGGCGCTGCTGATCGTCTGCACGCGCGATCCGGATCGCTCGATTTCCTGCGGCAGCTCTTCTTCGAGCTTCGGCGCCGCCACCTGGACGCTCTCGCTCAGCCCTTCGATCTGCAGCAGCGCATCGACGGTCGCTGCCGCGCCGGTGACCGCCACGCCTCGGGTCCACGTGTCGAAGCCTGTGGACTCCACGCGCAGGACGTACGAACCTGGCGCAATCGACTCGAAGGTGAACGAGCCGTCGGTTCCGGTCTTTGCAGATTTCTGATTGGAACCGTCGGCAGTCGTCAACGTCACGGCGGCGCCGGCAACCGCCACCCGCTGCGGATCGAGCACCCGGCCCCGCACAGCACCGGTCTGCGCGAACGCCTGACCGGCAATTACACACAACATCACCGCCGTACACGCAAAGCGCACTAACATCACGCCTCCTCTAGGCTTCAACGACCAGATCCTCGTTGGGGGAACTGAAACGAGCCCGAACCAGCGCGGCGACTTTCCGCGCCAGTACCCGCCAGGCCAGGATCAACGACGTCACACAGAGAGCCGTACCACCGAGCATCAACGTGATCACCACGATGTCCCACAGAGGGCGGTGGTTGTAGAGCCACGGGAAGTCCAGCGAGTGGAGCCCGTGATACAGCCAGCGGCTGACAAAGTTGCGCGAGTTGTAGCTGCCGACGACGCGGGCCGTCTTGGGATCGATGTAGAACCGGCTCCGCAGGGAGTCGTTCGTCTCGGCATAGACGACGGGCAGCGGCAGCTCGTGGTGTCTATCGAGGTAGTAGGCGTCGTAGGTGTCGATGACACGAAGGTCGGCGAGGTTGCTTCCGACGCCGTCGCGGACGACACGCATGATTGCGTCGGCGCCAAACGACTCCCGGGGCGGCCCACGAACGGGAATGATGCGCGTCTCGCCGTCGCCGTTTGTCGCCAGGTAGACCGGCTCTCCGTCGAACGACGTCAGCTCCAGTTCCTTGGCAGCGAAGTCGCGGATAGACGCCAGTGCTGTACGCGGGTCTTTCTCCTCAAAGGCGGAGAGTGACGCACCGCCCCGCCCCCGAAGGACACCGGCCACGTTCGGTCCGCGACGCTGACTGCCGCGCCCCGCGCGTGCGCCGCTTTGAGCCTGCCGGCCCTCGGGCACGGACGGCAGCGGCGCGATCACGTTCGTCAGGCGATCGGTGATCGGAAACGGCCCCATCGACATGATGCCGCTGAAGGCCCACGTCGTGGTCACCGCGCCGAACACCAGGCCGATGATGGTGTGCCACCGCTTCCAGCCCGAGTAGGGAACCATGGTCGGCGCACCGGCGTAGCGATAGCGCTTCTTCGGCGACAGCATCCAGATCGCGACAACGACCCCGATCAACGCGGCGATCGTCGCGATGATCGACGACCAGACGACGAACGAGAACCACTGCGGCTGGTTCTTCCGCAGCGGCGTGAAGTACAGCCAGTGCGGAATCGCGCCGAGCCAGGCCCAGAAGCGCGACGACGTTGTCGTGTACTGCACGATCTCGGCGGTGTTGCCGTTGACGTAGACCTGCTGTCCGTCCGTGAAGGAATACTTGTAGAGCGGGCGGAGCGTGCGAAGGCTGCTTCCGACCGTCCATTGGTCGGGCTCCTCCACCGACTCCTTGACGGCCTCAGACAGAGGCCTGCCCGCCCAGGTGGTTGCCGCCCGATCAGCCATCCCGTCGTCGACGACATCAACGGCCGCGCCAGTGTCGGCGTACACCATCGTCCAGCCGCCGCGCCCCCCGAGCCGCCATGCCGGGCGGCCGTCGAGGCTGGTCAGCCGCACTTGTCCAGGAGGCAGATCGCGACCCACGGAAGCCGCCGCCTGCGCGGCTGACACCGTGATCTGTTCGGGAGTGAGGACGGGAAGGCGCTCGAGTCGATCGGTCGCGCTGACCTCGGGGAAGCTCCAATACATCATCACGATGCCGGAGGCGAACCAGAGCATGAACAGCACTGCCAGCGCGACACCGAGCCAGCGGTGGACGAATATCAACGAGCGCTTGACCAGTGCGGCCGGACGGGGCACGAGAGCGTTGAGTCTAGGTTGGGGAACGGGCGGAAAAAACTGAAGATTCTCTGAAGTCTCGTTCAGGATTTAGAAAGTAGACTGTCCCTGGCCTTCTCCGATTCAACAGATAGCGTGCCGCCCTTGGTAGCTGTGAGCCGTTCCTTAGAGCACGTTCTGCGCACGATCATCGTTCCTCGCCTGGTTCTGGCTGCGATCGCGGCAGCCGGTCTCATCGGCTTGGTGGCCTGGGCGCGTAACCTCGCAGGGCTGACCCTCCTCGACGAAGCGGGCTACGGAGACAGTTACATCCTGTATGACGTTCTGCACCTGCAGAAGAGTGGTCACATCTACAGGGATTTGTCCGATCCGCCGTTCCTCCCCGCTCAGTACAGTCCCCTGCTGTACTTCGCCTTTGCGGGTGTGAACCGGCTTTTCGACCTTGCAAATCCCTTCATAGGTCCACGCCTGCTGGTCATGACGGCATTCGGTGCGTGTATCGCCGTCACGGTATCAATCGTCAAGAGCTATCTCTCAGAACGCCGTACCTGGGTATGGGCGATTCTGCTCATTGCTTCGTCCTTCACGCTGTGGGATTGGTTGCTGCAGCTCCGAGCCGATTTCCTCGGCATCACGTTCAGCCTGCTGGCGATCCGCTTGTTGATGAGTGATCGCCGATGGGCGGCGAGCGCTGCCGGACTGTGCGCGGGCATGGCGCTGCAGTTCAAACTCACGTTCGTCGCCGCCGCGGCGACCGGCACACTGTGGCTGATCTGGCGGCAGCAGTGGGGCTCCCTGTGGCGGTTTGTTGCCGTCGCCGCCGCCTCATCGGTCGGGCTCTATCTGCTGTATTGGCTGCGAGAGCCGCGAATGTTCGCGCAGATGCTGGCGTTGGCTCCCGGTGTTCCTGACCGGAGCGGAGCGGCTGATCTTCTGCTCATCGCACTCGTGCAGCCAGTGATGGTCTTCGCCCTGATTGGCATCCCGTCGAGCGTCACGCGCAACGATCCGCACTGGTGGCTGTTATCCGGCTTCGCAGCTCTCTCGTTCGGTATCGCCGCGATAACCTCCGTGCAGGCAGGAGCAGCCATCAACTACTACTTCGAGCCGCTGTTTGCCATGGTGCCGCTCGCCGTCGTCGGGGTGCGTCAGATGGTGCAACGTACAAACGCGGTACATCTGGCCGTCTCTATCGTCGTGTTCACTTTGTTTGTGCCGAGTGTGCAGGCGCTCCGCAATGAATTCGTCCCTGCCAGGTCGGTCCATGCGCGCAATGAGGATTTCAAGGCTCTCGAGCGGGTGCTGCGGCAGTACCGCATCTTCTCGACGATGCCGCGGGTCGCGCTCATCGACCAGGCGCCACAATTGCTCGAGCCGTTTCTGCTGTCGTACTTGCTTCGCCTGCGACCCATCGACCAGACGCCGATCCTGCGGCCGATCGAGGAGCAGCGGTTCGACGGTGTGATTACCGGAGCAAGCGTCGCAGGCTCGCGGGGAATCACATCGGTTAATCCCCTTCTTCACGCAGCGATTGCCGATGCGTATGTCCCCTATTGCACACGGCAACGCTTGCTCCTCCATTTGCCAAGGCGCGAGCAAGCAATGGCGGCGCGACTGGCGCGGGACATGGCAGCGATAGGGTGCGAACGCATTCGTGGCCCACATGCACCCACGTGGTAGGAAGTTCGTCCGCGGGCGGCCGCCGCGCCCATGACTTGATGCGCGGACTATTCTCGCCGAATGCGGGATCGAGTAATGTTGCAGGCGGTCTCATGACGCGGCTGCGATCCCTCATCGGCCCTCTTACGGCGGCGTGGCTGCTGTGCCAGGGCATTGGTTTGGCCGCTCCCCCGGTTCTCCTCTGGATGGCGTTACCCGCCGCGATTGCCGAGTGCACCTGCGCGCACGGCGACCACGCGATCTGTCCGATGCATCACCGCCGATCGCCGGCGACCCGATGTTCCATCGGGCCGTCGGACGACGGGGACACCGCGATCCTGTCGTCGATGCTGACGGGCAACGGCATCCTCACGCCGGTCGAGATGCCGGCAGCCCCAATCACGACCAGCGCACGGGTTCGGCTCCAGATCAGAGTCGCCTCGCTGCGTCCGGCCGCTCCCGATCCTCCACCGCCCCGCGCATAACCCATCTCGGTTCGCTCTGATGCCTTCGGAGGCGCCCCTAAAGGGGACGCCCTACGAACGGCATGTGGTGTATTTCGCGGAGGTGTGCAATGCGACGGGTAAGCGCGGTAGCGCTTGCGATCGCGCTGCTCGCGTCGACTGTTCCTGTCATGGGGCAGCAGACGATTGACGTGGCGAGCATCAGCGGTCGTGTCACAGATTCATCGGGGGCGGTCGTGCCCGAGGCGCGGGTCGAAGCGCGTCACACGGCGACCAGCGTTACGAGTACGGCAACAACCGACCGCGAGGGTCGCTTCCGTTTCCCGTACCTACGGGTCGGCCCGTACGAGGTGGCAGTGCAACTGCCAGGCTTCCGGAACGGCACGCGCGCGCTGACGCTGACCGCCGGCGCGGCATTCGAACTGCCGATCGTCCTGGCGGCTGCCGGCGTCGAGACCAGCGTGACCGTCTCGGGATCGGATACGGTCCTCGATGCGGCGCGCAGCCAGATTGCGAGCACCGTTTCGCGGACCGAGGTCGAGGACCTGCCGATGAACGGACGTCAGTTTCTCGACCTGGCGCTGCTCACCCCGGCCGTCGCACCGGCCAACATCGCCAGCACGCAGCTCTTCCCGGAGACGTCTGCCGTTCCGGGCGCCACGCTGTCCATCAGCAGTCAGCGCAACCTGTCGACCAACTTCATCGTCGATGGGCTCGCCGCGAATGACGATGCCGCGGCTCTGAGTGGAATCACCTACGGCGTCGACGCGATCGACCAGTTTCAGGTCGTGTCGTCGGGCGCGCAGGCGGAGCTCGGACGGGCGCTCGGCGGCTACGTCAACGTCGTGACGCGCAGCGGCACCAATGTGCTGCATGGCAGCGCATACGACTTCATCCGCGACGATCGATTCAACGCATCCAACGCGATCTCGCACAAACGGCTGCCGATGGATCAGTCGCAGTTCGGAGCCAGCGCGGGCGGACCGATCGTCAGCGGACGGACGTTCTTCTTCGGGAATGTGGAAGAACGCCGGCTCAATCAATCCGGTCTTGTCGTCATCGCACCGGAAACGGTCGATGCCATCAACGGCCGGCTCGCCGCGGTCGGCTATCAGGGCTCGACGGTCACGACCGGGATTTATGCCAATCCGGTGCATTCGACCAACCTGCTCACCAAGGTCGATCACACGTTCAGCAATCGCCAGCAGCTGAGCGTGCGGTACAGCCTGTACGACGTGCGATCGGAGAACTCGCGCGGTGCTGGCGGTCTGAGTGCCCCAAGCGCGTCGTCACGCCTGGACAATCGGGATCAGAGCCTGGCGGTCAGCAGCGCGATGAGCCTGGGGTCGCGCACGCTCCTCGAGACGCGGGCGCAGATGGCATACGGCGATCTGCAGGCCCCGCCGAGCGATCTGACCGGGCCGGCCGTGAACATCACGACCACTGCCACGTTCGGCCGTCTGTCGACCAGTCCGACCGCGCGTGTAAACACCCTGGCGCAGGTGGTGAGTAACCTCTCGCACCAGGCCGGTGGCCACGCCATCAGAACCGGCGTGGATTTCCTCTACAACCACGACCGCGTCGAGTTCCCGCGATCGATCCACGGCACGTACAACTTCTCGTCACTGCCGAACTTCCTGAGCGGCACCTACAACACTTCGGGTTTCACGCAGACCTTCGGCGAGACGTCGGTCGCTCAGACCAATCCGAATCTCGGTCTCTACGTGCAGGACGAGTGGAAAGTCGCGCCGGCGCTGACCGTGAATCTTGGGATGCGCTACGACCTGCAATGGATGGAGACGATCCAGGTGGACACCAACAACGTGTCGCCGCGACTGGGAGTGGCATGGCTCCCCTTCCCGTCTCGACGCACGGTCATCCGCGGCAACGCCGGGTTGTTTTACGATCGAGTGCCGCTGCGGCCCGTTGCCAACGCGCTGCTCTCGGCCGGCAACACAACGGACCTTTCGCAACTGCGACAGATCAGCATCACGCTGTCGCCGGTCCAGGCAGGGGCGCCGGTCTTTCCGGGAATTCTCCCCGCCGCCGTGCCGCTCGTGACGCTGCCCAGCCTCACGACGATGGACCGCGACCTGGAGCATGCGTATTCGCGGCAGGCGAGCGCCGAGGTCGAGCAGCAGATCGGAAGGCAGCTCACCGTCACCGCCGGGTACCAGTACGTGCGCGGGGTCAATCTGCTGATGCAGATCAACCAGAACGTCCCGACGTGCGCGGCCGCCGGGACCAACAACGGCTGCCGACCGATCGCCGAGTACGCGAACAACAACCGGTACTCGGCGGCCGGATCCTCGAACTATCACGGGCTGCAGTTCTCGCTGGTGCAGCGGCCTGGCCGCTGGGGCCACTATCGCGTCTCCTACACGCTCTCCAAGTCGATGAACAACGTTGGCGAGTTCTTCTTCAGCTCACCGATCGATCCCACGGACCTCTCGAGGGACTGGGCACGGTCTGACGATGACCAGCGGCATCGGCTGGTGGTGAGCGGCGCCGTCCACACCTCGATGGAGGCTGCCGCGACGCCATGGGAGCGGCTCAGTCACGGGTTCCAGCTCAGCGTCCAGGTGCAGGCCTATTCGGCGCCACCGCTGAACATCACGTCTGGCGTGACGTCGATTCAGGGGACCGCGGGCAGACCGGTGATCACCGGCGCCACGCCGTCACCTCTCGATGTGCGTCAGGTAACGTTCATTTCGCGTAATGCAGGCACCGGAAGCAACTTCTTCAGCCTGAATGCGCGAGTGAGCCGGGCGTTCCGCCTCAGAGGGCGTGCGTCTGTCGAAGGCCTGATTGAAGCGTTCAACCTCACGAATCGCGTCAACGTGGTCACGCGGAACGGCGTCTTCGGATCCGGTGTGTATCCAACGGCGCCGTCGTCGACATTCGGGCAGCTCACCGCGGTTGGTGAACCACGGAGCGTGCAGTTCGGGATCAGGATGAGGTTTTGACGCCTCCCACGGTTGTCCCAGCGTTCCGCCCGACCCAATACGGTTTTGTCGGCTGATCGGCGCGCCTGGTCAGTCAGCGTCGATGCCGTACGCGCGACGAGGCCCGATCCGGACATCGGCACCTCGTTCGCGGGTGTTCTCGCACGCCACGCATCGGGCGGCAAACGGCAGGGCGCGGAGGCGATCGTCGGGGATCTCCCGGCCGCATTCGACACAATTGCCGTAGCTGCCCGCCGCAAGACGCCGGAGTGCTGCATCGATGTTGTGGAGCATCTCGGCCTTCATCTGGATCACGGCAAGGTCGAGGTCCTGCTGAATGTCGCCCTGCGCCCCGTCGACCGCGTCTGGAACCTTCTCCCGGTCGTCGGCGTTGCGCGCACGCGCGTCCCGAATCCTGCCGTGCATGTCGCCGAGCAACCGCCGGCGGTGGTCTTCGAGAATCCGTCTGAGCGATGTCGATCGCGTTTTTCGTATGCGTGTCACGAGTGTCGTCGGGCGCGTCAGCGCGCCATGCGCGCGACAATAAGCCGGCGCAGTAATTACATCAACTTAAGAGTTTGTAAGTTTTGTCTGACGCGCGCGTCGGCTTTACAAATTTAACGATTTGATGCCGGGACGACGTGGAGCAATGCTCAGGTTCGCAGCGTGATCCGGAACGTTGTCCCGTCAGGGCCCGAGTGGGCCAGCGTCAGTTCCCCCCCGTTCGCTTCGACGGCCCGCTTCGCGATCGAGAGTCCAAGGCCGGTTCCCCCGCCTGCGTCCTCGTCGCCCCGGTAGAAGCGATCGAAGATCCGGTCGCGCGACGCTGCGGGGATGCCGGGACCGGAATCCGACACGTCGATACCCGCCACACCGTTGCTGCCAAAGACGCCGATCGACACGCGACCACCCTGCGGCGTGTACTTGATGGCGTTGTCCACGAGGTTGATGAGCGCCTGGCGGAGGACGAGGCGATCGGCCACGGCCGTCGTCGCTCCGCTGGCGTCGATCGAGAGCGCCTGGCCCTTCTCCTCCGCCAGCACGCCCAGATGGCCGACGACATCTTCGGCCAGCTCGACGAGGTTCACGGAGTCCCGTGAGAGAGTGCGCTGGTCCATCTCGGCGCGCGAGAGCGTCAGCAGCCGGTCGACGAGCACGGCGAGGCGATCGGTCTCCTCGAGCATGCTGCCGATGATGCCGCGATACGCGGCCTCGTCGCGGTGCCCGCCGCGGAGGCCGACTTCACCGACGCTGCGGATAGCCGTGAGCGGCGTACGCAGCTGGTGTGAGACGTCGGCGGTGAACCGCCGCATCTGCTCGAAGGATTCTTCCAGCCGGCCGAGCGTCTCGTTGTAGACGCCGGCAAGCCTGCCCATCTCGTCCTCAGGGTCGTCAACAGGCAGGCGGTCATGCAGTCGCTCGGCCGTGATCGTGCGGGCATGTGCCGTCATGCGCTCGATGGGCGCCAGCGCGCGACGCGCGAGGAGGTAGCCGCCGAGTCCGGCCACCGCAATCGCGAGCGGCAGACCGAGCAGCAGCATCACCGCGAGGTCGCGCATCTGAGTCTGCATCGCGTCTTCGAACCGCCCAACCTGAATCACCACCCGGGAGTCCCGGACCGGTCCACGCAGCGCCCCGCGTTCGGTCATGATGCGCAACCGTCCCCACGCGGTGTCGAGCGTGACCATGCCGTCAGGAATGGCGCGACTCTCCGGAACGGGGCGTGCCCGTGCTTCCGAATTGCGAGCGACCACGACGGTCCGATCGCCGCGCCACACCTGGATCCATGGCGGCGGATTATCCGGATCAAGGCTCTCCTGCTCGTTCAGCATGTAATCGCCGAAGTCGTTGATGTAGAGATTCGCGTAGGTCAACGCAAACTCGCTCCGCACCTGGCGATCGAGCGCCTCGGACGCATAGCGGCTGACGAAGAGGTAGACCGCCCCCATGTAGACGCCGAGCACAACGACCATGGCAACGACATAGGCCAGGGTCAGCCGAAGGCGAACTCCGTGCGTTCGCCCCCAGCGCGGCACGCCGGCGGACGGCGCGCCGGCCGCGTTCACGGCTCGCCTTCGCGGAGCATGAAGCCGACGCCGCGTACGGTATGAATCAGCTTGAGCGCGTGTTCGGCGTCCACTTTCCGGCGCAGCCGGGCGATGTGCACGTCGATGACGTTGTCGAGCGGGGTCGTTCGAGAGGTTTCCTGCCAGACGTCGCGCGCGAGCGTTTCGCGGGGGACGACCTGGCCCTGATGCCTGAGGAGGTAGACCAGCAACTCGAACTCACGGACGGTCAGCTCCACTGGCTTGCCGCCGCGCGTGACCTTGCGGGAAATCAGATCGACGTCGAGGTCGCCCGCCCCAAGACGCGGCGAATCGGCCGAACGCCCCCGCCGTACGAGCGCCCGGATCCGCGCCACGAGCTCCGCAAACGCAAACGGCTTGACGAGGTAGTCATCGGCGCCGCTGTCGAGGCCGGTCACCCGATCCTGGAGCGAATCGCGCGCGGTGAGGACCAGCACCGGGGTTTTCATCTCGCGCGCTCGAATCGCGCGCAGGATTTCGAGACCGTCGCGACCCGGCAGGCCGAGATCCAGCAGGACCGCATCGAAGGTTTCGGTGTTCACCCGAAAGAACGCCGCTTCACCAGTTCGCTCGACGACGACGTCGTACTTTTCGGCCTCGAGCCCTTCGCGCAGTGCGTCGGCGACCTTCTGCTCGTCCTCGACAACCAGAATCCTCATCTGGTCAGAAGCATATAATTGTTCGCTTATGCCTGATTACGGTGCCCTTGAACGGACCCTGACCGATGCTCTCCAGCTCACCCGGCGTCCGGTAGCCGTTGCGTTTCGCGATGAGCCGCCCCATGGTGTTGCGCGGCTGGGAGGCTCGCAGCCGTCCGGGTGCACGTTCTGGTCGCTGGCGGCTGAGGGCCGCGTGTTCTACACGGCGCCCGAGGATCACTACAACTGCCCGATCGGCAGCTATACCCATCACATTCCGCTGCCGAAAGATCGCGAGCACGAGCTGACCGACACGTTGTCGCTGATGTCGGACCTCGGCTATCTCCGCATGGCCGAGGTTCCCCAGGTCCCGCGCCTGGCCAGGACGCCGGCAGTCACGATGTACGCGCCGCTGGCTCGCACGCCAATCAAGCCAGACGCGGTGATCGTGACCGGCACGCCCGGAGGTCTGATGCTGCTGCATGAGGCTGCGACGCGAACGGGAGTCTCGACCGTGTCGCTGCTCGGGCGACCAACCTGCACGGCGATTCCCGCGGCGCTCGAAAGCGGGCTCGCGTCGAGCCTCGGCTGTGTTGGCAACCGGATCTACACAGCCTTGGGTGACGAGGAGTTCTACAGCGTGATTCGCGCGGACAAGCTCGCGTTGCTGTCGCAGGAGATCTCCACGATCACGGCGGCGAACGTGATGCTGTCCAAGTACCACCGGGACCGGCAGGCGGCGCTCACGGCCTGAAGACGAAACTCCCAACGGAGGTTGGGAGTTAACTCAGTTTCAGTCTCTTCAATAGCTCCTGATATCGGCGATCGGCGCGTAGCGGCTCGAACCTCGGCTCGACGTGCACGCCCGCCAGCGCGGGATCGCGATCGAGCCATGCCTGATCGAGCATCTCGAACGCGGCGTCGATGCTGTTGAGCCCGACGTACGCCATCGCCAGGTGGTACGGCGGCACATAGCGCTCCCGCGCGAGCGACTGCGCGCGCGCGATAAGCGTCGTTGCGGCTCGGCGATTGCCGGTCACTGCCTTCGCATGCGCGAGCCAGGCGATCACCATCGGATCCGAATCACCCTCGGCAAGCGACACCGCTGACTCGAGCTCCGAGAGCGCTTCGGTTTCGCGCCCGGACTGCAGATACGCCGCGGCCAGCACCCGCCGCGCGGGCATGAACTCGGGATCCATGTCGATCGTGTTCCGGCTGTGATCGACGGCCGCATCGAAATCCCCGGCCGCGTACCGAGTCCACGCTGCTGTCGTTCCTACGACCAGGCACAGCGGGTCGAGCTCGCACGCGCGCTCGCTGGCGCGAATCGCCTCGGCGTGACGCGCCTGGACACTCAGCATCATGCCGTAGCAGCGATGCGCGCTCTCATAGCTCGGGTTCTGCGCGATCGCCTGTTCGTACGACGCTTCAGCGCCGGCCCAGTCGAGATCGTGCATGCGCCTGACGTC
Organism: Vicinamibacterales bacterium; assembly: GCA_035537775.1. Taxonomy (GTDB): domain Bacteria; phylum Acidobacteriota; class Vicinamibacteria; order Vicinamibacterales; family UBA2999; genus Gp6-AA40. Next base: position 7,086 of record DATLLQ010000052.1, on the reverse strand, counting down.
GCCGAGTGCCAGGTGCGCTTCATACAGCGTCGGGTCGATCGTCAGCGCGCGCGCCGCGGACGCCTCGGCCTCCTTCAGCGCCTGACGCGGCAGCACATGGTAGAACTCAGCCCTGCAGACGTGGGCACGCGCCAGCGCCGCGTGCGCCGCACCAAACGACGGCGACGCGTCGAGCGCGCGCTGGTAATAGTCGATCGCCTCCTTCACACCGTCGTCGAACGGCTTGTTCCAGTAGTAACGCCCCTTGAGGTAGGCCTGATACGCGGCCGCGCCGTAGTCAGCCGCGTGGTCCGGCGAGGGCGCCAGCTCCATCGCCAGCGAACGGGCCACACGGGCCGCCACATCCGTCTGCACTCTCAGAAAATCGGCGAGCTCGCGGTCGTAGACGTCGGACCAGAGATTGGTTTCAGTGGCAACCTCGACGAGCCGCACGGTGATGCGGACGCGCTCGCCGTCACGACGGACGCCGCCTTCGACGAGATAGTCCACGCGCAGCGTCTCGCCAATCTCCCTCGCGCGCCGGGTCGTCCCCTTGAACACCATCGACGACCATCGCGCGACCACGGCCAGGCGGCCGCGGGAGACCGAGCCGAGCTGCGAGATCATCTCCTCCGTGAGACCGTCGCTGAAATAGTCCTGTGACGGATCCTCGCTGAGATTCGCGAACGGCAGCACCGCCAGGCGCGGACGCGGAGCGGCAGCGCGCGCCGGCAGCGCCATCGTCTCGGGTGCGTCGAGCCGGGCTATGAATCGATAACCGCGACGAGGCAGCGTCTCGACGAACCGCGGATTCTCGGCGTCATCGCCCAGGGCCGCGCGCAGGCGCTTCACGGCGGCGTTGAGACTGTGCTCGAAGTCAACGTAGGTGCCGGCTGGCCAGAGGCGCTGACGAAGCTGCTCGCGCGTGACCACGTCGCCGGGCCGCTCGAGCATGAGCCGGAGGATTTCGAAGGGCTGCTCCTGAAGCCGCACGCGCGTCGATCCGGTCCGCAGCTCGCGCAGTCGGACGTCGAGCTCGAACGAACCGAACTTCAGGGTCCGGGCGTCCGTGGATTCCATGTCCCGTTATGCCCCACGTCCCGCGTTTTGAAAAGAGCGATCTGTGATGTGCGGCTCACAATCGGCCCGCATGTCACCTATAAGTCACCTCGTGTCACCTCCCGTGCATTGAGGCACCCGCACTCCCGCCAGACAGTGGCGCCCAGGGAGTGCGGAGATGTTTACACGCCAACTGATGCTCATCTTTGCCGGCGGTCTTCTGCTGCCGCCGATTGCTGAATCCGCTCCGCCGGCGCGCGCCCGTGTGATCGTCCGGCTCTACAACACGGCACGGGTTCCGACCAGGATGAAGGAGGCTGGGGTGTCGGCCGCGGCACGCACGCTCGCGGCAAACGGTGTCGATATCACGTGGGCCGATTGCGACACGCCGGACGCCTGCGCACAGGTTCCAGTCCCAGGGGAACTCGTCGTGCGCCTGGTTCGTTCACATGAGACGCCCCGGCTCGCTCCACTTGTGCTCGGCGAGGCCTTTATCGACGCGGGATCGAAAGCTGGTGTGCTGGCAACGATCTACGTGCAGCGCGTCGAGCAGATGGCTGCGCTGTCGAACACAGACGTGGCGCGCCTCCTCGGGCGCGCGATTGCGCACGAGGTGGGACATCTGCTGCTTGCCAGCAACACCCACACGTCACGCGGGCTGATGCGGGCGCGATGGTCGCCGGATGAACTGAGGCGGAATGACAGCGCGGATTGGTTGCTGACGGAGAAGGACGCCGCCGCGATCCGGCAGCGATTGATGATGTTTTGAACCACGAAGATCACGAAGAACACGAAGGCATGAAATTCAACTCGCGAACATCCTGATCCTTTGTGCTCTTCGTGTCCTTCGTGGTTAAAGCGTCTTACTTACCCCCGGCCCTGGCTTCCTCGGCACGCGCCGCGCTGAGGATGTTTCGCATCGCGTAGTTACCTTCGTGGCAGGCGTATTCGAAGAGCGGCTGCTCGGGATCCGCGGTCAGACGCATCGCGAACGTCCACGGGCGAACCCAGGTGTCCGGATCGTCAATCGTCATCGACCATTCGATCACGCCTGGCGCTGTCGGCACGAAACGCTCGATCAGCTTCTGCTTCGCCGACCCATTGCGGTAAGGCGCCCGCATGTTCGTCGTTTCGACGACGAGCGTGTTGCCCTCCCACCGGCCGCGGGCATCTCCCATGTGGGTGAGCTGGCCGCTGCGCGCGCTGTTGTCCATCCGGATGATGCGCGTCTCGTGCACCATCTCATATCGAATCGCGACCATGCCGGGGGCCTGAGTAATGTCGTAGGCGTTGCCGTAGATCGCCGGCATCATCGACCCCGGGAACCCGCGCGTGATGCAGCGGTCGTAGAGGCTGCGATCGAGCCACGAGTCAGCGCGACCACCCTCGCCCAAGCCTCCTCGTCCACCGCCCGCTCCCGCTGCTGCCGCGGCTCCGGCTGGTCCAGCAGCGCCCGCGCGTCCTGCTGCCCCAGCGCGACCCGGAGCGCCTGCGGCTCCCGCCGCTGGCGGAGCCGGGGCGCCACCTCGTCCGCCGGCGCGGCCGCCAAGGCGTTGCAGCGCCGCCGGAGTCTGGTCCGGGATGCGTCCGTCAGGCGGATCGACAACCATCCAGCCACGGCTGTTCTTCGCGTTGTAATGCTCGTACCAGTGCACCGGGCCCGCACCGGTCTCGCGGCCGCCGATACCCGCCGCCGCAGCCACCGCGCGCTCATTGCGCTCCCTGTTCAGCTCGGCCAGTTCGGAGTCGTCAATCTCCTCAACCTGGCGGCTGGCAAGGTTCCCCGGCTTCTCGAACGGGATGCCGTTCTCGTTGACGTTCGTGTAGCCGCCCTGGATGTCCGGGTCGCCCCACGGCGTCTTCGACGGGACGTATGAAGACGTCTTGATCCAGCCAGACACCTGCTTGAGCGCGGCGGCCGTCTGACGGTTCTGCTGCGTCTGTTGTGCCTGCGGAACCGCAACGAGGATTCCGATTACGCCAGCCGCTAATCCTGCACCGATGACGTGCTTCATGTGAGACTCCTTGCGAGATCGGCCGAAATTCTACACCCCTGTTGACTTAACAGGGGCCAGGTCAGACAGCGTGGCGTCGCCGCCGCGGTGCGCCTACGGCTTCTTCCACGAATCCCAGGTCCGCAGAATCTGCCCGGCGATCTTCGACTGGTCGGCGCCGGGAATCGGCTCGAACTTCTGGACGCGACCCGCGAAGCAGTCGGCCAGATAGAGATTCCCCAGCTGGTCGGTGCTCATGCCGTGCGAACACCCGAGACGGCCGGACTGCCCTCCCGGCGCCCCCCAGCTGTAGAGGAAGTTCCCCTGCTGATCGAACTTGAGGAGGCGAGCGGTGCGCGCCTCTCCGACCCAGATGAAGCCTTTGTCGTCGATGAAGTGGTTGACCGCGAGCGTCTCCTGATTCGCCGGCCAGTGCGGCGATCGCAGTGGCCACATGTCGAGGAACTTGCCGTTCTCGTCGAACACCTGCATGCGTTCGTGGCGCGTGCCGCGATCGATGACGAACAGCTTGCGATCGGCGCTGATGGCGATGCTGTGCACCGTGTTGAACTCGTTCGGGCCCGGGTTCTGCGGATCCTTCGGCGGCCCGCCCCAGTCCATGATGAACTTGTCGTCCGGCCCGTACTTCGCCACACGCGTCCCGCCATAGCCGTCGCTGATGAAATACGTCCCGTCGGGCAGCCACGCGATGTCGGTTGGCCGGTCGAACGTATTCGGCCCACGTCCGCGAACCCCAAGCGTCCCCATGCTGTGAACGAGCTTCCCGTCGTAGGTGAAGCGGTAAATCATGTGCAGCTGGTCGTCGATGATCCAGACGTGCTTCTCCTTGTCGTACGGGCTGATCTTGATCTGGTGCGGACCGCGTCCGCACGGCTGCTGCGAGAACATCTTGTCGAGATGCGGCCATTCATCGACGAGATTGCCCTGGCTGTCGACGATGAAGATCGAGTGCTCCCAGCGCCGCTCCCAGCCACGCTTCGCTTCAGGCTCGCAGGTTGCGCTGAGGCCGTCTGAATTGCCGGTGGAGTTGCCGCGGGTCGGGGTCAGCGCGGCGTACGGCGTCCAGGGCTTGGCGTCCTTCGGAAGCGGCAGCTCGCCGCGCATCGCGATCCAGACGCGGTCCGGGCTCTCGGCGTAGACGCCCCCGAACGATCCCCACGTCCAGCCTTCGTGAGAGTGGCGAGTATCCGGCAGCGGCTTCGGCCAGTTCTCGACCACGCGGTACGGACCCGTGGGCCAGTCCTGATAGCTCCAACGCTCAGGGGCTGAGGCTGCCGCGGCAGCTTTTTCCGGTTCAGCGCGGTTACACGCGCTGGCGCCTGCGAGAAGGCACGCGGCGACGGTGAGGATGGCAATGGCAGGCTTCTGCATGCGCGAACCCTACCCTTGGGCGGCTTGTCGGTGCAAGCCCTCTTCGTTTGTCGGTCCAAGGGGGGCTGGTCGTCGGCACAAAGGGTCAAAGAGTATTTGTGTCGGGCGCCCACGATATGGCATAAACGCGGCGCCGACCATGCCTTCGTGGCTGCGTCATCTGCCGATTGTCCGGACATACGCCGGACTGCGGGAACTCCGTGACCGCTCGGCTGCGCTGCGCGACGAGGTACTCAAGACGCGCGCGGATCGCGACCGGGCCCGGAAGGTTCTCACACACGCACTGGCCTACGGCCGCATGAAGGAGCTGGTCACGCAGCACGCGGACGCCTACCGCTCCGCCGATCCCTTTCCATCCGTGGTCCTCGACGACGTGTTCGAGCCTGATCTGCTGGCGCAGATGCTGGTCGAATTCGACGAGATGGACCGTGACCGGTGGCACTCGTCGGACAAGGAACTCGAACGCAAGTGGGCCACCGAGGACATCCAGCACTTCGGACCGACCACGCGTTCGTTCATCAACCAGTTGAACAGCGGCCTGTTCCTCAACTTCCTCGAACGGCTGACGGGCATCGAAGGGCTGATCGCCGATCCGCACCTCCGCGGTGGCGGACTGCACGAGATCCGCCGCGGTGGCGCTCTTGGCGTGCACGCCGACTTCAACCACTATCCCCGCCTGAACATCTGGCGGCGGCTGAACCTGCTGCTCTATCTGAATGAGAACTGGGATGAGGCCTGGGGCGGTGAGCTGGAATTCTGGGACCGTACCGGCAAGCAGCGCGTGAGGTCCATCGCTCCGCTCTTCAACCGCGTCGTCATCTTCGACACGTCGAACTACAGCTACCACGGGCATCCGCATCCGCTGATGTGCCCGCCGGACCGCTCACGCAAGTCGATCGCGCTGTACTACTACACCGCCCAGAAGCCGGAGGGCGAGGTCGATCCGCACACGACGCTGTTCCTGGCACGCAGCGATGTGCAGCGCGCGGAAGAAGTGCAGCAGTAGCTACGTCACCAGCTACTTCCCGACGCTCACGAACCACCGGCTCATCCAGACTCCCTCGACCCACCCGTTCACCAGATGCTGCAGCGCATCGTCCGGTGAACCGACGATGGCGTGCCCATGGCGGTTGAATGAGGTGTTCAGAAGCACGCCGACGCCGGTCAGTTGCTTGAAGGCGCGCAGCAGCGCCGTGTAGGTGGCATTGCGTTGCTCGTTGACGACCTGCGGCCGAAGTGTGCCGTCAACGTGAACCACCGCAGGGACTGTGCGCTTGGCGTAGTCACTGGCACGCACGGCAAAGGTCATGAACGGATAGTCGATTGGTCCGTCCCAGTAGAGATGCGCGTCCTCTTCGAGCAGGGACGGAGCAAACGGCACGAACGGCTCACGCCCCTTCAGCAACAGGTTGATCCGATCCTTCACGTCGGCACGGCGCGGGTCGGCAATCACCGATCGATTGCCGAGTGCGCGCGGACCGCATTCAAGCCGTCCCTGAAACGTCCCGATGATCGCGCCGCGTTCGACCTTCGCAGCGACATCAGCCGGCGTGACCTCCTCGATGATGAGTGATTCCCGCGAGTGCCATCTCTCGAGTGCAGCACGAACGGCGTCGTCATCGAACTCATTCCCGAGATAAGGATTCGTGAACGTCACCGGGCTCTGTATTGCGCCCTCGTGGTGCAGGGCCTCGAGCGCCGCTCCAGCCGCCAGGCCGCTGTCGGCGGAGTCCGGGTAGACAAAGTACGAGGCGGGTTGAACCTGGTCACGAATCAGCGCGTTTGCCTTGACGTTCAGCATCACGCCGCCGGCCGCGGCGAGATGACGGCTCCCAGCCAGCCGCATCGCGTCGGACGCGAGTGCAAGCATCACTTCTTCGAAGTGCGCCTGGGCGAAATGGGCGAGGTCCTCGGCTGAGTAGCTCCCCAGCATGCGCTGAAAGTCATCCGCCTGAATGACGGAGCCGATCGGGTTATCGACCCGCTTGTCCGGGTGTCGATCGTTGTAGGGCGCAGCCTTCCACGGAATGCGCGACGCCAGCACACCGTCAGCGACCGAGACGATTCCGGCGAACGGATTGGGCCGCCCGTGCGCGGCACCACACGCCGCGAGACCCATCGTCTTGTACTCGCCGTCAACGGGCACGAAGCCAAGCGCCTCGGTGATCGCCTGATAGAACATGCCGACACTGTGCACAGGCGTGGACCCGCACAGGTACGTCAGCCGGCTGTCGCGCTCGCCGCGATAGATCGCCGCTGACAGACCATCGCCCTTGCCGTCGCAACTGAGCACCGTGACCGGCGCGCCGGATACGCCGCAGAGCCGAAAAGCCGACGCCGCGTGCGCGCGATGGTGCGCGACGTAATAGTGCGTGACGTCATCGCACAGCAGGCCGGCTTCATTCATCCAGTCAACGTGCTCGCACCAGTGGCGGCTCGCAAACTCGTTCCAGGTTCGATGGACCTTCTCGCGAATCTTCGAGAGACGTTGACCGTCGGCCGCCTTGGACCCGACTGAGGTTCGCTCTCCGTCAGCAGGAACGAGCCAGGCCGTCCTGTGTTCTGGCAGGATCACCTCGGACGTCGAGAACGCGACGATCGGAATGTCCTGGCCGGGACGCCCATAGCGCGCAAGGGCCATCTCGACGCCAAGTCTGGGAAA
>DATLLQ010000051.1:0-13657 GCA_035537775.1 Vicinamibacterales bacterium | reverse complement strand
CGCCGAGACCGAGAGGACGGAGAGCAGCATGTGCCACAGCAGTTCGTTGCTCTTGTCGGCGGCGGTCTCACCATAGTCACGGGTGATGGTGAGCTGCACATCCGATGGCACGAGCGATCCCTTGAGCGTGTCGAGCTTCTCGACGACGCGGTGGGCGACGTCGGTGGCGTTGGTGCCCTTCCGCTTGGCGACGGCGATGGTGACGGCCGGTTGCGCGCCGGACGTCTTCGACTGGAAGGTGACATACGACGTGGGCTCGGCGTCGCCCTCCACGACTTCCGCCACGTCGCGCACAAACACCGGCCGCCCGCGCCCGGAGGTCACGACGGTGTTGCGCAGTTCATCGGCTGTGCGCAGACGGCTCCCCGCCTCGAGGCTAGTCACCACACCGCCCGCGACAGGGCCCGACGCGGTGCCACGCACGTTGGTGCGTGCGATCGCCTGCTGAACCGAGAGTGGATCGAGATCGTACGCCGACAGCCTCGCGGGGTCGATGTCCACGCGAACCTGTCGTGGGCGCCCGCCGATGATGGTCACCTCCGACACGTCGTTGACTTCAGTGATGGCCTCTCGCAGTTGGGACGCGAGCGATCGCAGTTGATCGTCCGCGTACCGCGCCGACCACACCGTGACGGCAAGGATCGGCACATCATCGATCGAGCGCGGCTTGACGAGGGGCCCGATGACGCCAGGCGGGATGCGATCCGCATTCGCCGCCAGTTTCTGATTGAGGCGAACCAGCGCGGCTTCCAGCGGCTCGTTCACCGTGAAGCGCACGACGACCATCGACTGTCCGGGACTCGAGGTCGAGTAGACGTATTCCACGCCGGGCACTTCCCAGAGCAGCTGCTCCAGCGGGCGCGTGACCCGCTGTTCGACATCCGCCGGTGTCGCCCCCGGCATCTCGACAAACACGTCAACCATCGGCACGATGATCTGAGGTTCCTCTTCGCGCGGCAGCGCTATCACTGCGAGGGCGCCAAGCGCCATCGAGGCCACGATGAAGAGCGGCGTCAGCTTCGAGTGCATGAACGTCGCGGCCATCCGGCCGGCAACGCCGTAAGTCGCGAGGCGCGCCGCAGGGCGCTCAAGACGGCTAGCCATCTACCGGCCTCCCACGCTAACGCGGCGTCCGTCGGTGACGCCGGCCGGCGGCGAAAGAATCACCATCTCCGATTCCGTCAGGCCTGCGAGTACCTCGGACTCGCTGACGTTGACGAGACGCACGCGCGCGATGCCCTGATCGACCACGAATACCGAGGTGAGCTGTCCGCGGCGCACGATCGCTGACGAAGGAATGGTCAACGCGCGCCGGAGCGTCCCGCCAAATCGCGCCTTGCCGAATTCGCCGGATCGAAGGCCGCGTGCATCGGGCAACGCGATCTTGACGAGAAACGCCCTCGCATCGGCATCCACTGCCCGGCTGACCTCGACCACCGTGCCCGCGATCGAGATGGTTCCGGTTCCGAGGAAGACCGGGACGCTGTCGCCGTTTCGAATCTCGCCGATGCGTGATTCATCCACGCGGACCTCGAGGCGGAATCCGCGTGTGTCTTCCAGGCGGAGAAGGGGCGTGCCTGGTGACGCCATGTTCCCGGGCTCGACCATCTTCTCGGTGATCAGGCCGTCGAAGGGCGCTGCAATCGTGGTGAAGGAGCCGGTGGTGCTCGCCTGGTCGCTGGCGGCCCGGGCGCTCTCGACTGCCAACGCGGCCTGCAAGGCGCGCGCGGACGCACCGGCGACGCGCGCCTCGGCACTCCGCAAAGTCGCCGTGGCGTCATCGAGTTCCTGCGCGGTGGCGGACCGCTTGGCCTGCAGGCCGGCGATGCGATCGTGAGACGCGCGCGCGAGGGCCAGGCCAGCTTCCGCGGCCAGGTGCTCGGCTGCCGCCGCCTTCGCCCCCTGCTCGGCGGCAAGGGCCGCTGAGCGCGCGGCACGGGCGCCGGCGGCGAGATCGTCGCCGTCGAGCACGATGAGCGTCTGGCCTTCGCGGACCTGATCGCCTGGCAACACTCGGACCTCGCGCACCGGCGCCAGGATGCGCGCCGCGATCGTGGCCGTGGTGCGAGCCTGTAACACGCCGCCCGCATCGATCGCTCTGGCCACATCGGTCATCGCAACCTGGGCGATGGTGACGGCGATGGGCTCTGTCGCGTCGGCCGAAGCGGCGGCGGCCGGGCGAGCCGAGCATCCGGCCAGCGCCGCGCTCATTACGAGTGCCGCCGTGGCGCCCGCAAAGACAACGTGATGACTCGCGATGATCTGTTTCATGGCCTTCCTATCGCTCGTTGCAAGGTGGCTGTTGCGGTGATCACATTCACGCGCGCGGCGATTTGTTGGGCATCGGCTTGCTGAACGGCGTCGGCCGAGCGCAGCAACATGGCGGCATCCGTGAGGCCGCTCTCATAGCGGTCCCGGATAATGCGGCGGCTCTCTCGTGCTTGATCGGCGGCCGCCCGACCAACCGCTTCGCTCGCCCGCGCGGCCTCGAGCCGGGCGATCGCGATCTGCACATCGAGCCGCGCCATGGTCTCGGCCTTTTCCTTTTCGTGCGCTCGACGCGTCGCCTGCTCGCGCGCTTCGGCGAGCCGGGCCTTGTCGGCAAAACCATTGAACAGGTTGATGCGGGCGACCGCGCCTGCCACCCAGCTCGACGATCGCGAATTCCAGGCGCCGCCGTTCAGTTCCCACGCGCCCTCCGCGGTCACTTGCGGCAGAAACGCCGCGTGCGCCGCGTCCACCGTGGCGGCCGCCAACTGTTCCTGCTGCAGGGCAAGCGCGACTTCGGGCCGGTTCTTCAGTGCTTCCTCTTCAAGGCTCGCGGGACTTCCGATGTCGATTGCGATCGCCAGCGGCGTGAGATCGAGCGAGAACATCGTGCTCAAAGGCTCACCCATCAACTGATTCAGCCGGGCGCGCGCGATGCGTTCATCCGACGTCGCCTGCACCTGCTGTTCGAGCGTGCGTGCTAGGTAGACGTCCAACTGCAGGACATCCGCGTCGGTCACCCGACCAGCATCGCGGCGGTTGCCGGTCAGTTCTCGGTCCGCCCGGGCGGCCTCGACCGTGGCCGCTGCCGAACGAACAGTCGCGGCAGCAATGAGGACGCGGCCAAACGCGTCAGTCACCGCCGCCGTCAGGTCATGGTCGACGAGTCGCTTGCCGGTGGCCGCCATGTCCCGCCCGATCGACGCGGCTCGGACATTTGCCGAGACGGTGCGATCGAACAGCGACTGCTCGACGGAGACTGCCGTGCGGAAGTTGTTCGTGGCATCGGGGTGGTTGAGCGCATCAAGGGCCAAGTCGGCCGTGGTGAACTGCCGCTGCGCAAGGAGCGAACTGAACACGAACACCGGGTTGTTGCCGCGCTGCCAGGACTCCGCGACGTCCACCCTTGGGAGATAGCCGCCGCGAACCTGTGTGACGCGCTCGGCCGCTTCCCGCTCGGCTGCCGCCGCCGCTCCGGCGTCGGGGTTGTGGGCTTTGGCGCGCGCAATCGCCTCGGAAAGCGAAAGCGGCGCCTGCGCGGAAGCCGGCAGGGCCACAAACAAAGAGGCAAAGAGGACCAGAACGACGAGGTGAGTCTCGCGTTTGAGGGCCTCGATGATGTTTCTTGCGCTCATGGCCAGTGAATCTCCACCTAACAGGAGGGATTCTGCGGGACCGCTCCCTAGCTGGCCATGCCCGCGCGGTTGGATTTCTTGACCGCCAGTCCGGCGGGGTTGGAAGGCTTTGCGGAGACGCCACGAAACCTTGCCGGGCGTCCGGAGGAGGATGGGGATTTAGTGGAATGTCGCCGGTGTCAGGGGGATGTCTTGGACTCGTTGGTGGCGAGGAGCCAGATGTCACCCTCGGTCACACGCCGTGAGAAGTATGCCTCCCGACCGTCTCGCGTCAGCTGCGGTGGCCCGATGATGTCACCCGGGACTGAAAAGACCTTCTCGACTTTCCTGGAGCGTGTATCGACTACATAGAAGTCTCGTCCACCAGACACGAACATCAGATGGCGGCTGTCCGGCAGCCACACGGGATATCCGCCGAAATCGGTCAGGCGCTCGTACCGCCGCGATCGCAATGAGTAGGTGATGATGCCGCGGGCCGCCAGTCCCGCCTGACCTGCCAGCTGCGATCCATCAGGAGACCACGCGTTGACGACGAACTCGTCAGGACTCTCGGCAGGCGGCGGGATGACTTCCGGCTTCTGATCGATCCACGGACGGTTCGGATCGAAGACGTACACGTTGTTTTCGGAATGGCCGATCCCTGCGGCCATGAGCACAGCGATTCGTGAACTGTCGGGCGACCACGCCGGATAGATCGCATCCGCGAGCGGACTGAGCTGCTGGAACTGGCTGCCATCCGGGCGGATTTTCCACAAGTACTGATCCTTGCCGCGAATCGAGTGAAAGGCGATCCATTGGCTGTCAGGCGACCATCGCGGCATCCGGTCGATCGGCTCTGTTCCGCTTGTGAGCTGCCGTAACCCCGTACCGTCCGTGCGAGCGATATAGAGGTCGCCTTCGGGTTGAACACTCGAGTAAAACACAACCCATTTACCGTCGGGAGACGGATCGGGGTTGGCCCACAGGCGCGAACCGGTCGTGATCCACGTCGCCTCACCGCGTGGGGTGCCGGTCGCTGGATCAATCCGGAGTTTCTGGATATTGCGGCTGCGCAGAATCGAGCTGTAGGCGATCCGCGTCCCGTCTGCCGAAATCGTGATGTGGGCAACAAACGGCGCGGGTGTCGTAACCGCTTCGGGAAGGCCGGTCGTCCTCCCTGATGTTTCGTCGATCGGCACGCGCCACAAATTGATCGGCCCGCCACGACCGCTGACGAAATAGAGATGTCTGCCGTCGGGCGCCCACACGGGATTCCAGTTCCGCGCACCGTCCGTGGTGACTGCAATCGCATTCGCGCCGAAGCGATCGACGGTCCAGATATCCAGTCGAGTACTGCCCGCAATCGCGCCTCTCGTTGTGTAGGCGATGCGGTGCCCGTGCGGCGACCAGCTTGGCAATACGGCGTCGACGTTTCCGAGTTGCCGTTGTTCGCCAGACGCCACGTCGACGACCCACAACGAGCTCAGCCCGAGCGTGTTCTGCGGATCCAAGTCGGCGCTCTCGGTCGTGAATGCGAGCTCTCGGCCGCCGGGCCCCCACGTCGGCCCGAACCCGCGCCGCGTGAGCCGCGTGACCGACTCTCCCGTGCGGCCCATTACGAAGATTCCACCGCCGTCGCGGCTGGACGTGAAGGCGATACGCTCGCCGTCCGGCGAGAACACCGGCTGATCGTCATCGTCGGCCGAGTCGGGTGTCAGATTGATTGGCGTCTGACCGGTGGTGCTCTGAAGAATGATGTCTCGATTGCCTTCGGTGTCTGCACCATACACAACCCATTTGCCATCCGGCGACAGACTGGGAAACCACTCGAGCCCTGATTGAGACGTGATCTGTGTGAAGGTCGGGTGCAGGACCGCAGCAGGCGCCGGACGCAGTGCCCAGGTCGGCCAGAACCAACCGGCAATCACCGCGATGGACACCGCGACGACTGCGCCGACCGCAGCCAACCAGCGCTCTCGGCTGAAATCGAAGAGTCTTCGAGGAAGCGATCGACTGCCGAATCGACCGATTGCATCTTCGAGCTCGAGACACGCATCGCCGATGTCGCGAAGACGCCTACTCGCGTCCTTCTCGAGACATCGCTGCAAAAGGCGTCGGACGGTTGTCGGCGTCGCGGCCGGGAGCAATCGCCAGTTCGGCTCGCACTCGAGGATCGCCGTGATCGTGTCAGAGACGGTCTCGCGATCGAATGCTTTGTGGCCGGTCAGCATCTCATAGAGGACGCAGCCGAACGCCCAGATATCAGATCGCTTGTCTACAGACTTGCCGCGCGCCTGCTCCGGGCTCATGTACGCCGCCGTGCCCAGAATGGTGCCGTCCCGAGTCTGGTCCAAGGTGATGGTCGGCGAGTGAGCAAGCTCGGGTGTCGCTCCCTCACCGTCCGTTTTCGCCAACCCAAAGTCGAGGACCTTGACCACGCCGGTTGGTGTCACCTTGACATTAGCCGGCTTGAGATCGCGATGGATGATGCCTTTGTCGTGCGCGGCCGAGAGCGCATCGGCGATTTGACGTCCGAGTGTGAGAGCTTCCTCCAAGAGGATGCGGCTCGCCGTGATCCGATCCGCGAGCGTGAGTCCCTCCACCAGCTCCAAGACGAGCGCCGGTGCCGCGCCGGCCTGCTCAATGCCATGAATTCCGGCAATGTGCGGATGATTGAGCGCTGCCAGCACACGCGCTTCGCGCTCGAATCGCGCCAGCCGCGCGGGGTCCGTCGTGAGCGCGTGCGGAAGAATCTTGATCGCCACATCGCGCCCGAGGCGTGCGTCGTGCGCGCGGTACACCTCGCCCATTCCGCCGGCACCCAGCAGAGCAACCACGGCGTAGTTTCCCAGGCGATCGCCAGCGGTCAGCCCGGGAGACGCGGGGCCGCCGACACGCCGCGCGCTGGAGGCGGTTCGCAGCTCGGCCAGCAGCGACTCAGATGCAACCGGCCACTCCGAGAGGGACGCGCCCGCGGCGTCGGCCGCAAGCAGCGCGTTCACATCCCGGCGAAGAGCTTCATCGTCCGCGATTACGGCTGACAGGAACGCGGAGCGTTCGGACGGGGGCCGTTCGACGGCGGTTTCGAACAGCCGCCTGACACGCAGCCATCTGTCATCAGTCATACGCGACGCGGCGAGCCCCCGTTCCCGGATTTTTCACCGGTGGTTGTCGGTGGGCGAACAGCATACAGGCAACCGCCTGTCACGAGTGGCCCTCGGCCGACAGCTCCTGCGTCAGCCACGCTTTCGCGGTTCGCCACTGCCGTTTGGCCGTTGACGGTGACACTTTCAGCACGTGCGCAACTTCGTCGATCGTCAATCCACCAAACGTTCGCAGCTCCACGATCTGTGCGAGCTCGCGATCGAGTTGCTCTAACCGGGCTAACGCGTGATCCAGCGCAAGCACCGGAATCTCGCTCGCCATCGCCGTCTCGGTGACTTCCTCGAGCGGGACTCGCTGCGCGCCATCGCCCCTTTTCTTGGCCGCCTTTCGCCGGGCGTGGTCCACCAGGACCCGACGCATCACTTGCGCCGCGACTCCGAAGAAATGCGCCCGATTTTCCCAGCTGACGCTGCGCTGCTCGATCAGCCGCAAGTACGCCTCGTGGACCAGCGCAGTTGGTTGGAGCGTGTGGCCGGCGCCTTCGTGACGAAGCTGACGCGCGGCGATCCCGCGCAGCTCCGCGTACACGATCGGCAGCAGGCGATCGAGGGCGCGTCGATCACCACGGCTCCAATCGTCGAGCAGCCCCGTAACGTCCTGACCTGAGGGCATCGGGAATCCTGAACATCTGAGCGATCGACAGGATAGGAGCCCTCCGGCATTAATCGCAAGCGGGCCAGCTCCACGCAGTGACCCGTTCCGATACGGGTTTGCGCGATCTCTTCTGAACGGCAGCCCCGCGGCGACATGGCCGGAACGCACGACGGCGCTTTCGAAGCGGCCACGCGATGGCGAACGGTGGTCGTGTGATGCACGGAGTGCCGGAAGTCTTGGAGTGAGGACCATGAAGAACAAAACGCTCTTCTCGTTCGTTTCGGGAACGTTGATGTTGGCCGGTCAAGCCTTCGCCCAGCCGTACAGTTTCGTTCCGGTCGATGTCTACTGCCCGGCCGCCGCGGAGGCGTCGGCTTGTCCCGCCGGCCTCGCTCCTGGCCAGGTCGCGGCACAAACCAGCGCGAAGGGTATCAACGCGAGGGCCGACGTGGTTGGCTTTTATATAGCCGGCGGCCGAACGCATGGATTCCTGCTCAAAGACGGGCAATACACCAGTCTCGATTTTCCCGCCCCAGGCGTCCGCGCGACGGTCGCCAACGGCATCAATCCTCGTGGCGAGATCGTCGGCCAATTCACGGTTCCCGTCCACGATCCCAGCAACCCACCTCCAGAGGACTCGCCCCTCTTTTGCCCAAGCGCTACCGACCCTGCCTGCATCAAGGGCTTCCATTACTGGCGGGGCGAATTCTCAGTCGTGATGTTTCCCGCCACCGTTGATGAAAACGGGCACTCACGCAAGCATCCAGGCGCCATCGCTCAGCGCATTACGCCCGATGGCGATATCTACGGCTGCGTCCACGACCACGACCTGGGTCCGTCCATGTTTGGCGCGGCCTGGACCCGCGCGGGCACGTTCAGCCTGCACTTCAACGGTGGCCAACTGTCGGATCCGATGGCCATCCCGATGTCGATGAACAATGGCGCCACCCCCGGCGGCGGACTCACCATCGTTGGCTTCTCCATGGATATGATGACCAACCGACAGCGCGGCTACATGGTGCGAAACGGAATGCTCGAGTCCTATGATCCGACTCCCAGCACCAATCTGACGGCAATCTGGGACATCAGCCCACGAAAGCAATTCGTTGGGACGTACCGCGAGGACGGCGAGGTTGCCGCCAAGCGTCACGGGTTCGTGCAGCAATCGGGGGGCTCTGCGCCTATCACTCTCGACTTCACCTGCGAGGACGCCGCCGGCTGTGCCGGCGCGCCGTTCGGCACGGTTGCATTCGCCACGACCGCCTTCGGCATCAACCCGAACGGGGTCATCGTTGGTCAGTACGTGCTCGTGACGGGCGGCGCGTTACACGGATTCGTCGCCATACCAAACACCAATTGACTGGAGCTTTTGACTTCTCTCGTAGTTCAGTCCTACCTGACGCTTCCGATCGCGGAGCTGATGGCATCACGAAGGCCTGGCGCTCCCCCCTGAAGCGAGACTACCGTGAACAGTTCCGGTCGTCGTGTGAGCATTGCTTTCTCAGCGCTCTCTCTGAGGCTGACGAGTTCCGGCTCCGAGACCGGCGTCTTCCGCAACAACGAGACGAGTGCATCTGCCGCCCGCCCGCTGCCCTCGATCAGAATGATGGGGCGCCCGGCGCGGACGTTCGATTCCACCTCCGTCAGCGTAATGCCGCCTCCGTTGGCGACTATCGTGACGGACGGGCGTCCTTCGGCCAACGCGGCAAAGAGCCAGTACATCGTCCCGGTCTCGGAGCCCCAACTGTCTTTTACTGGTGCCGACGGATTGTCGACGGCGATCACGTGGGAGTGATTTGGATCGACGGGCGTCTTGCCGCGGGGCGGAATCTCTCGAGCGGGGGCGACGCCGATTAACGGAAACGCGTAGCTACTGGCGCGCCGTGCGCGTCCCGCTGCTTCCATGATCCCCGCCTGCGTGCCACCATCCCCGACCGCGATACGTCGACCGCCTTTCGCGACTAGGGCCAGAGCCTCGAACATTCCCAACAGCTGTTGCTGGTGGTCCTCAAGCATTCTCGAGGCGCCACCGCTTAGAAAGACGAACGCATCAGTCTGACTGCGAATCTCGGCAATCAGCGATGAGAGCTGCGCGTTCTTCTCCGGCGCCACGCTCGAGACTTCGATTACACGTGGTCGACCGGCGCCGGCCTGGGCCTGGGCCTGCGCGTTCGAAAGAGATGGCAGCAACGCCAACAGCGTGGATCCGAAGAATGCAGCGGCAGTGATGCGGTGCGCGTACATTGTCGACCTCCCCAGGTACTAGCCTGGAGCACATCGCTGCCCGGCATCAAGAGATTCGAAGATCCGGGTTCAGGCGGGCGCCGTGAGCGGACTGCCTTTCGGTACCAGCATGAAGACCAGCGCACGCGTCGGCCCATCAGTCGTCGCGGAGCCGGTCGTGGTGTGAACCGCGCCAGACGGCTCGAAGAACGTGCTGCCCACCGGCAAGATCTGCTCCGGCTCGTTGTTGATGGCAAAACGCATCTGCCCCTCCACGATGTACCCGAGGACGGGCCCCGGATGACGGTGCCCCGGGCCTGAACTCCGCCGGCCTGGCGGGATGTTCAGCTCTACGAGCACCGCCTCGAACCCTTCGAGAGAGCCCGTCAACGCGTGCCTCGCGAGTTCGGCGGGAGGCCGTGGCGCGGATGTTTGTGCCTCGACGCCAATCGGCAACAGCGACGTTGCCGCGATTCCAAGGAATGTCCGTCGATCCTGCATGGCTACCTCTTCTCTCAACGCGCCGTGAAGACTCTCGTCCCCTGGTGAAACTGCGACCAGGCAAACCAGAACTGCGGCACGAGAATCAGCTGTTTCAGTTGCGTGCCCTTCAGCGGACCTTCGAGGCACAGTCCATACGCGTTCCATGTCGAGCGCGTTTCGAGATCGGTCACGGAGCTGGCGTCATCATTCGCCGCCTGAAACGTGAGCACCTTGCCTTTGGCGCGCACGTCGAATGCCGTCGTCGTATCAGACGAGGGCTGATGGACGATGACGATCGGCAATCCGCCTATGAGGTCGTTGACGACCCGCGCGATGCGCAGCTCCGAGAACGGGTACGCCACGGTCTCGCCACCGACCTCGAGTCCCGCCACGGTTTCTCGCGACGGCAAACGCTTGTCGAGCGCGAGCGCGCCGTTGGGCGCTCCTTCGGGACCTAGCCGCGTGACGGTCTTGATGCGCGTGCTCCGATTGGGCATACGCTCCGCGTATCCCGGCAAGGGCTCGAGCACCACCGTGTGCGGGTGTCGCTTGCGCCACTCCGCCCACGTGGTGCGAACCACAGGATAGAGCGTCAAGCGTGTGCCCTTGAGGGGACCTTCGATCGCTTCACCAGTGGCCTGCTGCCAGCTCGTACCCGTTTCCAAGTCTTTCTGAACTTCGTTCGCGCCAACCATGCGGTCGTATTGGAAGTGCAGCGTTCGACCCTTCACCTCCGCGCGAAAGACTACGCCGGTATTACAGACGCCGCACCATGTCACCGAGATGGGCCCGTCCGGCATCTTGTCAAACACCGCGCCATGCTGCGAGAGGTCGGCGGCGGGGTACGCCTTGGCGACGTTGCCGCTTGTCACGCCGAGCAGAATGTCATCGTCTTGAAGAAACGTGACCTCCGATGCCGCCACGAATTCCGGCTGATGGATAGCCGTGTACGGCATCGGCGTCGCTTGTGGAGTTTGCGCGCGCATCGGCGCGGAAATTCCGGCAACGAGCACGAGCACAGCGCTGATCCGCTCCTTCATCGTTCTCTCCTCGTCGTCGCGCGCTCCGTCAGCGGGCTGCCGCTGGGAACCACCAGGAATGCCACGGCGCGCACGGGCACATCTGGGTTAGCGGAGCTGAACGACGTGTGAAGGGCGCCATGCGGTTCGAAGAACGTGCCGCCCGCGGGCACGACCTGGTCCGACTGGTGATTGATGGCGGTCCGCATCTGCCCATCCACGACGTATCCGAGGATGGGACCGGGATGCCGATGCTCCGGAACTGACACGCCGGGCTGGAAGTTCAGTTCCACGAGCACCGCGTCGAACCCCTCGAGAGGACCCGTGAGCGCATACCTCGCCAGCTCGCCGGATCGGCGTGGCCCGGATGTGTCGGGCGCCGACACCGGTCCAAGCCGCGTCGAGACGACCCACAACGCGACCAACAGCAGCGCGGCGAGCGCGACGGGTACGGGCACGCGAAGGGTGCCGCTAATCAACCATCGCAGTCGCGACGCATGCGCGCGGGGCGGACGCAGATCTGGCGGAGCATCCGGCGCCGTCCATTCATGCAGCAGTCGATTCAGCTCTCGGTCGTCCATACAGTTCTCACTTGCAGGTTGGACCGCTATGCGGCCCCGAACGCGAATTTCGTACTCGTTTCATCCACCGCATAGCGGTCCCAGCCGCGCGAAGCGCGGCAAGACCGGGGCCCCCAGGGCGCACGCTTGCGCCGTGGGGTGGAAGAGATACTGGCAACCAGCCAAGGGGCGGCGGGGATATCAAGGGCAGAGCCCCTTGGCTGGTTGACGGCTCCGCAACGGCGCGAGCGCGCGGCGCAGGTTCTCGCGTGCGCGGTGCAGCCGCGACTTGACCGTTCCGACGTCCGCGTCGACGGCTCGCGCGACCTCGGCGAGGGTCAAGCCCTCGTACTCGAAGAGGATCACCGCCTCGCGCTGCAGCGGCGGCAGCGCGCGCACGGCCCGGCCGACCATGTTGCCGACGTCGCCGCGCTCGAGGTCGAGCGGCTTCGCGACAAAGACCTCATCGTCGAGCGGCTCGAATCGATGTTCTGATCGCCAGTGTTTGAGCGCGAGGTTCCGGGCGATGCCAAGCAGGAAGGCGCGCAGCGTCCCGCGAGTCGGGTCGAACCGGTTGGGATATCGGAGAAGCCCCACGAACACGTCCTGGGTGATGTCCTCCGCGGCCGTCGAGCCGGACATACGCCATGCGAACCGATAGACAGCGTCCTTGTGCTGGTCGAAGGCGGCCTGGAACTCAGCGTCGGTCACGTGGCTCGTTGACTATTTACCGGAAGACCGCCTGGAGGATACGGGCTGAATCACGCACCTCAGGCGCCTGACCACTCTTACGGAGTTCGACCGCAGGAGTGCTAAGTGCTAGGCTGGCGCATCGCTCACAAGGAGAACGCGCATGAAAGGCCTGGCCGAGCTCACCAAGACGACCCTCATCGGGGGAGTGCTCATCGTGCTGCCGATCTATCTGTCCGTCCTGCTGCTGGCGAAGACGCTGTCCGCCATCGTGACGCTGCTCTCGCCGGTCACGGCGACAATCCCCGCAGGCGTACAGTTCCGGCAGGTCATCGCCGTCCTGATCGTGCTCGTCGTCTGCTTCGCGGCCGGGATCGTGGTGCGCACCGGTCCCGGGCTGCGCGCCAAGCACGCGCTCGAGCGCTCGGTGCTCGAGAAGATCCCTGGCTACTCGCTGGTGCGTGGCCTCGCCCATCGCGTCTCCGGCGACGAGCGCGAGGGCTCGTTCCGACCGGCCCTGGTAGAAATCGAGGACGCGCTCGCGCCCGCCTTCATCATCGAGGAGCTGAATGACGGCCGATACACCGTGCTGATACCCTCGGTACCGACGCCCGCGGCCGGCTCCCTGCTCATCATGCAGCGCGAGCGCGTGCATCCCTTGGACGTGCCCTTCACTCAGGCGGTCAAGGTCATCTCCAAGTGGGGTGCGGGCGCGGGGGAACTGGCCAACGGAGTGTCGGTCCACACCTGAGCGCGGGGCATCCGGCCCTTTCTACTGATGACTGATGCGCAACAGGAAATCGTAACGGAAGCCGATCGTGAACACGCTGTCACCCGACGCACCCGTTGCCGCGGTGCTGAAATCGATCTTGCTTTCCGAGTAGATCTTGGCCGTCTTAGCGACAAACCACTCGGCGCCCAGGATCACGTACCCGGTTTTGAAGTCGGGATCGATGAGCGGGTCGGTGACGTCCGGTTCCAGATACGTGAAGCCTCCAATCAGGCCGATCGGTCCCAACCCTACACGCGCATATAGTTCGGCGCCGTCCGCATCGAATGCCACGGGAGTGCTCACAGGCCCGATCGGGACCTGCACCATGTCTCCGTTACTTTGATGAGAGTAGACGAGCCCCAGCGCCAGAACCCGCCAGTCGATGCGAGTACCAAGGGCTACATAGTCGGCATCGCCGTTCAGGCCGCGCACGAGATTCTGCGTCGTCGGTGACCAGTAGGTGTGAGTCACCGCTCCGCCGATTTTCACTCCCGGCAGGATTGTGAGCTGGACCGAACCGCCGACGCCGTTGGAGTCGGGGCCGCGGAA
>DATLLQ010000050.1:0-5250 GCA_035537775.1 Vicinamibacterales bacterium | reverse complement strand
TCGTCGAAGTCGGCAAGCGACGGGATCCCTTTGGCCGGAGCTCGTTCCTGGCCAAACGCGGGTGACACGAGCACAAGCAGCACGGCGGCCGTACGCAATGACGGCGCGAAGCGAACGTTCATCCAGACCTCACTTGACGTGTGCCGTATTGTGAACCCGAAACAGCAATTGTGCAGCCCGGCCATGCGCCCTGCCGGGTGATACGATGAACCTGCGCCGGATTGCGTCGCGCGGACACGTGAGCGACCCGCACGGCGCCAGTTTCGATGGCAGCTTCCCCCAGACCGGCGCTCGACCCTGCTGTCCTCACCGCGATGATCTGTTCGGGTGCCGTCAGCGCCCAGTTCATCGCCGGCAAGGCCACCCGCGACGCACTCTACCTCGCGCATCTGGACGTCACAACGCTGCCCGCAATGGTGGTCGTCACGGCGGCCGTGTCGATCCTGCTGGTGATTGCCAGTTCACGCAGCCTGCGCGCAATCACGCCCGGCACATTCGTGTCGGCGGCCTTCGTCATCAGCGCGGCGCTCCTGCTCGGCTCCTGGCTGCTGCTCGGGCGGGCGCCGCGCCTGGCGGCGCAGGTGGTCTATCTCCAGATCTCCGGACTCGGGCCGATGCTCGGATCCGGCTTCTGGCTCATCGCGACCGAGCGATTCGATCCGCATACCGCCCGGTTGAACTTCGGGCGCATCGCCGGCATCGGTACGATCGCAGGACTCGGCGGCGCCCTCGTCACCGAACGGATCGGCGCGACGCTCGGCATCGCCGCGATGCTCCCGCTTCTGGCCGCAGTCAACCTGGTCTGCGCGTGGCAGGTGCGCAAACTCGCCGGCCCGAAGGTCCTGACGATCCACGACAAGGCCATGGAGGTCGCACCGGACCTCGCCGCCACATCACCTCGCTCGGGTCTACGCGTGCTGGCTGGAGCGCCGTACCTTCGGAACCTCGCGGCTCTGGTGCTGCTGGGCACGGTGGCTGCGGCGTTTGCAGACTACGTCTTCAAGGCGCAGGCGGTCCAGGTGTTCGGCCGGGGCGACGCGCTGCTGCAATTCTTCGCGCTCTACTACGCCGGCGTGAGCCTGCTGGCGTTCGTAGTGCAGAGCGTGTCCGCACCGCTCGTGCTCGAGCGCCTGGGCCTCGCGGTGACCACGGCCACGCCGTCGCTGGCTCTCGTACTCGGAGGACTTGGTGCGCTGGTGTTTCCCGGACTCGGTGGCGCTCTCGCCGCACGCGCCGGCGAATCCACGCTCCGCAGTTCCCTCTTCAAGACGGGTTACGAGATCTTCTTCACACCAATCGCCTCGCATGACAAACGGGCTGCCAAATCGATCATCGACGTCGGCTTCGATCGCCTCGGCGACGCCATCGGTGGCGGACTGATCCAACTGCTCATCATGTTGCCCGGCGCATCGCAGTACGTGGCGCTGATGGGCGCAGCCATCGGATGCTCGGCCATTGCCGTGGCGGTGGCGCAGCGGCTGAGTCGCGGATACATCCACACGCTCGAGCGCAGCCTGCTCGATCGCGCAGTGGAACTCGAGCTGTCGGACGTCGGCGACATCACGACCAGGACGGTCATGATGCGGACGATTCGCGCACCGCGGCCGAACCTCCCGCGGCCGACCACCGACACGCGTTCGCAGGGCGTCGATACCCGACCTCAGGGCGAGGGAACAGTGCGCGTCCCCACGCCGGTCAACGACCCCGAGCTGCGCGAGATCGTCGCGCTGCGGTCGCGCAATCGAGACGCCGTGCTCCAGGTTCTACGTGCGGAAGAAGGGCTGCCGGCCGCGCTCATCCCCCATGTCATTCCGCTGCTCGCGTGGGATCCGGTCGCCGAGGACGCCGTGCGGGCGCTGCGGAAAGTGGCCGAGGAACGGGTCGGCGAGCTCGTGGATGCGCTGCTCGATCCCAACCAGCCGTTCGCGTCGCGGCGACGTCTCGCGCGCGTGTTCTCTGTGTGCGTCTCCCAGCGTGCCGTCGACGGCGTCCTGCTTGGTCTCGAGGACCTGCGCTTCGAGGTGCGATTCCAATGCGGACGATCGCTGGCCTCCATCCTCGAGAAGAACCCGCGAATCCGCATCGACAAGGAACGCGTCTTCGACGTCGTGCGCCGTGAGGTCGCCGTCGGACGCCCCGTGTGGGAGAGCCATCGCCTCCTCGATACCGTCGAGGCCGAAGCGCGCTCGTTCGTGGACGAGTTTCTCAAGGATCGCGCCGGGCAGAGCCTGGCACACGTCTTCACGCTGCTCTCGCTCGTGCTTCCCACTGCCCCGCTGCAGATTGCGTATCGCGGCATCCACACCGACGACCCGGGACTGCGCGGCACTGCCCTCGAGTACCTCGAAGGTGTCCTGCCTCCCGACATCCGCGATCGTCTCTGGCCGTTCCTCAGCGACCGTCCAAGGAAAAAAAGCGACACCCGGGCCCGCGACGAGATCCTCGCTGACCTCCTGCGGTCGAACGAATCGATCATGCTCAACCTCGAGGAGCTCAGACGACGGACGGGCACCGGCCCACCCTGACGCACCTCAGCAATAGAGGCCTGACTGGTTTATAGTGCGGGTATGAGTCCGTCACGGCAGGTCCTCGCCAGGCGTGAAGAGACCGCCACCTCCGACTCACGGGACTCCGGGCGAACCACTCGCCTCCCGACGGAACTGCTGACGGAGCAGGCGGCGCGGCTCACGGTTTTCGCAACGGTCGCCGCCGTTCTCTGGTCGTTCACGCTATTGCTCGACATCGCCATCCTGCCCGCGCTCTCTTCCACATGGGTCAGGAACTGGCGAATCGTCCCGCTCGAAATCACCGGCGTCGTCGGTTCGATCATCATGCGGTGGTACCTGTGCCGCTCGGAGACGACCGCTGAGCGCAAGGGCACCATCGGCTTCGCAATGATGCTGATGAACGGCGCCCTGATCGCCACCACGAATGCGTGGGCAATGCCCGCGCTTCCTCCTGAAGCTCCTGAGATTGGACGCCCGTCGTGGATCGCGCTCCTGATTCTGATCTTCGCGATGATCGCACCCGGCGCGCCCCGCCGAATGTTCGCGATGTCGCTCGTCGCAGCGTCGTTCGATCCGCTTGCGTATCTCATCCTGTGGCTGGCGGGTGGCGACGCGCCGGCATTGGTTCGGCTGTTCATCTTCTGCTGGCCGAGTTACGCGTGCGCCTTCGTCGTCGTCGTACCGGCCAAGGTGCTCCATCGCATGAGCCGGCGCTTGAAGGAAGCGCAGGAGCTTGGCAGTTACCACTTGATCGAGAAGCTCGGGCACGGCGGCATGGGCGAGGTGTGGCGCGCCGAACATCGGCTGCTCGCACGCGACGCGGCAATCAAGCTGGTTCGTCCTGAAGTCCTCGGCGCGCGCAACGATCAGGAAGTGCAGCTGACGCTTCGCCGCTTCGAGCGCGAGGCACAGGCCACCGCCGCGCTCAATTCACCGCACACGATTCAGGTGTTCGACTTCGGCATCACGCAGGATGGGACGTTCTACTACGTGATGGAACTACTGGCCGGACGCGACCTGGAGTCGCTGGTGCGCGAGTTCGGCCCTCTCCCGGCGGCGCGCACCATCTACCTGCTTCGCCAGGTCTGTCACTCGCTCGCCGACGCGCACGCGCGCGGCCTGGTCCATCGCGACATCAAGCCGGCTAACATCTACGTCTGCCGCATGGGTCTCGACTACGACTTCGCCAAGGTGCTCGACTTCGGCCTGGTGAAGATCAGGACCCGACCCTCGGCCGACGCGCTGACGACAATGGACCAGAGCACGACGGGGACGCCAGCGTACATGGCACCCGAGTGCATCCTCGGCGACGTGGACGTTGACCGCCGCGCGGACGTGTATGCCCTCGGATGCGTCGCCTATTTCGCGCTGACCGGCTCGCTGGTGTTCGACGCGGAGAACTCGATGCAGATGCTGATGCACCATCTGCACACGGAGCCGACGCGACCATCCGAGCGAACCGAGATGCCCATCCCGCGGGAGCTCGACGACCTGGTCCTCGCGTGCCTGCAGAAAGACCCCGCCCGGCGCCCTCAGAACGCCGGTGAGCTTCTGGGTATGGCGTATAACTGCCACTGCAACGAAAGCTGGGGGCAGGAGGACGCCCGAGCCTGGTGGCGGGCGCACCTGCCACATCTCACCGGATCATTAACGGTCGCCGCACGAAGAGATAGCCCGGAGCACGTCGTCCCGGTGTAGCATCGGAGTCCCATGGCCAAGGGCTCACCGTTTCCCGCTGCACACAAGGGGCTTCTCGATCGCACGCTGTCGCTCTTCACCGACGTGCGCACCGGCGAAGGCGTGAGCGCCCTGCTGCTTGCGACCAACGTCTTCTATCTCCTCGCGTTCTACCAGGTCCTCAAGATTGTACGGGATGCGCTGATCTTGAGCGAATCGGGAGCGGAGGCCGCGAGTTACGCGTCGGCCGGCATGGCGCTTGTCCTGCTGGTCTTCGTGCCCGCGTACAGCGCACTGGCGTCGCGCGTCAACCGCGTGTGGCTCATCTCGAGCGTCACGCTCTTTTTCGCGTCGCACCTGCTGATCTTCTACGCGCTCGGCTCGGCAGGGGCCCGGATCGGCGTGGCGTTCTACATCTGGATCGGCGTGTTCAACATGGTGGCGGTCGCCCAGTTCTGGGCTTTCGCGAACGACCTCTATACCAATGAGCGGGGAAAACGGCTGTTCCCACTGGTCGGCATCGGAGCGTCGCTCGGTGCTCTCGTCGGCGCAGCGATCGCGACGTATTTCTTCAAAGGGATCGGCCCCTACACGCTGATGCTCATCGCTGCCTTCGGACTGACGGTGCCCGTCGCGTTGACGATTATCGTGCACCGCCGTGAGGGCCGCCGTAAAGAAGCGAAGAAAGAGGAGGCCGACAAGGCGCTCGGCGGCCCCGGCGGCTTCACGCTGGTGTACAAGCAGCGCTACCTCCTTCTCATCGCTATGCTGGTACTCGTCTATAACCTGGTCAACACGCTCGGCGGGTTCATGTTGAACCGAATGATCACCGATGAGGCGGCCAGGCAGATCGCCGCCGGGACCGCCGGAGGCGCGACGGAGGCATCGATCATCGGCACGCTCTCCGGCACGGTTCAGACCTCTGTCAACCTGCTGGCTCTCGTGCTCCAGGCCTTCTTCGTCTCGCGCATCTTCAAGTACATCGGCGTACGCGGCGCGCTCTTCATCCTGCCGGCAATCGCGTTGACCGGTTACAGCACGGTCGCGCTCCTGCCGATCCTCGCCG
>DATLLQ010000049.1:0-7827 GCA_035537775.1 Vicinamibacterales bacterium | reverse complement strand
AGACTCCTTCGTGGTTCAGATACCGAAGGGCGTCGCTGCGCGCCCACGCAGTACGAGATCGAACCGAAAAGCGAGCGACCAGTCCGGCTCGGTGGCGTCGATGTCGAACGCGGCGACGACACGATCGCGGGCGTGTGCGGGTACGCCCTGATAAATCGGATCGAATGCCTGCAGCGGATCGCCGGGAAAGAACATCTGCGTGACCAGCCGCGTCAGGAAGTTCGGCCCCAGCAGTGAAAAGTGCACGTGCGCCGGCCGCCACGCGTTGTAGTGGTTTTGAAACGGGTAGCGGCCCGGCATGATCGTCAGGAACCGATAGCGTCCTTCCGAGTCTGTGATCGCGCGGCCGGTGCCGGAGAAGTTCGGGTCGAGCGGGGCGGCATGATTGTCAACGCCGTGGGCGTAGCGTCCGGCGGCGTTGGCCTGCCAGATCTCCACCAGCGTCTGCGGTAACGGCCGTCCATCCTCGTCCAGCACGCGACCGTGCAGGATGATCCGCTCGCCGATCGGCTCCCCGTCATGCTGACGCGTCAGATTGCTGTCCGGACCCCCGATCGCGGCGTAGGGAAAGACCGGCCCCGTCAGCTCGGATCGAGTCTGCGGGATGACGATGCGCGGTTGTTTGGGGTGGCGGAGGTGCGTGCCGCGATTCGGCTCGAAGTAATCGGCCGAATGTATCCCGTCGGGAACGGGAGGATAGATGCGGGTTGCCGAATCCGTCACACGAGGCACCGAAGGTACCGGGAATAGCCTGCAAAAGAAACCCATTGACACTGCCGCGCCCTCTGCGGCATAGTGCGCGGCGATTTAACAATCTTTACAAAATTAACAACGTTAACAATCCCACAGCACAGACGAAACGCGAGCGCACCCTGAAATCGACGGCGACCGTGAAGTCGCCGGAAGGAGAACGACCTATGCGTGCCGCGGCCTACGGCGTCGTTGTCACTGCAGCACTCGTGCTGCTCCCCTCGATTAGCTTCGCTCAAGGAATTCTCACCGGAACCGTCAAAGACCCTCAGGGCTCCATCATTCCCGGCGTCACCGTGGAGGCGGCGAGCAGCGCGCTCATCGAAAAGACGCGCACGGCTGTGACCGATGCGAGCGGTCAGTACCGCATCATCGAGCTCCCGCCCGGCATCTACACCTTGACGTTCAGCATCCCTGGATTCAGCTCGTTCAAGCGAGAAGGTATCGAGCTGGTGGGATCGGCGACGCTGACGATCCCGGCCGAACTGCGCGTCGGCAGCGTGCAGGAGACCATCCAGGTCACGTCTGAAACGCCGATTGTCGATGTGCAGAGCGTGAAGCGTGAGGTCGTCCTGCAGGGCGACTTCATCAACGTGCTGCCGGCAACGCGGAACTACGCTGCGCTGCTCAACTCAATCCCCGCGCTCACGGTCGGCTTCGCGATCAGCACGGAAGTGACGCCGGAGATGCAGCTGTTCACTGCCCGCGGCGGGGCCGCAAACGAGGGCCGCGTGCAGATCGCCGGCATGACGGTGGCGGCTGCGTTCAACGGCGGCGGCGTGTCGAGCTTCACGTACAACACGGCGGACGCGACGGAGATGCAGGTCGTCATCTCCGGCGGCCTTGGCGAGAACGACATCGGGGGGCCGGTCTTGAACATCGTGCCGCGCGCCGGCGGCAACCAGTTCAGAGGATCAGGGTTTTTCAGCAGCGCCGGCGAATGGTCCCGCTCCGAGAACATCGACGCTGAACTCGCGGCCATCGGCATCACGCGCGGCCCCGCGCTGAGAAAGGCGTGGGATGCGAGCGGCTCCTATGGCGGTCCGATCAGGCGCGACCAGCTCTGGTTTTACGGAACGTTCCGCAATTTTGGCAGCCACCGCGTCAATGAAACGGGCGCATTACCGAACCTGTTCGCAGGCGACGCGACGAATTGGGGGTATGCGCCGGACACATCGACGACCCTCTCACTGAACGCCCAGAAGCGCGACGTGTTTTCAGGGCGTGTCACCGGCCAGTTCGGCAAGCATCGGGTGTCAGTCTCGCAGGAAAACCAGTACCGCTGCGACGGTTCGACCCTTACCGCCGGCGCGGACGGCTGCCGGCAGCGCGGCTCCGACTGGATCGCGCTCGGCGGAACAACCACGTCTCCCGAGGCGAGCGCCGGCTACTTCCCGTCCCCGTACTACTTGACGCAGGGAACGTGGACCATGCCGAAGACGAACCGGCTCCTGCTCGAAGCAGGTATTTCGCGGTTTGCATATCAGCCGGTCTTTGGCACTCCGCCGTCCGATGGCATCACCAACCTCATTCCGGTCACCGAGCAGCAGGCCATCGATGGTCACCGCGCCAACTTCACCTATCGCGCAATCAACACGTGGCAGGACAACTGGGCAAATCCAACCCAGTTCCGCGGGTCCGCCTCGTACGTCACGGGCGCCCACAACGTGAAAGTCGGCTACCAGGGCGCGTACCAGAAATCCGATACGACGACGCGCACGAACTCGAATGCGATCTCGTATCGCTTCAGCAACCGAAGCCCCAACCAGTTCACGATCCGGCTGCCGAACTGGGAGACAGCCGACCGTACGGTGCAGCACTCGGCATATGTTCAGGACAGCTGGACCTTGAAGCGGCTGACACTCCAGGGAGCCGTCCGCTACGACCATGCGTACAGCTGGAGCCCTGCGGGACACAACGGGACCACGGACACGTCCCCATGGAACGCGGCACCGATCACGTTCCCTCGTACGGTGAGCGTGCGCGGTTTCGACGACGTCACGGCGCGGATGGGTGTCGCCTACGACGTCTTCGGGACTGGTAGGACAGCCGTCCGGATGAACCTCGGCAAGTATCTCGATGCTGCCACCAACGACAGCAGCTACACCGAGAACAACCCGGCGAACCGCATCCAGGAAACGATGACGCGGAGTTGGACCGACAACGATAACGACAAGGTTGTCGATTGCAACGTGCTGAGCCCTGTACAGCAGAGCCCGGTGCTGACCGGATCTGTCGACGCGTGCGGCGCGCTGACCGGCGGTTCCCTGAACTTCGCCAACGCGCTGACCGGGCTCACCGAGGTGAACCCCGCGATCCTCGGCGGGTGGGGAGTACGCGCCTTCGACTGGCAGTTCGGCATTGGCATCCAGCAGGAAGTGCTGCCCCGCGTATCGGTGGAGGTCGCGTATAACCGCCGGTGGTGGGGCAACTTCACGGTCGAAGACGATCGCAACATCGGGCCGGCCGACTTCGAGACCTGGATTGCGACGGCGCCGGTCGACTCGCGGCTGCCAGGCGGCGGCGGGTATGACATCGTGCGCTACGTTCGTAAGCCGTCAACGGCGGGGCTGGCGTCGAGCGACTACGTGACGTTCGAGACCGACTTTGGTCCGGCGCGGACGAACTACTGGCACGGTGTCGAAGTGACGGCCAACGTGCGTTTGCGCAACGGCTTCACGTTCCAGGGCGGCACCAGCACCGGGCGCGAGGTCGAAGACACCTGCGCATCGGAGGTCAACATCGATAGTCCCGACCCGCGGAACTGTCGCACCGTGGAGCCGTTCCGGACAAGCTTCCGCGGTTCTGCGGCGTATACCGTGCCCTGGGTGGACGTGCTCGTGAGCGGGATCGCGCGCATCTCGCCCCCGCCGGGGATCACGGCCAACTACAACTTCCCGAACAGCATCCTGCAGGCACAGTTGGGTCATCTGCCGCCGGGCCAGTTGCTGAACGGCAATCAGACCGTCAACCTGCTCGACTCGAACCAGATGTTCGCCGACAGGCGCCACTATCAGTTCGACATGCGCTTTGCGAAGATTTTCCGCTACAAGGGCACGCGCACTGATCTGGGGATCGACCTGAACAACATCTTCAACGTGAACACGCCAACCTTCTACGATGGCACGTACGACAGGACGCCCGCAGCCGGACTTGGACCCGGGGGTGAGTGGCTGCGGCCGACAGGTATCGTTCAGCCGCGGTTCGCCAGGTTCAACTTGACGGTGAATTTCTAAGCCGTCCGAACGTCCTTCGGCCGGTGGGAGTCCCACGCAGCTCCTGCCGGTCCGGGCCTGGTCCGTGAGGGCCAGGCCCGACTCATGTACCGGATTAGCGCTTGCCGGCCCCGGCCATCTGCTGCGCGCGCGGCTTGTGCGTCGTCGAGAAGATGACGTGCAGCGACATCAGCGCCTGCAGCGGGTGGCAGCCGGCGTCGGCCAGCGGCTTGACGTGGTCGCTGACCAGCGGCCCCTTGGCGACGTCGATCATTGCGCGCGCCGCTTTCCGATGTTGGCCTTCGAGGCCGTATTCGTTGGCCACGTTCTCGAAATCGTCGATGATCCGATCGCGCAGCTGCTGGCTGTGGCGCGATTCGAAGAGCAGCTTGTTCAGCGCATACGCCTCGGCCGGCGGATGCTTGTAGAACATGTAGCCCGCGTCCTTGAACTGGAACCCGCCATACTGCTTCTCGACCTTCGTCGGCGCATGCTTCCGCTCACGGTGCGGTAGGAAGCGCATCATCGCCAGGCCGTGGTGCCAGGTGGGGAGGTAGTCGATCAGCTCGCCATCCTGCGCGCCGATGGCGCCGAACATGACTGCCCAGTTGAGCATCTCCGTGTTGCCGACCTCGTCGAGCTGCGTGCCGGTCATGTTGAGCAGCGCGTCGGTGTTGCCGACCTCCATCTGCGAGATGAGCCAGCGGTCGAAGTCGAACTCGGGGCTCGTGTACTTCGTCGTGCCGGGGAAGTGCGACATCCCGCCGCTGGCGACGATGGCGACGCGCTCCTTTCGACCCTTCACGATTTCGGCGATCGCCTTGCCGAGCGCCTCGCAGCGGCGCGGGGTCGGCAGCGGCGGAACATAGACATTGGTGAAGAACGGGACGACGGGAATGTTGCGCTTCCCGATCAGGAACTCGAACGGGATCGAGAAGGCGTGGCCGAGCTCCGCGTCCTCGGAATATGCCATGTCGAAGTTGTGATCCACGACCAGCTTGTTGAGGATGTCCTCCGCCATCTCGCGATGGATCGGCAGGTTGTGCTCGCGGCCGGCGAACTTGGCGATGGCGCGGCTGCCGGCGACGATCGCGAAGCTGGGGACGCAGGTGACGGAGAAGGTCTCGACGTGGTCGGCGCCGAACATCAGGATGACGTCGGGCTTGCTCTCGTCCAGCGCCTTGCCCAGTTCCTCGATCGCAGCGGCGGCCTGATCGAGCTGCTGGGCGTTCTCGTCCGGCGGCCGGGTAAACAGGTACGGAGTATGGCAGGTGCCCAGTGCGGCAACGATCTCACCCATTGCAGTCTCCTCAGGTTTATTTCATCGCCTTGTCTATTTTGTCCAGTAACGCCATCGTCGGCACCACGCTGGCGGCGCTCGACTCCGGCTCGCGACCTTCGCGGACGGCGCCGACGAACTCGATGTCCTGGCGGTCGAACGCGGCGGTACTGTCGTCGAACACCACGTCGTTGCCCTCGCTGTCGGTCATCGAGTCCCGATAGACCTTGTACGTCTCCTCTTCGCCGATATAGCGGTAGAAGCCGCCGAACGGGCCCTTGTTATTGAACGACATCGCCATCGTGAAGAGCGGGCCCTTCCTGGACTTCATGGCGACGCTGATGTCCATCGGAATCTTCAGCTCGGGGTGGTCCGGGCCTCTCTGTCCCCAGACATCCCAGTTCGGTTCATTGAGGATCCAGTGCGCCAGATCGACTGAATGGCAACCGTGATGCCAGAGCAGGTTGTCCACCCACGAGCGCGGCTGGCCGTGCATGTTCAGGTTCGTACGGCGGAAGAAGTACGTCTCGACGACCATGTGATGGAGGTGGAACGTGCCCTCCTGAATGCGGCGCCGGATCTCCCGGTGCGGATTCGCGAAGCGGCGGGTGTGCGTCACCATCAGCGTTTTTCCCGCCCTTTTTGCCTCGTCCAGCATGTGCTGCGAGTCGGCCAGGGTCAGCGCCATGGGGATTTCGACCTGCACGTGTTTCCCTTTGCGCAGCGCCATGAGCGTCTGATCGTGATGCTGATCGCTGGGCGTTGTGAGGATGACGGCGTCGACGCCGGGACGGTCGACGCACTCTTCGAGATTCGTCGACGAGTGCGGGATATTCCACTTCTCCGCGAATTCCTTCACGCCGGCCTCGGTGCGTCCGGCAACGGAGACAACC
This sequence comes from Vicinamibacterales bacterium, assembly GCA_035537775.1. Taxonomy (GTDB): domain Bacteria; phylum Acidobacteriota; class Vicinamibacteria; order Vicinamibacterales; family UBA2999; genus Gp6-AA40. The sequence goes on along the minus strand of DATLLQ010000049.1, from coordinate 1,690 downwards.
TTCACGTCCTCGATCTTCTTGAGCGCTTTGACGTGAATCTCGCCCATCGCGCCAGTACCTGCAAGGCAGATTTTCATAGAGCCCACTAGTCTACCAATACAAGCGCATCGGGTTCGCGACGAGCAGTTTGTGCTGGAGTTCCGGCGTCCGCGCGATGTGCGGCACCCAATCGACCAGCAGGCCGTCATCCGGCATGTGATCTTTCAGGTTCGGATGCGGCCAGTCCGTGCCCCACAGGACTCGATCGGGGAATGTCTCGACGAGGCGGTTGGCGAAGGGGATGACGTCACGATAGGCATGCTGCTCCCCGTCGAGCGCCGGCGGTCCGGTGACGCTCAATCGTTCCGGACAGCTCACCTTGGACCAGATGTTCTCGTGTTCACGCATCAGGCGCACGAACAGCTCGAATTCGGGCCCATCCACCGGCTGCCGCACGTCGGGACGGCCCATGTGATCGACGACGACCGTAGTCGGTAGCGACGTGAAGAAATCCCACAGCTCGGGGAGATCCGCCGCTTCGAAGTAAACGACGACATGCCAGCCGAGCGGCGCGATGCGCTGCGCAATTTCCGCGAGGACCTCGCGCGGCGTGAAGTCGACCAGGCGCCGCACGAAGTTGAAGCGCGTTCCGCGTACGCCCGCCGCGTGCATCTCCTCCAGTTCGCCGTCGGTCACGCTGCGATTGACGGTCGCCACGCCGCGCGCGCGGCCGTTCGAGGCGCGGAGGGCATCGACGAGGGCACGGTTGTCGCTGCCGTGGCACGTTGCCTGGACGATGACGTTTCTGTCGAAGCCAAGCCGATCGCGAAGCGCAAACAGCTGGTCCTTCGATGCGTCGACAGGCGTGTATTTCCGCTCCGGCGCGTAGGGGAATTCGTCACCCGGTCCGAAGACGTGACAGTGGGCGTCCACTGAGCCTGCTGGCACTTTGAAGCGTGGAATCGACGGAGTCGGGTGGTAGACGAGCCACCCAGGCGTGACTTCGAATGTGGGACTCATTGTGCTGCGTGGAGTCCGCCTTCAGGCGGATTCGGGAGTTCTTCCGTATCGATCTCGGTCTGTGTCGCCGCGTTGTAGCGCGCTCCCGAGACGGTCCGTGGGTTGATCAGTTCGTTCAGCCGGCCGATGGTCTCGCCGCTCAATCGAATCCGATCGGCCGCGGCATTTTCTTCGAGGTGGTCCGGACGCGTCGTTCCCGGAATCGGGACGATGTCTTCCCCGCGCGCGAGCAGCCACGCGAGCGTCAGCTGCGCCATCGTCACGCGCTGGCCGTGCGCGATCGCGGCGAGCCCATCGAGCAGGCCGAGGTTGCGTTGGAAGTGTTCGCCCTGGAACCGCGGCATGGCGAGACGGATGTCCTTCGGCGGCAGCGAGGCGACGTCTCTCAGGGCGCCGGTCAGAAATCCACGCCCGAGGGGACTGAACGCCACCACCGTGATGCCGAGCTCACGGCACGTGTCGACGACCGCGACTTCCGGGTTGCGGGTCCACAGCGAATACTCGGTCTGCACCGCCGTGATCGGATGCACGCGGTGCGCTTTTCGAATCGTTGCCGCCGAGACCTCGCTGAGGCCAATCGCCCGAACCTTGCCCGCCCGGACCAGGTCGGCGACGGCACCCACGCTCTCCTCGACGGGCAGCCGCTTGTCCCAGCGATGCAGGTAATACAGGTCGATGACGTCGGTCTGCA
>DATLLQ010000048.1:0-8329 GCA_035537775.1 Vicinamibacterales bacterium | reverse complement strand
GCCGGAGGCGGGGTTGAAGGGGGACACCGGGGCCCACATGCCACGAGGTGGTCCACTTGTCACCGCTGGCGGCCTCGTGTTCGTGGCGACCGCATCGGATCGCACCGTCCGCGCATACGACCGCGACTCGGGCAAGGTGGTTTGGACGAAAGATCTGCCAACCGGATCGGAAGGTGTTCCTGCGACCTACGAAGTGGGTGGTCGTCAATTCATCGTATTCCCAGTTGCGGCGGGAGCTGGATTGTTCCCGGCTCGCTTCGGAGGTCCCGCGGCCGCTGCGGGTGGTGGTGCCGCCGCTGGTGGAGGACCTGAAGCAGAGGCTGGCGGGCGCGGCCGCGGAGGTCGAGCAGGTGGACCGCCGCCGGCACCCGGGGCGTACATCGCATACGCGTTGCCGAAATGATGAAGAGTTCCATGCTGATCCCGGTCGCGGTCGTCACAGCCGCGATCGGTGTATGGGCACAGGGATCATCCTCGACCGCGCGGAATCAGATCGCTCCCGGCGACTGGCCCAACCTGAATCGCGACCTCGCAGCGACGCGGTACTCGCCGCTGACCGAGATCAACACGACCAACGTTGGCTCGCTGAAGCAGGCGTGGACCTATCGACTCGGTGGTGGAGCGACCTCTGTACCGCTCGTCGTCGGCGGAGTGATGTACGCGTCGAGTGGGCCGCAGGTTGTTGCGCTCGATGCCGACAGCGGCAAAGAGATCTGGTCGTACACCGTGCCGGCTGCGGCGGCCGCAACTCCCGCGCCTGTGAGCGACGCGCAGGCGCCTGCGGCCGCGGCGCCACCTCCCGGGCTGACTCCGTCGGCGGGTGGGCGTCGCGGTGGCGGCCCACCAGTGGCCGTGGCGTCGCAGCGCGGTGTCGGATACTGGCCCGGTGACGGAACAGCCTCCGCGCGTGTGATGTTCCTGGGAGGAACGCGCCTCTTCGCTCTCGATGCCGCAACAGGGAAACCGTCCGCCGGGTTCGGCACCGACGGCATCGTCAACATCGGCGTTCCCTACAACGGCACGCCCACGCTGTATAGCAACGTCGTCATCATCGGCGCCAACGTCAACGAGGTGCCGCAGGGTCCGGCTGGAAATCCGCGCGCGTTCGATGCGAGGACCGGCAAGAAGCTCTGGGAGTTCCAAACCGTTCCCAAGCCTGGATCGAAATACAACGAGACCTGGGGCGACGGGTGGAAGGAACGTTCGGGCACGAATATGTGGGGGTTCGCTGCGCCCGTGGACGTGGAGCGCGGCATCGCGTATCTGCCTGTGGCCGGACCGGCGGCGAACTACTACGGCGGCGACCGACCTGGCAGGAACGACTACGCGAACTCGGTGGTCGCGGTTGATGCACAGACAGGGAAGTACCTCTGGCATTTCCAGACGGTTCATCACGACATCTGGGACTCGGATATGCCCACCGCGGGCGGACTCGTCGACGTCATGCAGAATGGCCGCCGAGTGCCAGTGATCGCGCATGTCGGCAAGACTAGCTATTTGTTCGTGCTGAATCGCACGAACGGGAAGCCAATCATTCCGGTGGAGGAGCGCCCGGTGCCAAAGGGCGACGTTCCAACCGAGTCGTACTCACCCACGCAACCGTTCCCGGTTCGGCCAGGACCGCTCAGCCGCGTGAGCTTCAAGAAAGAAGAGATGGTGACCGCAGCGGACACGACCGCGGAACATGCGGCCGCGTGTCTGTCGATGTGGGACAAGGCGGGCGGCTTCTCTAACGCGGGACCGTTCACGCCGTTCATGTTTCACAAGAAGGGCGACCCGCCGAAGTCTACGATCCAGTTTCCAGGCGGCACCGGTGGCGTCAACTGGGGCGGGATGGCGGTCGATCCGAACTCGGGCTACATGTTCGTGAATGCTCAGAACACCTCGCTCGTCGGGTGGGTCGAAGAAAAAGATCCGAACGTCGATTACAGCTTCGATGCGCGCGGCTCGAAGCAACCATACGATCGCGCGAGCGTGAATGGCGTGGGTCCGTTCTTCACCTTCAGCGCGCCGCTCAATGGGTACGATGCGAACGGGCGGCCTCGTCCGGGTCCGCAACTCCCGTGTCAGCGGCCGCCATGGTCGAAGCTCGTCGCGGTGAACCTCAATACCGGCATGGTTGTGTGGGAATCGGTGCTCGGCGTCAACGATGCTCTTCCGGAAGGCAAGCGGCTCGTCGGGAACAGCGGCAGCGCAGGTCCCACGGTGACCGCGGGCGGGCTGGTATTCGTCGGTGCGACGAACGACCGCCGATTCCGTGCGTTCGACGCGACGACCGGCACAGAGATCTGGACGACGAACCTCGAGGCCAACGCGAATGCGAATCCGATGAGCTATCAGGGGAAGAGCGGGAAGCAATTCGTGGCCGTTGTGGCCGGTAACATTTTGATGGTGTACTCGCTCTAATAGTAGGCGGTATGCAGTAAGCGGCAGGCAGAGACGACATGAAAAAGACCTTGATGGTGGTCTCCGCGATTGCGGTGACGTCGGCCGTCCTTCTATCGGCGCAGGGCCCTGCGCCGATCGCGAAGCGCGACCCAAATTACACCGTCCCGCGGACCCCATGGGGTGATCCTGATCTGCAAGGAAAGTGGCCCAGCACCGACATGGTGGGCACGCCGATGCAGCGTGATGCGAAGCTCGGCACGCGGAATCTGTTGACCGAGGCTGAATACAAGGAAGTACAGGCGCGGTTTGCGCGGCAGGCGGCACAGGACGAAGCCGACTTCGATTTGGAGCACTCGACTGTGACGCCTGGCGGCGACGTGGGTGGTCCGGTCTCTCCTCCGCCTCATTGGCTGGAACGTGGGAAGCCGCAGCATCAGGCGTCGCTCATCGTCGATCCGCCGGATGGCCGGATGCCGGCGCTGACGCCGGCCGCGCAGCAGCGTCAGGCCGCGGCACGCGAAGCCCGTGAAGGGCGCGGGCCTGCCGATTCCTACAGCGATCGCAGTCTGTACGACCGTTGCATCTCGCGCGGTATCGCCGGATCGATCCTTCCCGTGATTTACAACAACGGGAACGAGATCGTGCAGGCGCCGGGCGTCGTCGCGATCCGTAACGAGATGATCCACGAGACGCGCATCGTGCCGCTCGATGGCCGTCCGCATCCGAGCCCGCACATCAAGATGTGGATGGGTGACTCGCGCGGCCATTGGGATGGCGACACGCTCGTCGTCGAAACGAAGAACATCGGCAGCTTCGCGCCAGGCATCGGGGTCAACGGCGGTGGTACGCGGCACAGCAGCGACATTACGATCACCGAGCGGTTCACCCGGATCAGCGCGGACGTGATCCTGTACGAGATGCATGTCAACGATCCGAAGACATGGACGAGGCCGTGGACGATGCATTACCCGCTGAAGCGGGATGACAACTACGGCTACTTCGAGTACGCGTGTCACGAGGGAAACTACTCGTTGTTCAACATTCTGAGTGGCGCGCGGGCAGACGAAAAGGCCGCGGCTGATGCCGCGAATAAGTAGGCCATTTTTCTTTCGGACCACGCAACTCGCTGGCTGTGTCGTCCGTCATAGACGTCATCATGCGGCTCGATACGCTCGCTCAGGACGTTCGCTCGGCTTTCAGAAACCTGCGGCGCTCGCCCGGATTCGCCGCGCTGACGATCCTGACGCTCTCGGTCGGCATCGGTGCGAACACGGCGATGTTCTCGGTGCTGAACGCGGTGATTCTGCGGCCGGCGGCATATCCACGCCCCGCCCAGCTCATGTTCGTGAGCAGCCGCTTTCCGTCGCTCGGATTCAATCAGTTCTGGGTCTCTCCACCGGAATACTTCGAGCTGACGGAGATCAGTCGGACGTTTTCGTCCGTCGGCGCGTACGTGACGGGCGAGGCCAACGTGTCGACCGCGGATCGTCCTCGACGCGTCAGCACTGGCATCGTCAACGCTGAGCTACTCGAGACGCTTGCCGTGCCGCCTCAAGCGGGACGATGGTTTCGACGTGATGAGACCCGCGCAAACGGTCCGCGGCTCGTCATGCTGTCAAGCCAGTTGTGGCGTTCCGCATTCGCATCGCGATCCGACATCGTTGGAAAGACGATTGAGGTTGATGGTGTTCAGAACGAAGTCGTCGGCATCATGCCGCCCGGCTTCGACGTCATGGACAACCACGTCGAGATGTGGCTGCCGTTGCAGCTCAATCCTTCGAATCGCCGCAACCGAGGAAATCATTTCCTGAATCTGATTGGGCGAGTGAAGGACGGCGCCACGCCAGCGCAGGCGCAGGCCGAGCTTGCGGCGCTCGTGGCGAACTGGGGTGAGAGGACTGGCGCGAAGGATCACGTTTTCACACCGGACGGTCACGCGCTCCAGATGGAGCCGATGCAGGAAGAGATCGTCGGTTCGGCGCGCCTCGCGATCTGGGTGCTGCAGGCAGCCGTTGGCTTCGTGCTCCTGATCGCATGTGCGAACTTTGCGAATCTCCTGCTGGCGCGCGCGGAGACACGACATCGCGAGTTCGCTATCCGTACTGCGATCGGCGCCAGTCGCTGGCGATTGCTGATGCAATTCGTCTCGGAAGGGTGCGTGCTCGCGCTCGGCGGCGGAGCAGTGGGAGTGTTGCTGGCGTGGGCGGTTGTCCGCGCGCTCGTGGTTGCGTATCCGGACAGCCTGCCGCGCGCCGGAGAGATCGCGGTCGATCCATCCGTGCTGCTGTTCACGTTCATCGTGTCGCTCGGCACGGGAGTGGTCTTCGGCCTTGCGCCGGTGCTGCACCTCACCCCAGGCGGCTTGCACTCCTCTCTCAAAGAGGGCGGCGTCCGAGGATCGACGAGTGCGCGCCACGGCGTGCGTCGTGCGCTGGTCGTTGCCGAAGTCGCGTTGGCGGTCGTCCTGGTCGTTGGGGCGGGTCTGATGCTGCGGACCGTCATGAACTTGCTGAACGTCGATCCCGGCTTCGACCGATCCCGTCTCGTGACGTTCGCGCTGGACCTGCCTCTTGCTCGCTACGCGAAGTTCGAAAATCAGCTGCAGTTCTATCAGCGACTGTTTGGCCGCCTCGAAGGCATTCCTGGTGTGCGGCGCGTATCAGGCATGACCGGCCTGCCGCCCAATCGGCAGGTGGATGCCAACGACACCGACATCGGCAACTACACGGCGCCCAAGCAGGGACCGTTCGAGAACGTGGACTACTACCAGCGCGTGACGCAAGGCTACTTCGAGACGATGGGCATCCCCATCGTCGAGGGCCGAGGCTTCGAGCCGAGTGACGCGATTGGCGCGCCCGTCGCGATCGTGAACGAGACGCTCGTTCGAACGTTCTGGAAGGATCGCAATCCAATCGGGCAGCAGGTTCGACAGTGCTGCGGCGATCAGATCCCCTGGCTCACAGTGGTTGGCGTAGCGAAGGACGTCAAACAGGGAGGCGTCGATCAGAAAACCGGGACCGAACTCTACTTTCTGCTCGATCAGTTCCCCCGGCTCTATCCCGACGTGCAGGTAGGCGGAGGCGCCCTGAACATTACTCTGCGTAGCACCGTTCCGATCTCGACACTCGGGACCGCGATTGAAGGCATCGTGCGGGACGTCGATCCTTCGCTGCCGGTCATCAAGTTGCGCGAAATGGATGCTGTTTTCCGTGAGTCGCTCAGTCGTCCGCGACTGCTGGCCCAGCTCCTTGGAGGTTTTGCGGGGCTGGCGCTGTTTCTCGCGTCGATCGGAACGTATGGCCTTCTGTCGTACCTGGTGACGGAGCGTCGCCGTGAGATCGGTATCCGCATGGCGCTTGGCGCCGAGCGTGCCGCGGTGTTGCGCCACATCATGGGGCAGGGTCTCCGGCTCGCGCTTTTCGGCCTGGCCGCTGGTCTGACTGGCGCGTTCGCGCTGACACGGCTGATGGCGACGTTGCTCTTCGACGTCGAGCCGAACGATCCCGCAACGCTCGTTGCGGTGGCCGCCGCCATCACCAGCGTCGCGGCGCTCGCGTGCTTCATCCCGGCGCAACGGGCGACCCGCGTCGATCCTGTCGTCGTACTGCGCGACGAATAGAGGCGGGTTTCAGACCAGCTCTCCGAACCAGCCTCGTCGCGCCGCCCACTTCAGGCCTTCCAACACGGGCACGACGGTGAAGGCCAGGATTGTCGTCAGCATCCAGTCTGCGCCGGACAGACTGAACGTACCGAACGCCCGTTGAAAGAACGGCACGTAGATGATGACAACAAGCAGAAGCATCTCCCACGAGATCGCGATGTTGAGCCAGCGGTTGGCAAACGGCGCGCGGAAGATGGACAAGCGATCGGAGCGGCAGTTGTAAGCGTTGAAGAACTGAATCAGCACCAGCGACACGAAGGTCATCGACATGACTTCGGCCAGCGGGCGCCCTGCCCGGAGCAGCCACACGAACAGCGTGGCGTTCACGATGGCGGACCACAATCCCGCTGCGATCAGCATGATGACGACTGGCCGTGTGAAGATGCCGATACGCGCGTCCCTCGGCCGCCGCCGCATCAGGTCCTGCTCCGGCGGATCGACGGCAAGCGCGAGCGCTGGCAAACCGTCGGTCGCCAGGTTGACGTAGAGGATCTGCACCGCGGTCAACGGCATCGGGAAACCCGCGATGACGCTTCCTGCGAGCAGCACGATTTCACCGACGTTGCACGAGAGCAGGTACGTCAGGTACTTCTTGATGTTGCCGAAGACGATACGCCCTTCCTCGACGGCCGAGACGATGGTCGCGAAGTTGTCGTCGAGGAGGGTCATCCCCGCCGCTTCTTTGCTGACATCCGTGCCAGCGATGCCCATGGCGATCCCGACGTCTGCTTTCTTGAGCGCTGGCGCGTCGTTGATGCCGTCGCCGGTCATGGCGACGACGTCGCCCCGGCTCTGCCACGCGGTGACGACACGGAGCTTGTCGGCCGGTGAAACACGCGCGTACACGCCGATGTCGCCGACGTCGCGCTGGAGATCGGCATCGCTCATCGCGTCGAGGTCGCGTCCGGTGACGACGCGCTGCTGGTGCAGCACGCCGACCTCTCGGGCGACCGCGCTCGCGGTCAACGGATGATCGCCCGTGATCATGATCGCGTGGATCCCGGCATCGGCACAGACACGGACGGCGGCGGCGGCTTCGGCACGTGGCGGATCCATCATCCCGACGAGGCCGAGCAGCGTCATATGCTCTTCCGCGCCGTCGAGCGACGGGCTGGCCTTACGCGCAATCGCCAGGACACGAAGGCCTTCGCTTGCCATCCGCCGTTCGACGCCGAGCACCCGCTCGCGACATTCGTCGGTCAGCGGCACCTCGCGGTCGTCGCTGAGGAGGCTGGTGCAGCTCGGCACGACGTTGTCGGCCGCTCCTTTCGAGTAAGCGATCGAGCCGGCCTCTGTCGTGTGCAGCGTCGTCATCCTGCGACGCTCGGAGGTGAAGGGGATTTCGGCGACGCGTGGTTCTTCTGCGGTCAGGCCGTCCGGTGTCAATCCCACCTTGATGGCCGCAACTACCAGAGCGCCCTCGGTGGGATCGCCCTCGATGTGATGGCGGCCGTCGCGTGCGATGACGCGGGCATCCGAGGCGAGTGTCGCCGCGCGTAGCAGGGCTCGTACAGCCGATGGCGCGTTGATCGCACGGCCTTCCTCGAGTATGGCGCCTGTAGGATCGTACCCGGTGCCCGACAGATCAAGGAGGCGGTCGTCGGCGAACACACGCCGGACCGTCATTTCGTTCTTTGTCAGCGTCCCGGTCTTGTCGGAGCAGATCACCGACGTGCTGCCCAGCGTCTCGACGATTGGCAGGCGGCGGACGAGGGCGTTGCGCTTGACCATCCGCCGTACTCCGATGGCGAGCGAGATCGTCACAACGGCGGGCAGCGCCTCCGGCACGACGGCGACAGCCAGTGCGATACCGAACATGAACATCTCGAGTGCCGGCAGGCCGCGAGCGAGGCCGATCACAACGACGAGTGCGACCACGATGAGGGCGGCCTTTGCCAGTGTCCCACCAAGGCGGTCGAGGTTCTCCTGGAGGGGTGTTCGGCCGGCTTCCACCGTCTCCACCATTCGTGCGATACGGCCGAACTCGGTGGACATGCCGGTGGCGACCACGACCGCGTGGCCGCGGCCGTGGACGACGAGCGTCCCCGCGTACGTCATGTTCTTGCGGTCGCCGAGCGCCAGACCCGGGTCGTCGAACGCGGTCGCGGTCTTGTTGGCAGCAGCGGATTCCCCGGTCAGCGCCGCCTCGTCAACGGCCAGATTGACGGCGTCGATGACGCGGGTATCAGCGGGGACACGGTCGCCTGCGCGCAGCATCACGACGTCGCCCGGCACGAGATCGCGCGCGGGAATGGCCGATTCTTCGCCGTCGCGCAGCAC
>DATLLQ010000047.1:0-2222 GCA_035537775.1 Vicinamibacterales bacterium | reverse complement strand
GCCCGAACCGGTGAAATCGGCGACGGACGCGTGTTCGTCCTCCCGGTGCTCGAGAGTTATCGCATCCGGACCGGCGAAAAAGAATCCTGATCGACACCGCGGTGGCGGCGCCCCGTTCCGTGATCGTGGGACGCGGGGCGCAGCGACCTCCGGGCCTGCGCGTCGTGGCGATTCCGACGATCATGTCGCCAGATTTTTCAGTCCATACACTCTCGTCTGAATTCAAACTCCCGGTGCCACACCGCCAATCGCGGGGCACCGCGGTTGTCGGCCAGTTCCAGCGCTGATCGCCACAGGCGACCGCGCGCGATCTGGCATCGCCGTTGCCAGCACGATCAGCGGTCCCATATGGCCTCTCACCGGATTCCATTCGAATCGCTTTCGGCGGCCGAACGAAGTCGCCTGATGGCGGACAACGATCGTCTGCGGCAACAGCTCCGCGAGCGTCATCGCCTGGCGGACCTGGCCGGCAACAGCCGGGCCATCCGTCGCGTCTGCGAGTTGATCGCCCAGATCGCGCCGTCGTCGCACAGCGTGTGCCTGCAGGGCGAAGAGGGTGTCGGGAAGACCCGGGCCGCACGTGCCATCCACGCGGCGTCGCCGCGATCCGCGGGTCCGTTCATCACAGTCAGTTGCGCATCGCTGCTCGAGGAGGACGTTGATGCGCAACTCTTTGGGCCCGGCGAATCTGCCACGAGCGACGCCGGCTCCACGGGCGGATGTGTCGGCCGGGCTGAGGGTGGAACGCTGTTTCTGGATGACGTCGCCGACCTTGGTCCGATCGCGCAGGAGAGGCTGCTGCGGCTGGCGCGCGATCGTGAGACACGACCCGGCGTCGCGACCGCGCGGGCTGACGTTCGAGTGATCGTGGCATCGAATCGTGACCTCAAGCAGGAAGTTGCAGCGGGACGATGCCGAAAGGATCTGTGGGAGCACCTCGGTGCCTTGACACTTCAGATTCCGCCGCTCCGCGAGCGAAAAAGCGACCTGCAGGTGCTCACGGACCTGTTCGTCGAGCAGTTTGCCCGCGACCACGTGCGCGGCGTCCGAGGCGTGTCCAGCCGTGCGATGGACATGCTGATGAACTATGACTGGCCGGGCAACGTGGCTCAATTACGCATGACGATCGAGCGGGCCGTTGTCATGACCAGCGGCCCGGTGATTCACCATCACCATCTTCCGGTCGAGATTCAGGCATCCGGCGAGGCCAGCGTGCCGATGCTCGGTCTGAGCGAAGCACTCGAGGCGTACGAGAAGGAACTCCTACAGGATGCGTTGCGGCAGGCGAAAGGCGTGCGCTCTCAGGCTGCGCGTCTGCTGATGACTTCCGAGCGCGTGTTCAGCTACCGGCTACGCAAGCACGGCATCGACACGAGGCGTTTCAAGACGTCGTGATGCTACTCGTGTCTGAGAGCTTCGATCGGATCGAGGCGAGACGCGCGCACGGCAGGCACCATCCCGAAGAAGATGCCGACGGCGGCCGAGAAGCCAAGCCCGATCGCGAACGACCACCATGGCAGCGAGATGGGGAAGCCGGTCGCGAAGCTGATCGCGACACCGATGCCACTTCCGCACAGAATCCCCAGGACGCCTCCCACGCACGTCAGCACCGCTGCTTCGGACAGGAATTGAACCAGGATTTCCTGCCGCCGAGCGCCGAGCGCTTTCCGCACGCCGATCTCGCGCGTGCGTTCCGTCACCGAGATCATCATGATCGCCATCACGCCGATGCCGCCCACCATGAGGGCGACCGACGAGATCACGACGAGCGCAAGGAAGACCGCGCGGCTGATCTGATCCCACAGCCTGAGAATCGCGTCCTGACCGCCGATCTCGAAGTCGTTCGGTTCATCCAGCGTCAATCCGTGCCGGATGCGCATGATTTCTTCGACCTCGGCCGCCGCCTGGTCACGTGTCGCCGCTTCCTGCGGCACGATGGTAATTGTGGCGCTGCCGCCGCCGCCAAAGGCACGTCTGGCATTGGTGCTGAAGACCACCTGATGAGTGGTCTGCGGGATCACCACGAAGTCGTCAGCCTGGGGGAACGGAGATGGCCGCTTCCCGAGCACACCCACGACGGTGTACTCGATCGCGTCGATGCGCACCTTCTTGCCGATCGGATCCAGCCCGGACGGAGCGAACAGCGCTTGATACGGATTGTTGGCGAGCACGACAACGCGCCGCCGGCGCTGGACCTCGGACTCGGTGAAGAAGCGGCCAAA
>DATLLQ010000046.1:0-10270 GCA_035537775.1 Vicinamibacterales bacterium | reverse complement strand
ACGCTGCGATGAGCGACATCGCGAACATTCGGCGGGGCGCGCCGGGTGCGATCATCGCGAAGATCAGAATCAGGAGCGCGATCCACGACGGCCGGCCAATCTCGGGAGCTTCCGGAGGAAGCGCGGGCATTGCCCACGCATTTGCGGCGGCGATCAGGGCGCCGTTCATCAGCATCATTGCGAAGCCGATGGTGCCCTTGCGCTCGGCCGTCGTCTCCGAGCGGCACAGGTACCACCGCATGATGACCGAGCCGACAACGCCGGTGATTTCGAGCGGGATGATTCGCCAGTTCCTGACCCATGTGGCAGAGAGCGCGGGCAGGATGGCCGTGTCGAGCAGGAGCGCGAACGACCAGAGAGCGGCGGCGACTGTTGCGAAAACCGTGAGCCGCGCGGCCTGCTCCGTCAGCAGTTCCGTCGGAAGACGAGTGGTTCGACCGGAGTCCCGTGAGTCGGAGGTGGCGGTCTCCTCACGCCTGGCAAGCACCTGCCGTGACGCACTCATACCCGCACTATAAACCAGTCAGGCCGCTGTTGCTGAGGTGCATCAGGGTGAGCCGGTGCCCGTCCGTCGTCTGAGCTCCTCGAGGTTGAGCATGATCGATTCGTTCGACCGCAGGAGGTCAGCGAGGATCTGGTCGCGCGCCCGGGTGTCGCTCTGTTTCCTTGGACGGTCGCTGAGGAACGGCCAGAGACGATCGCGAATGTCGGGAGGCAGGACACCTTCGAGGTACTCGAGTGCAGTGCCGCGCAGTCCCGGGTCGTCGGTGTGGATGCCGCGATAGGCAATCTGCAGCGGGGCAGTGGGAAGTACGAGCGAGAGCAGCGTGAAGACGTGCGCCAGGCTCTGCCCCGCGCGATCCTTGAGAAACTCGTCCACGAACGAGCGCGCGTCGGCCTCGACGGTATCGAGGAGACGATGGCTCTCCCATACGGGGCGTCCGACGGCGACCTCACGGCGTACGACGTCGAAGACGCGTTCCTTGTCGATGCGGATTCGCGGGTTCTTCTCGACGATGGAGGCCAGCGATCGTCCGCATTGGAATCGCACCTCGAAGCGCAGGTCCTCGAGGCCAAGCAGGACGCCGTCGACTGCACGCTGAGAGACGCACACAGAGAACACGCGCGCGAGACGTCGCCGCGACGCAAACGGCTGGTTGGGATCGAGCAGCGCATCCACGAGCTCGCCGACCCGTTCCTCGGCAACTTTCCGCAGCGCCCGCACGGCGTCCTCGGCGACCGGGTCCCACGCGAGCAGCGGAATCACATGCGGAATGAGCCCGGCCGGCAGCCCCTCCTCTGCGCGCAGGACCTGGAGCACAGCGTCTCGATTACGCGACCGCAATGCGACGATCTCGCGCAGCTCAGGGTCGTTGACCGGCGTCGGCACTCGCGTTGTCGCGTCGCCCTGAGGGCGTGTCTCGCTGGTCTGCGAACGCGTCTCGGTGGTCGGCCGCGGGAAGTTCGGCCGCTGTGCGCGAATCGTCCGCATCATGACCGTTCTGGTCGTGATGTCGCCGACGTCCGACAGCTCGAGCTCCACAGCGCGATCGAGCAGGCTGCGCTCGAGCGTGTGGATGTACCCGCGACTTAGTCGCTGCGCCACCGCCACGGCAATGGCCGAGCATCCGATGGCGGCGCCCATCAGCGCCACGTATTGCGATGCGCTGGGCAACATGATGAGCAGTTGGATCAGTCCGCCACCGATGGCGTCGCCGAGGCGATCGAAGCCGACATCGATGATCGATTTGGCCGCCCGCTTGTCATGCGAGGCGATTGGTGTGAAGAAGATCTCGTACCCCGTCTTGAAGAGGGAACTGCGGAGCGTGGATTCGCCGGCGCGTGCGGCGATAGCGCCACCGAGTCCGGGAAACACCAGCGCACCAAGTCCTCCCAGTACGAGAGCCAGCGACGGCGTCGCCGTGGTTACCGCGAGGCCCAGGCGCTCGAGCACGAGCGGTGCGGACACGCTCTGCACGACGAACGCCAGCAGGCTCACGCCGGCGTAGTAGAGCGCGAAGAATCGCAGCAGCGCGTCGCCCCGGCCAAACACCTGGACGGCCTGCGCCTTGAAGGCGTAATCCGCAAACGCCGCAGCCACTGTGCCCAGCAGCACCAGGGCCGCGAGGTTCCGAAGGTACGGCGCTCCGGCCAGCACGCGCAGACCCGAGCGAGGTGATGTGGCGGCGAGGTCCGGTGCGACGTCCATGGCCTTGTCGTGGATCGTCAGGACCTTCGGGCCGGCGAGTTTGCGCACCTGCCACGCGCACATCAAGTTGAGCGCGGCCAGAAGCGGGAGCATCGCGGCGATGCCGAGCGTCGCGCCGATCCGTTCGGTGACGAGGGCGCCGGCGAGTCCTGCGATCGTGCCGATGCCGGCGATGCGCCCAAAGTTCAACCGGGCGGTATGCGGGTCGAATCGCTCGGTTGCGATGAGCCAGAAGCCGGATCCGAGCATCGGTCCGAGTCCGGAGATCAGGAGATAGACCACCTGCGCCGCCAGGCGCGGCGCCGACTCGAGCAGCAGCCAGCAGCCGAGCAGGAGCGTCGCACTGATGACGAAGGCCGCCGACACGAATGTGCCGGGCGTGATCGCGCGCAGGCTGCGCGAACTGGCGATCACCAGCAGGATAGACACGGCCGCGGTGACGACCACCATCGCGGGCAGCGTCGTGACGTCCAGATGCGCGAGGTAGAGTGCGTCGCGGGTGGCCTTGCCGGCGATGAACTGGGCGCTGACGGCACCCGAACAGATCATCGCGGTGAATACAGCAGGGTCGAGCGCCGGTCTGGGGGAAGATGCCATCGAAACTGGCGCCGTGCGGGTCGCTCACGTGCCGCGCGACGCAACCCGGCGCAGGTTCATCGTATCAGGCGCATGGCTGGGCTGCACAATTGCCTGATTCGGGTTCAGAATAAGCGCACGTCAAGTGAGGTCCTGGATGAACGTTCGCTTTGCGCCGTCCTTGCGTACGGCCGCCGTGCTCCTTGTGCTCGTGTCACCCGTGTTCGGCCAGGAACGAGCTCCGGCCAGAGGGATCCCGTCGCTTGCCGACTTCGACGACTCCATCGAAGCCCTCGTCCGAACCGTGGATCCCAGCATCGTGCAGGTGTTCACGTCCGGCCTGGCGCCGCTGTCGGGCGTCGTCACCGAGCAATCGGATCTGGTCACCCCGCAGCGCTCGAGCGGCTCAGGCGTCATTGTCGACGCGGAAGGCTACATCGTCACTAACGCGCACGTCGTCCGTGGCGCCTCTCGCATTCGCGTCGAGATCCCGACCGTGCGAACGGGACAGTCCCTTCTCGCCCGCCGTTCGCGCGTCGTGCCGGCACGCCTGATCGGCATTGATGACGAGACCGACATTGCGGTGCTGCGCGTGGAGGAGCGCGGCCTTGCCGCACTGCCGTTTGGCGATTCAGACGACCTGAGAGCCGGTCAGATGGTGCTGGCATTCGGCAGCCCCCTCGGCCTGCAGAACTCCGTGTCTCTCGGCATCGTCAGCTCCGTCGCACGTCAGCTCGAGCCCGAATCGCCGATGGTCTACATCCAGACTGATGCGTCGATCAATCCAGGCAACAGCGGAGGACCGCTCGTCGATGCGCGCGGCCGGCTGATCGGGATCAACACATTGGTCCTGTCGGGAGGTGTGGCCACGGCCGGTCCCGGCTTTGCTGCGCCGAGCAACATCGTGCGAACCGTATTCGATCAGATCAAGCGCACCGGTCGCGTCCGTCGAGGTGAGATCGGGGTGCGAGCACAAACGATCACGCCGATTCTCGCAGCGGGGCTGGGCCTCAAGCGGGAACAGGGAGCCGTGCTCGCGGACGTGGCGCCCGGTGGCCCGGCCGATCGGGCCGGTCTGAGCGTCGGCGATCTGGTGCTCAGCCTCGACGGCAAGGCGATCGAGAACGGCCGGCAACTGCACGTCAACCTGTATCGACGTGCGGTCGGCGATCAGGTCCGGCTCGAGATCCTGCGCGGAGATCAGCCGACGGCCGTCACAGTCCTGGTGGGTGAGCGTGCCGATCCGCTGTCGGCCGCGAGCTTGTTGACCGATCCACGCGAGAACATCATTCCGCGACTCGGCATCCTCGCTGCGACGATCGATCCGAAGCTTGCCGCCAGCCTACCGCTGCGGGCCAAGGCGGGTGTCGTCGTGGCCTCGGCGAGTGCGAGCGCGCTCGACTCCGATAACGGCGGCCTCCAGCCCGGCGACGTGATTCACGCGGTCAACGGTCAGTGGATTGCGGACCTGCCGGCGCTGCGGCAGGCGATCGATTCCGCCAAACCAGGCGCACCAGTCGTGCTTCAACTGGAGCGCCGCGGCGGGTTGATGTACCTGGCCTTTACGGTGGAGTAGCTCATTCACCTGTCCCTTTGAAGTGGTCTTCTTCGTTGGCGAAGAGCAGATTGAAACTGGTGAGCGAGCCGTAGCATCCGCTGACATATCCCTGCAGCTTCAGCTTCACGTCGTCGGGCAGATCCGATGCGTTGACCTGTTGCTCGAGACTGCGCAGACGGTTGCGCAACATCACAACCTTGTTGAAGAAGGTCTCGATCGGCCACGTCTTCTCCTGAAGGCCCGGTGTGCCCGGACGCAGCACCAGTGTGCCGCCTCGCCATTTCTGCGCGGGCGCGACCGGCGTGATGCCCGCCTCCTCGCGAATGATGCGACGCAGCAGCAGTTCCAGATCATCGGGTCGGTCGGAGAGAGCCATGGGCGGTGCGATCCTTTCGCGGTCGCTGACAAGAGGAGCGGGCTGAGCCGGACTGCGGGTGGGCTCGATCGATGGCGCGGGCGCCGATCTCGGCAACGCCGCCTTTGGCATCGGATCGATCCGCGGACCGCCGCGATAGTTGTGTTGACTTTCGCAGTAGCCGCACTGCACGCGCAGCGGGTGCCCGCTGCCGTCAACCACGATCACGGTGTGAGAACGATCGGTCTTGCAGGCGCGGCAATAGTCGTCGATCGATTCACCAGCGCGCCAGCGGCGAGGAGTGTTCACCGTGAATGATGATGCCACGACAGGACCGAAGACCGAGGACCGTGGACCATGTATCATCCCCACATGAAGCCGAACGACTGCATTCTCTTCAGTGGCGGCGCTCCGGGCGCCGAAGCGCATTTTGGCGCGTGCGCCGAGCGTCATGGCGTCGAGGAAGTGAACTTCACGTTCGAGGGCCACAAGATTGATCGACACCGCGGTGTTCGCGTGCTGAATCACGAAGAACTGCTCTCGGGCGACGTGAGCCTCGCTTACGTGTCGCGGTTGATGAACCGGCGTTACACCGAGGGACCGACGCTACGCAAAGTCCTGCAGACGCTCTGGTATCAGGTCAACAACGGTCAGGAGATTTACGTGATCGGAACCGTCCAGGACGATGGGACGGTGCGTGGCGGGACCGGGTGGGGAGCGGAGTTCGCCAAGCTGTGTAACAAGCCGCTCTACGTCTTCGATCAAGACAAGGACGTCTGGTTCACCTGGACGGGCGAGGCGTGGGCGCCGTCAGCGGCGGGCGAGCCAGTGATCACGCATCAGCACTTCACGGGCACCGGCACGCGATCGCTGAAAGACAGTGGCGCGCGTGCGATCGACGCGCTCTTTGCGCGGAGCTTCAAATAAGGGGCGTCAGGCTTCTGAGACGACCGGAGCGAGACGCCGTCCGACGATCAGCCGGTAGTAGACATTCAAACACACGACGGCGAACGCGCCAGCGATAAGGAGTGTTCGCAGCCACAACAGAGCGTGTCCTGCGAGCGTTCGCGGCTTCAGTTCGTACTTGATGACATCGCTTGCCGGCGCGTCGAAGCGGACTGACAGCACGCATACGCGATCCGCGAACTCGGGATACTTCTCGAGTACCATGCGCTCGAGTTTGTCGTTGGGCCAATCGTCGTAGAACCCCGGATATTCGTGGCGAACCTGATTCGCCACGCTCTGCGAACAGAATCCCTGTCTCAGATCCGACTCCTGGAGGCTCTTCACCAGGTCCTCGGGCGTCCCTGCTGACGTCAGCACGCCGAGCCGGCCGGTGCTGGTGATGAATGTCGGAATCGTGTTGCCTGCATCAGGTCCCGCGTTCCGCGTGAAGACGTCGAGCGTGCCAAGGATTTGAATATTGTCGCGCGCGGGAAGCGGCTCGGTGTGGGTATAGCGGACCAGCGCCACGACGAGCGCGATCACCGCAGTGCCGAAAATGACTTTGAGTGCGACGCGAAGCGGAGCGCCAAGGTCGGTGTCGAGCTGATAGCCAAAGAGCGTCCCGGCAACGCCGTAGTCTTCCGATCGGACGTGCCGCACGCGAGCGGCTGGCGCCGTCTGGACGGACGGCGCGCTGTCGAATTTATAGCCAAGCGCTTCGAGGCGTCTGCGCTCGCTGCCACAACGGCACGCGTCGACATGCCGCGGGACGTGTCGTCCGCACGTCGGGCATTGCCACGCGCCTGCCCGCCGCTCGCCGCTTTCTGGTTTCTGGTCTGACACCTTTACGCCGCTGCTCGTTGTATCGGCAGGAGGTGTAAAGGCTTTTAGCGGAGCTTGTCTGCGGTGTCTACAGGGGTGTGAATCGTGCGCAGAATTGCAGGCGCGAACCCCATCGTGCCTGCGCCAGTTGTCGGTCCGCTCATGATCGTGTCGCCGTATCCGGCGACGTCGATGTTCACCATCGACGTCACCTTGGTGCGATCGACGGACTTCGCGATGAAGGCGGATCCCTGAAGCCCGCGAGACTGAGACTCACGTTCAGCCCGGCGGTGACCCTTCTGAATTGAAGTGACATCGGGCCGGATTATGACGTAGTTTCCTGAGACGTCTGTTCGGATGCCGATGATTCGACTTCTTCTCCTCGTTCTCGCGGCCGCATCACCCGCCGCTCAACAACCAACGCAACAACAGTCCGGCAACGGCCGTGTCGTGGCGACGGTGACCACACTCGAAGGCACCGTGCAGTTGTCCGGCACGCAGGTGGAGTTGCGCGAGCAGCCTTCGGGCGCCGTGCTGGCGACGACACGGAGCGACGGCGCAGGACACGTGGTCTTCCCGGACGTCCCGCCGGGGCGATATACGCTCGGGGCCGTGAGGGCAGGATTCGTCGATAGCGTGTCCACTGCTTTCGATGTCCGCCCGGGAGAGGCCGCGAACGTCTTGCTCGATGTGCAATTGACGTTCACGATCCCAACGGTTGACGTCGTGGCGAAGGCTCCCTCGCCGACCGACAGCGTTCAGCCGGTGTCGATGAGCGACATGCTCGATGGCACGCTCATGGAGTCGTCGCCACTCGAGGGTGACGATTTCCAGAGCCTGTTGCCGCTGCTGCCTGGTGTCATCCGCGGAGCGGATGGACGGTTGCGCGTCAAAGGCGGCCAGCCCACGCAGGCATCGCTTCAGGTGAGCAGCGCCAGCCTGGTCGATCCCTCCACTGGAGATTTCGATCTCGAGTTGCCGGCGCCCAGCGTCGAGTCTGTCGAAGTGCTCGCCAATCCGTTCGCCGCGGAGTTCGGCCGCTTCGCGACGAGTGTCACGCAGATTCGCACGCGCCGTGGCACCGATGAATGGGAAGTGAAACCCGGCAATCTGATGCCGCGCTTTCGCAAAGGGTTCAGCGGCATTCGTGGCTTCGAGCCGCGCTTGTCCGTCCGTGGCCCGATCGAACGTGGCCGTCTCTTCCTCGCGCAGGACCTGCAGTACCGATTCGTCGAGACACCGGTCAAGAGCCTTCCCGACGAACCGGGTGTCGAACTCACCAGCTTCGACTCGTTCACTCGCCTCGACGCCATCCTGTCTGCGCGACATACCATCGGCGGCGCGCTGATCATCTTCCCGCGTGACATACGTCACGCGACGATGAACACGTTTCGTCCGCCCGAGACGACTCCCAACCTGGATCAGCAGGGCTGGTCATCCGGCCTGCTCGATCGATTCGCCCTCTCACCGAACGTCGTGCTCGAAACGACGGTTGCCGGCCGCCGGTTCGAGATCGAGGTCAAGCCCGAGGGCGCTGAAGTACTGACGATTGCGCCTCAATCCGAGAGCGGAAACTACTTCAATACGCAGGAGCGGCGTGTTCGCAGCTTCCAGTGGGTCGAGTCGATCAGCCTGACCCGTAATTGGCGCGGGGAGCATGTCATCAAGACCGGCGCCGATGTGCAGTGGGCGCGATTCGAAGGCTCGAGTGAAAACCAGCCCGTTGAAGTGCGCCGGATCGACGGCTCTCTCGCAGAGCGAACGGTCTTCGGCGGGCTGACGCAACAGGAGGTAGCTGGTACCGAGGTCGCCCTATTCGGTCAGGATCGCTGGCGCGCCGGATCGCGTGTGACGATGGAACTGGGCTTCCGCATGGACCGCGATCCGATCACCCTCCATTACAACTGGTCGCCGCGTGCGGGCGCCGCAGTCAGCGTCCTGCCCGAAGGGCGTGCGATCATCCGCGGCGGATACGGAAAGTTCGTTTCGCGAACCGCGCTCAACATCGAAGCGTTCCCGCAGTACGAGTCGCGGGTGGTCAGGCGTTTCGGACCGGACGGCGTCACCGCCCTTGGGCCGGCCGTTGCCTTCAGCAACGCGATCAGTGGCGATCTCAGGACGCCGGAAGCCGACGTGGGCAACGTGGAGTGGAATCAGCGATTCGGCAGACGCCTGCTCGTCAAGCTCGGGTTCCTGCACCGCATCGGATCGCATGAGTACATTCTCATCCCTGATCCCGCGGCGGGACAGTTGCAGCTCTCGAGCACGGGCGAATCGCGTTATCGCGAACTGGAAGCGACGACGAGATACCTTGGCGGCGCCCGGCGCGATTTCACCGTGTCGTACGTCTGGGCGCGCGGTACCGCCGACCTCAATAACTACGATCAGTTCTACGGCAACTTCCGGAATCCGCTGGTGCGCGCCAACGAGAACAGCTTCTCGCCAACCGACGTGCGTCACCGCGTGCTCGTCCGCGGTAACTTCGGGTTTCCCGGGCAGTGGGATTTTGCGCCGGTGCTGGAACTGCGGTCCGGGTTCCCGTATTCAGCCGTCGACGAGTATCAGGACTTCGTTGGCACCCGCAATGGCGCGGGGCGACTCCCGTCAGTGCAGACGCTCGACTTTCAGTTGTCGCGTCCGTGGAGATTCAGGAAGTACCGCTTTCGAGCGGGGCTGAAGGTCTACAACGTCTTCGGCTCATCGGCCGATCGGGACGTTCAGAACAACATCACGGCGCCCGACTACGGCACGTCGTACAACCCGATCGAGCGATCGTTTGGGTTCGTCTTCGGATCAGCTAGATAGCTGAAATCCTGCGGTCCGATGGGGCGATAGCGCGGCGTGCCACGGTGCACAGCGACGGCCCGGTCCGAGAGCGGGGACTGGTCTCTCGTGCATCGATTCGACCTTCGGACCCTCGCACTTCCGCGCTGGACCCTCGCACCTTCGTCCCGTCGTACCGTACGCTCGCTCTTAGAGCTCGCGGATTCTGCGACTCTTGATCAGGAAGGTGACGGCGACGGTGCTGAGGAGCAGTCCATTCACCGTGAGGACCGTTGGTGCGCCCGCAACGTTGGCGAGCCAGCCACCAGCGAGGCTGCCGAGTGGCATGCCACCGCGAAACGCCACCATGTAGAGGCTCATGACGCGTCCGCGCATCTCGTTCGGCGCATTGAGCTGAACGAGCGATGACAGCGTGGCGAACACCATCACCATGCACGCCCCGGCTCCAAACAGGAGGGCAGCGTTCAGCCAGAACAGGCGCGTCATCGCGAACAGAATCATGAGCACGCCGAACACGATCTGAATCAGCAGCACCGCGCGGCCCATGTGCGGAAATCGGCCTCGCCACGCGACGACGAGCGCGCCCGCCACGGCGCCTGCGCCCGCGCTCGACATCAGATAGGTGTAGTGCGTGACCTCGCCGTGCAATACGTTCTGCGCGAACAGCGGAAGGAACGTGAGCAGCGGGTTGCCCAGAAAGGTGCCCGCGAACCCGAGGACAGCCAGGCCGAGCAGTGCCGGATGCTCCCGCACGTAGTGGTAGCCGATCTTGAACTCCTCACGCATGCGCTTCGGCGCAGTGGGCGGAATGTGTCGAACGTGCAGCGACAGGATTGCGGCAATGACCGCGAGGAACGACAGCCCGTTGAGGCCGAAGCAGGCGACCATGCCGAACGCCGCCAGCGCCGCGCCGGCAAACAGCGGTCCGATCACGCGAGCCAGGTTGAACTGAATCGAGTTGAATGCAATCGCATTCGGGACGTGGTCCTTGCTGACGAGCGACGGCAGGAGCGACTGATAG
>DATLLQ010000045.1:0-12190 GCA_035537775.1 Vicinamibacterales bacterium | reverse complement strand
CGCAAGTCGCGGATGGGGTGCGACCGTCTGGATGACGCGGCCCCCCGACGCGAGGCGCCTGCCCAGCATCTCGGCAATGAAGGAGACGCGCCCGGCTGCGGTCACGGCGACCGCGCCCGAATAGTCCAGTTCGTCAGTCAGTCCGCTGATGGCATACCCAAGCTCCGCATAGGCGGACAGCGGGCCGTATTCCGCCGATCCGATCAAGCGGGGTTTGACCGACACTTCGCCGGCACCGAGCAGGTTCTCTTCCGCGCCGGTCGGCAGGCGCGTTTCGACGCCGACGGCGAGCCCGGTGCCGCCGCGGCGAAACGCGTTGTACTTTGCCCGCACGAGCAGATCGCCGATGCCGGAGGCATCGACGCTGGCCGTTGCCTGCACGAACGGCGTTCCGCGCAGCGTGTCGACGCGCTGACCGCTCATCGTCAGACGGACGAGGGGGAGAGCGGCCGACACGTCCAGGCGATCGGTGACGCCCACGGTCGCCGACAAGGTCACCGTTCGCGTCCGGAGCCGCAGGGCAACTGTTTCGACATCGAACGGCGCGGTCTGCCCGGTCAATCGCGCCGCCGTGGCCACCAGACTGCCGTCTGACAGCGATCGTCCATCAACCTTGTTGAACCGGTTTTCGTGGTACGCGGCGCCAACCGTGGCGCGCATGGCACCGATGGTCAGGGAGCGATCCACGAAGACCGGACCAAAACTCTCGCTGGAGCGGACGACCGTTCCTCCGAGATCACGATCCATCCGGTAGACAAACCCGGTGGACGAGGAGATGGTCGGGAGCGTCGCCAGTTCCAGCAGCAGGAGTCTGGAGATGGTGTCGCGCGTGGCGGCTGCCGCCGCTTCGTCCTGCGCCGGGTCGCCCGTGGCTATCGAGCGATTGGTCAGCAGGAACGAGAGCACGTCCGTGACGGATCGCTGCGCCGCTGCTGGCGTGGCGCTGCTCAGGAGGATCAGCCCGCTCATCACGGTGGCCCAAACATGATGTGTCATGGCAGCACCGCCGCTTGATTGATCGTCAATGTCGCTCCACCGATGGCCATGGTGCCGGTTCGTGCGCCGGCAACGTTTGGTATGACCGCGTACGCCACGGTTCCGTTGCCCGACCCGTTGTTGCTGCCGACGATCGAGACCCAGCTGAGACTCTCGACCGCCTGCCAGTCGCACCCGATCTGAGTGCTGACCGAGACGCTGAACGTACCGCCGAGCGCCGTGACCTGCTGCGTTTGCGGGCTGAGCGTAGCCAGGCAGTCAACCTGCGTGACCGTGAACGTCAGTCCGGCGATCGTCATCGTTCCGGTGCGCTGGGAGCCTTTCAGGTCGGAGGTTTTGTACGTGACCGTGGCGCTTCCGCTTCCCGACTTGGCGCTCGTGATGTCCAGCCATCCCACGTCCGCCTTGGCGGTCCACGCGCACCCGTTGCCTGCGGTGAGGGCGATGGTCAGGCCCGAGACGCCCCTGTCGCCGACGGTGACGGACGTCGGATTGATGGAGTAGGCGCACGCCGGCGCTGCTCCCGCCGCCTGGTTCACGGTGAATGTCTGACCAGCGACCGTCAACGTTCCGGCTCGCGCGGCACCTGTGTTGGCGCCGACCGTGTAGCTGACGTTGCCGCTGCCGCTGCCGCTGGCGCCTGATGTGATCGTCAGCCACGGGGCATTGGTGGACGCGGTCCACTGACAACCGGCGTTCGTCGAGACGCCAATCGTTCCCGGGCCGCCTGCGGCAGGCGCCGCGGCCGACGGCTGCTGCAGCGTCACAACGCAAGCAGTCGGCTGGGGACTTGGAGCAGGCGGATTCGGACCCGGTATGGGGGGAGCCGGTGTCGGTGTCGGCGTCGGCGTCGGTGCCGGTACGGGCGTCGCAGCCTTCTGTTGAACGATGGCGCGCTGCCCGTTGATGGTGACGGCAGACTCCCGCGCCGTTGTGCTGGGATTCGACGCTGCCAGGAACTGAACCTGACCGTTGCCCTGACCCTGCGTCGGGGTCACCCCGGTGATCCAGGAGGCCTCAGCGGACGCTGTCCATTCGCACTCGGGTTGGGTGCTCACGACGACCGTTCCCGCGTCGCCGCTCGCACTGATCGGATCGGCCGGTGCCGTCAGCGTTACCGAGCACTTGGGTCCGCCAGGGCCCACTAACGATTCTGTCGATGTCGCGCCGCAGGCAGCCACGCAGGCGGCGATCAGAGTGACCCAGATTGATGGATGGTGGAAACCGGCGGAATGCGCGCGACCCATGGGAAGCGGCGAACATTGAGCAAGCTTCGCGCCATCAGCGAGATCTTTTGAAAGCGATGGAGCGCGTGCGAATTGCTTATGTGCGCGGTCTCATAGGTGTTGGGAAGCGCAGCATCTGGGTAAAGGAATCCATACGCTTATCTGTTCAGCTTGTGTGTTCGAGGAGCCTTCAGCAATAGCCGTCGGCTCGTTTGAATAGCCAACGGTCGATTGAAAACACCGTACATTTCCATGACAAACCTCACAAGGGGGGTGCGCCTACAATACCGGCCGTGAGTCCCGCTGATCGAAGGCGACGCCTGCGGCGGATTGCACTCCTGCTGTCCGCCATCCTGATCCCCACGGCCGTGGGGATCTTGCTTGTCGTCCGTGTCGTGCGGCAGGAGAACGAGCTGTCCGAGCGGCGCGCCACCGAGCAGCGCCGCGAAGCGCTGGATCAACTTCGTCGGGAACTGTCTGCCCGGCTGCAGGCGCTTCGTCTGGGTGAGGTCAACCGGCTGATTGGCGACCCGGCTGGGCGCCTCCCGTCCGACTCGCCGATCGTTTTCGTCGCGCCGATGGTCCGGGACCGCGGCCACGACCGCATCGTTCCGCCATGGGAACAGGGAGCCGCTGTGGCGCCCCTGAAGGGGCAACCTCGACAAGGGCGCTCTGCGAACACGCCGCCGCCATTCGGTGTGGAGTTCGCGCGGGCGCAGCACGAAGGCGAGATACAGGAATTTCAGCACGACGATCCGGTTGCGGCGGCTGCCGCCTACCGTCACGCCATGGAGGTTGCCCGCTCACCGTCGGAGGTGTGTGCCGCGCGTCTCTGGCTTGGCCGGAGCTACGTGAAGGCAGGCCAGACCGCGGATGCCGAGCGCAACGATCTCGCGGCGTTGGAACGCTGCGGCGCGGTGGTGGACGAGGACGGCGTCCCGTTTGCCCTCTACGCGGCTGAGCGGCTGCTCGAGGATGGACGAAGCAGCGGCCCGGCTACGTACTCGCTGCTGCAGCGTGCCAGGGCCACACCGCCGCCCTGGCGCTCGCCCAACGAAGCGCTCCTTCTGCAATCACTGCTGCGCAGGCTGAAGACTCCCGCGTCTGTGGATGCCCTGCGAGTCATCGATGCGGAGATTCGCACGGGCCAGCAGATCTCGGCGCTGATCGATGACACCCGTGATCCGCTGGCCAAGCTGCAGCAGGCGGCGCGGTCGGCGCCCGGCGATCTCGCGTGGATGGGCTACGGTGATGAACCGTGGCTGCTGACGCTGGTGTCTCCCCAGTCGTTTGCGGCTCCGCTGGTGATGGCCGTGTCGGCCCGGCAGATCGTTCCGCGCGACGTCACGCTGCACGCCAGGCCGTCTCCGGGGACCGTGCCATTCGGCGACGGTTTCGTTGATCTGCATGTGGCCTGGCTGCCCGGCCGGTTCGCCGATCGGCCCGAAGGACATGGGCGGACGTACGGGTTGACGCTGTTTGTGGTGCTGGGAGCCGGGTTGCTGGCGGGGTCTCTGCTTATTCGCGACGTGCACCGCGAAGCGGAGACCGCCACACTGCGCTCCCACTTCGTCGCCAGCGTCTCGCATGAACTGAAGACTCCGCTGACGTCGATCCGCGCCCACGCGGAAACGCTGTTGATGGGCCGCGCGCCCACGTCGGAAACGACCTCCGACTATCTGCGAACCATTGTCAGCGAGACCGAACGCCTCACCCGGCTCGTGGACAGCGTGCTCGACTTCTCGCGCATCGATCAGGGTCGCAAGTCCTATCACTTGCAGGACGCGCCGCTCGACGACGTCGTTCAGGCGGCTGCGAGAGCGATGGAGTATCCGCTCGCGCAGCTTGGCTTCACGCTGACGATTGCCAGCGACGGCACTGAGCCAATTGTTCGCGCGGACCCTGAGGCCCTGACGCAGGCGATTCTCAATCTCCTCGGCAACGCGATCAAGTATTCGGGCGACTCGCGTCATATCGAGATACGCACTGGTACTCGCAACGCCGAGGCCTTCGTGGACGTCGTCGATCACGGGATCGGCATTGCGGCGGACGATCAGGCGCGGATCTTCGAGCGCTTCCATCGCGTCCAGTCACGGGAAACGACCGGCATCGCCGGAACCGGGCTCGGCCTCACGCTCGCGCTGCACGTCGTCGAAGCGCACCGGGGGCGCATCGCGGTCGTCAGTCAGCCTGGTCACGGCAGTACGTTTACGGTCTGCATCCCCTTAGAGGCACACGCATGACGAAAGTGCTCGTCGTCGAAGACGATCCCGGCATTCTGCGGACGGTCGCGGACAACCTGCGATTCGAGCAGTACGAGGTGGTCACCGCGACCGAAGGTGAGACGGCGTACGGGTTGTGCCGGAAGGAGCAGCCCGATCTGATCGTTCTGGACCTGATGCTGCCGCGCATGAGTGGGCTCGAATTGTGCCGGCGACTGCGCAAGGAACACGTCCAGGTGCCCGTGCTGATGCTGACGGCGCGAAGCGAAGAAGCGGATCGCGTGCGTGGCCTCGATCTGGGAGGGGACGACTACGTCACCAAGCCGTTCTCGGTGCCGGAGCTCATGGCCCGGGTCCGCGCGTTGCTGCGACGTGCCGCGCCGGCGCCTGGCGCTCCCGATACGCTCAAGTTCGGCCGATCGGAGGTGGACTTCGGGCTCTACGTAGCCTGTCACCGTGGCAAGCCCGTTGAGTTGACCCGCAAGGAGTTCGCGCTGCTCCGGTTCATGGCCTCGCGCAGTAACGCGGTCGTCACGCGTGATGAAATCCTGAACAAAGTGTGGGGCTTCGATTCCTATCCCGTGACGAGAACGGTCGACAACCACATTGCGAGTCTCCGCGGGAAGCTCGAAACGAATCCCGCGCAGCCGGCCCACATCCAGACGGTGCACGGCGTCGGCTACAGGTTCGTCCCGTGAGAAAGCCGCTCGTGCTCGGTCTGTCGCTGGCAATGGTGGTATCGATCGCGCTGGCGGCCCAGAGTGCGCAAGAGCTCTACGAGCGGGGGCTCGTGCAGGAGCATGCGAGAGGCGACTTGAAGCAGGCGATCGTCCTCTACGCACAAGCGGCAGAGGCGGCAGGCACGAATCGCGCGCTGGCGGCGAAGGCGCTGATTCGGATCGCCGGCTTGCACGAGAAACTCGGAGCGAACCGGGATGCAGAGAGGACGTATGCGGAGCTGCTGCGCACGTACCCCGAGCAGACATCGGAGGTTGCCGCCGCTCAGGAGCGGCTGAAGGTGTGGCGTCGAACGACCGCCGACGCCCGGGATCAATCACTCGATCGCGCGACGGATTCCGAGGTGGCCGCACGGCTGGCAGCGTTCATCTGGCGTGATGTGCCCGATGCGCCTCTGCTGCAGGCGGCACAACGCGGCGAGCTTGGCGATCTGAATGGAATCACCCGGCAGGTTGCCCGCATGCTCCGCGACAAGCGGTCTGCCGCGCTGCTCGACAACTTCTTCGCCACGTGGCTGTCCCT
Source organism: Vicinamibacterales bacterium (assembly GCA_035537775.1). Lineage (GTDB taxonomy): Bacteria > Acidobacteriota > Vicinamibacteria > Vicinamibacterales > UBA2999 > Gp6-AA40. The sequence goes on along the minus strand of DATLLQ010000045.1, from coordinate 6,486 downwards.
GGACAGGCTGAAGAGAGCGAGACCGGATCCGGTGCTGTTCCCGCAGGTGGACGCTGAGCTGCTGGACGCAATGGGCACGGAAACCCGCCTCTTCGTGCAGAGTCAGGTGCGCGGGGATCACGACGCCGTGGAGCTGTGGACCGCGCCGTACACATTCGTCAACGAGCGTCTGGCGCGGCACTACGGTATCTCCGGCGTCAGCGGCAAGGACTTCAGGCGTGTTCGGTGGCCGAACGGGAACCGCGCCGGCCTCCTCGGCCAGGCCGGGATGCTGACGGCGCTCTCGACGGAGAAGCGCACGTCGCCGACCCTGCGCGGTACGTACGTGATGAGCCGGTTCTTCGGGATGGAGGTGCCGGAACCACCCGCGAACATCCCGCCGCTTGCGGAGCCGCAACCGCGAGAGGAGCCGCCCGGGACGATGCGCGGGCGATTGCTGGTGCATCGAACGAACCCTCAGTGCGCAAGCTGTCACGCGATGTTCGACCCGATGGGGCTGGCGCTCGAGAACTTCGACGCCGTCGGCCGCTGGCGGACGACTGACAGCGGCGCACCGATTGACGCGTCCGGTGCCTTCACGGACGGGACCCGTTTCAACGGTCCCATCGAAATGCGTGCCGGCCTGCTCAGATATCGCGACGCGTACTACACGAGCGTCACGCGCCAGCTCCTGGCCTACGCGCTGAATCGGAAGGGCAGGCCCGGTCGCGTCTACGAATTCGAGATGCCCTCGGTGCGGCAGGTTGTGCGCACCGCCTCGGCGCAGGGATATCGGTGGTCGGCCATCATCGGTGGCATTGCCGCCAGCGCGCCGTTCCAGGCGAGGGAAGTCATTCCCTGATCGCACAAAGGACAAACTCTTTACATCCTCCGGACAACCCCGTGAAACCTCGGGCCAGCTCGCCGCGGTATGGTCGCGTTCATGCGCATCGCACCACTCGCGGCAATCGTGATCGTTGTCCTTGCAGGCGTGTCCGCGTTCCCTGCGGCTCAAGAGCGACCTGCAACCCAGGTCATCTCGACGTACTGCGCCGGCTGCCATAACGGCGTGATGCGTTCCCCGTCGGGAGCGCTGCTGGACCAGTTCGACCCCGCGCGGATCGCTGAAGACCCGGACGCGTGGACGCGGGCCTATCGCCAGCTCCAGGCGGGGACGATGCCGCCGGCGGGTGCGCCGCGTCCCGGCAGGGCAACGTACGACGCGCTGCTGAAGACGATCGAGGCAGGTCTGGGAGCAGATGTGGCGCCCACGACAGGTGCCACGAGCGCCGAAATTGCCGACCGGCTCGCGAGGCTCCTGTGGAACGGCGCGCCTGATGCGCCGCTGCTCGAGGACGTGCAGCGCAACCGCCTGGCGAATCAGGTGACGCTCGAGCGTCACGTCGTGCGCATGCTGAACGACGACCGCGCGCGCGCCTTCGTGTCGCGCTTCTTCTCCCCGTGGCTGGCCCTCGACCAGCTCGCTAAGGCGGAGCCGGACAAGGCGTCGTTTCCTGACTACGACGTGTCGCTGCGCGACGCGCTGGCCAGGGAGACCGAACTCTTTCTCCTCAGTCAATTGCGAGAGGACCGCGATCCCGTCGAGCTCTGGAGCGCGAACTACACGTTCCTGAACGAGCGGCTCGGACGTCACTACGGCGTGCCCGGTGTCACCGGCGCCGAGTTCCGTCGCGTCGTGTCCTCACCGGAGAGGGCAGGGCTGCTTGGGCACGGGAGCGTTCTGATGGTGACCTCCAGGCACAATCACGGCCCCGACGCCGCATACACGTCGCCCGCATCGCGGGCATTGTGGGTGCGTCTGCGTTTCCTGGGGGCAGCCGCGCCGCGCCCATTTCCGAATGCGTCGCCCGTGAAGCCCGAACTGCCGATCACTCCCCAGACGCGCGCGCTGCCAGCCGAGCCGTGCGCCAACTGTCATCGCAACTTCTTTCCGCTTGGCTACGCGCTGGAGAACTTCGATTCGATCGGCCGCTGGCGGGAGCGCGATCAGGCCGGTCCAGTGGACGCCTCTGGAACATTCGTCGATGGCACGCCGACGAACGGCGTCCTCCAGCTGCGGGACGTACTGCTGCAGCGTCCCGACGCGTTCCGGACCACGGTGACCGAGAAGTTGCTGGACTACGCGGCGGGCCGGCCGGTGAGTGCCTCGCGGGCGACGCCGGACACACTCATCCGCGCCCGACAGATCCTGCGCACGAGGCAGCCGGTTCGCTGGTCTTCAATCATCGCGGCCGTCGCCACAACGACGCCGTAGATGGTGTCTCGAGAGGGTCCGGTGCAGGACATCGTGGTGCAACTCTACGAACGGTCCCAGCGCCAGCTGCGTGCTGTTGCCGCCCGTTATGTCGGAGACGAGGCGGAAGACATGGTCCAGGAGGCGTTCCTTCGCGCGCTCCGGTGTGGCGACAGCTTCCGTGGCGATGCGGCGCCTCTGACGTGGCTCAGTCGCATCGTGATAAACGCCTGCCTCGATCGCTGTCGAAAGCAGAGACGGTGGGCGCAGGCGTGCCCGCGCTATGCGAATCGTCGTCCGGTTCTGATGAATGCGACGGTCGAGGAGACCCTGGCCATTCGCCGCGCGCTTCGCGGATTGACCTCGGCTCAGCGGGAGGTATTTCTCCTGTACGACGTGCTGGGACACACCCACAACGAAATCGCCGCGCGGCTGGCCATCCCTCCCAACACGTCGAAAAGCCGGCTGTCCGATGCTCGCCGGCGGCTGCGAGAAGGACTGTAACCGGGGAGGTCGCTGTGTCAGCGGCGGGCTCTTCGTGGGGCAGTCGCCGGAGTCCGCTTGGCGGCTGGTAACGGCGTCTGCACGCGATCGAGAAACTCGGTGACGATCTGGGCGCTGGATCGGGTCTCGAGCACTTCCCACTGCGGCTCGCCCAGCTCCAGGCTGGTCTTGTACAACTCCTTCGACTCCAGCTCGGTGGCGAATCGCCCGATCTCCGCCGACGTCTCCGGAAGACAATGCCGCGCGCGCCAGAACTCGACCAGCGGGAAGAACCGCGATTGCAGCGCCAGCAGTTCGAGCTCCGACGAATCGCGTTCGATCATCTGTGTATTGCCGCCCGACGACACCCAGTCCCATCGTTCGGCATGCGCAGCGGCCGATGTTTCCGAATACGCGAGGAAGAACAGCCGGTAGCCGATCGCGACCGACGGGCCGGCCTCGGCCGACCGCAGTCCAAACAGCTTCAGGCGTCGTGTCGCCAGTTCGAGGCTCTCGCGGTCATCCCCGTGTTCGTCGTACACACAGTGGAGCACGTCCTCGAGGATGGTGCGGTAGGTCGTGAAGACCGACCGCTTCAGATCCGCCAGGTAGTTGCGCACCGGAATCGGCAGGCTCGCCGAACGCGACTGCTCCGGGCTGAAGGGCAGCATCATGGCGTATGTCTGGCCGCGGGCGACGGCGCGGCCGACGACGTCCACGAGGTCGCGGCGCGCTCCGGACAGGGCAGGGGGCTCGCGAAACTCGACGATCATCAGGCTCTTCAGCTCGATCTGCTTCTCGAACCAGGTCTCGACCTGTACCTGATCGGCCGATGCGTCGCGGCGGGCGACCAGCAGCCGGTCCGCCAGCTCCCGCGTTTCAGCGTCGTCGTCGGACCGGTTCCTGAGGCGGCGGGCGAAGTCGAGCGCGCGTTTTCGCGTCAGCTCCCGGCGCCCGTTCTGAAAGCGATTCAGCGACGCTTTGTCGAGCTTGAGGAATTCGGCCTTCTGCTGCTGGGTTTCTAGCGGACCGTAGCGGCCGGTGGCCCGGAGGCGCGAAAACTCCAACTCCAGCACTTCGCCGACGGTTGGGGGACGCTGTTCGGCCACCAGCACGAGGATACCGCAGCCGACTCGGCATCAAGATGCCAAAATTTGACACCATGTTGCCAGTCGTGTAGTCTCCACGCCAAGCAGGTTCCGGGCCCCGGGTTGACTCGTGTGATGGAGTGAACCGTGACCGCTCGCTCGACCACAGCGCTGTTCGCGATATTGATCGTCGGGCTCGCCCCCCAAACGCGGAAACACACGCAGGCTCAGTCCCCTCAACCGGGTCAATCGACTCAACCCAGCGCCGTGTTCCGCTCCCGCGCGGACGCCGTGTCGGTCACCGTGTTCGTCTCCGACAGCGACGGGAAGCCGGTGCGCGGCCTGACCGTGGACGACTTCGAGCTGCTCGAGAATGGCAAGCCGCGCGAGATGACGACGTTCGAGGAAGTGAACCTGCCGTTGCCGCCGGTGCGCGAGACGTTGACCGGCGTCGAAAGCGACGTCAGGACCAACGAAGATCCTCCAGGGCGCGTGTACATCTTCGCCCTGAGTGTGAACGACCAGTGCATGGCGCTGAAGACGCGTTTCCTGATCAAGGAATTCATGACGCGCTACTTCGGCCCCTACGACGTCGCGACCGTGATCCAGCTCGGGAGAGGTCTGCGCACGGATGGACAGGAGTTCACGAACAGCCTGCGGCTGATCATGCAGGCGGTGGAGAAGTACAGCGGGGGATTCGGAGGCTGTGCCGACAGCCCGCGTCCCACTGGTCAGGTAAGGGCCGAGGACTTCCGGGATCTCATCGAGGTCGTTGCGGCCATGGAAGGCCGCCACAAGACGCTGCTGTATTTTTCCGAAGGGCCAATGTTCGACTGGCTCGATGTGATCGACTACCGGGGGGGAGTGAGGTCGTACGACTTCGACGTCGCCCGCGCCGCGCTGTCCCTGGCGACGCGCGCCAATCTGACCATCTATCCGATCGATCCTCGCGGCCTGACGGTCGAGATGGGTGAACTCGAGAGCCGGATGCTGTTTCGCGCCATGGGTCGCGCCACGGGAGGGTTCGCGACCATCAACACCAACACCTTTACGCAGAGCTTCGAGCGTATCGCCATCGACAGCAGTAGTTTCTACGGCCTCGGGTTCAACTCCGGGTACGAAAAGGATGACGGTCGCTTCGTCAACGTCACCGTCACGGTCAAGCGCCCCGGCCTGACCGTGCGAACGCGTGAAGGGTATGTCCCGCTCACCGAGAAGCAGCGGGCGGATCAGGCACGGCGGACGCGTCCTCCCACAGACGGTGTTCTCGGCGCCCTCGCCAATCCTGCCGCCACTCACGCGGGGATACCGCTCCGCGTTCATGCCGCTGCATTTCGCCGTCCCAACAAGCTCGTAGAAGTCGCACTGACCATCGAGACCGATGCGTCGGCCATGGCGTTCACCGAAACGAACGGCGCGTTTACCGGACAGATCGACGTGCGCCACCTCGCCAGCGACGCGAGGAAACGGATATTTCCCGAGATCCGCGGACGCGGCAACATCACGCTGCAGCCTGCGGCCTACGCGCGCGCGATGGAACACGGAATGCGATTTGTGTCCGTGTTCGACTTTCCGCCGGGACGCTATCAACTGCGAATCGCGAGCGCGAGCGACAACCGCACGGGCAGCGTCGTCTACGACCTCGAGGTCCCAGACTTTCGCGAGGACGCAATCATGCTGAGCGGTCTGGCGCTGACGACGGCGGACGCCGCACTGGCGCCGACGGCACTGGTCGTGACCCGCGACGAGCAGAAACCCGCCAATTGCCGGAACAACGTGTGCGTGGCGCCCAAAGTGATGAACTCACCCTGGCTGACGTATGGGGCCGTGGTACCGCCGCCATCGCGGCACACCCTGGCCACCGCACTGCCTGGACCGCCGACAACGGCGCGGCAGTTCGCCCCGTCGGATGTTCTGACGCTGTATGCCGAGGCATATGACAACCGTACGTCGAAGAAGCGCGCCGGCAGTGGCGCGATGGTTGTGACAACGACGATATATGACGGGCAGCACGCAGTGGCGCACCGAACCGTCGCCGAGCAGGCCGAGCCTGCCGTTGCGAGCGGAGACCTCACGTATCCGATCCAGCGGAGTATCCCGTTGAGCGGGCTGGAGCGTGGGGGATACGTGCTGGAGATTGCCGTGACCCCATACGGCGAGATCGAACCGGCGGCGAGCCGCAGCGTGCCGTTCCGGATTCAGTAGCCGGCATTCGAGAGAAACGTCGCATGGCACATCATCGTCTGAGTCTCACAGGCACCTTCGTGGTCTGGCTGTTGGTGATGACCGGCATCGCCGTGTGCCTCTGTACCCAGTAATCTGACGTCACGCCACCAACCACCCGAACGGCCCGAACGACCCGAACGGTCCGAACGACCCGAACGGTCCAGTTCTCATCTGTAAGAAAGAGGCCGCCCTCCACGACTAACGGGATCAAACCGTGATCGACAGCGAGCGGGATCGCATCTTCAACGAGTGGCTGGCGAGCCACAAAGGGATCCTGTTCAAGGTCGTTCATGCCTACGCCTTCGAGCACGCCGATCGTCAGGATCTGTTCCAGGAGATCGCGCTGCAGGTCTGGCGATCCGTCGATGCGTTCCGCGGCGAATCGTCCGTGCCTACCTGGATGTATCGCGTGGCCCTGAACACCGCCATCGCCTGGACCCGCCGGGAGGACAGGCA
>DATLLQ010000044.1:0-20404 GCA_035537775.1 Vicinamibacterales bacterium | reverse complement strand
CGTCTCCCACAACACCTTGCCGCTGGCGGCGTCGAAGGCGCGGAACATGTGGTCGAGGTCTCCCCAGAACACCAGGTCGCCGGCGGTTGCCAGCACCGCGCCGTTCCCGGGCGCGTGCTGACGATGGATGTACTGAATCTCGCCAGTTGACACATTGACCTTGGCCACGCCGGCCCACGTCGCCGGATCGCTGCCCTCACGTGCAATGGCGACGCGACGCTCACGCACGCTGCCGTCCGCGCTGGCAGAGGTCATATCCAGACAGTTGTCGACGTACGGAATGTAGAGAGCGTTCTCGCCCGGGTGATACGCCGTCGGCCAGTAGCTCCGTGTGTTGTACGAGCAGATCACATGGCGCTCGCCAGGCTGCTTCAGCATCACGCTGTCGTTGGCGTGCACGCGGCCGGTTTTGACGTCGATGTCCTTGATCAGGAAGTTCGGTGCGTCGAACGGGAACGGCGTCGCCCACAGAAACTGTCCGGTGGCGCGATCGTTCACGAAGATGCCGCCGCCTTCGCCGACCATGATGCTGACGTCGCGCTGTTCGCCGCGCTTGACGTCAGGATTGATCCACTTGACGAATTTTGGATTCGGGTTGACGGCGGTGCGGACCATCGTGCGCTCGTGCGTGTAGTCCTGATCCCAGTCGTCGCCGGGCAGGTGCTGGAAGTACCAGGCCAGTTTGCCGGTCTCCGGGTTCAGCGCCACCGTCGAGTTGCTGTACAGATCGGACGGCGAATGCGTCGGCACCGCGTCGAACTTGCCGTCGTGCCGTGCGCGCCGCGTGTTCGGCATCGGGTTCGCTACGCCCCAGAGGACCAACCGGCGCTGCGGATCGTAGCCGCCGGGCAATCCCCAGGTCGCCGCCATGCGGCCTCCTTCCGGCGAGCCGGCCCATGAGGCGCCGCCCGGATCGCTGTCCGTCGCCGCCGTCCTGAACCGCCACAGCTCCTTGCCGGTCTTCGCGTCGTGCGCGGCGATGTAGCAGTTCGCCCCGACGGGACTGCACGCGCGGCCGCTCAGTACCTTGCCTTCGACGACGATGACGCCTGACGTCATGCCGCCGTCGGTCTTCGTTTCCCACCGGACCGCGCCGGTCTTCGCGTCGAGCGCCTGGACGAAGCCGTCAGGCGCCGTCCAATAGACCATGTCGTCGTACATGGCGATCGCCTTGATGCGCGCCTGCCCGGTCGGACGCTTGTGCTCCCAGATCTGCTCGCCGGTCGTCGCATCCAGCGCACGAATCGCGTTCGGAGGAACGACCACGTACATCACGCCGCGGTAGACGAGCGGGATGCTCTCCTGCTGCCCGTTGGGGAACTCGACCTTGAACACCTCTTTCAGCTGCGCGACGTTCTGCCGTGTGATCTGCTTGAGCGGGCTGAAGCGCTGGGCGTCGTAGGTCCGGCTGTACATCAGCCAGTCCTCGGGCGCCGGATTGAGGAGCGTCTTGTCCGTGATCGGCACGAACGGCGCGCGCTGGGCCGCAACGGCCGCCAGGCCGACGAACACCGCTGCCGCGATGAGCCATGTGATTCGCTTCATCAGTTTGTTCCTGTCTGCACGCTTGTTCCGCCGACGATCGATTGCATGACAGCCGTTTCGAAATCCTCGCGCATCTGCGCACGCGTCTCGAGGTACGCCGACTGCGTCATGTAGATGCCGATGATCTTTTCCTTCGGGTCGATGAAGAAGTGCGTGTTGTAGGCCCCGCTCCATCCAAAGCTGCCCTTCGACAGGAAGGTGTTCCGGAGCGCCGGGTCGGTAATGACGCGCATGCTCAGCCCCCACGCCTCGCCGGCCGCGCGGCCCGGGAGCGTGTCCGGTGCGAAAGCGCTCGCCATCAGATCCACGGTGCGGGTGCTGAGCACACGGCGGCCGTCCAGCTGCCCGCCGTTCATCAGCATCATGGCGAACTGCAGATAGTCCTCAGCCGTGCTGAAGAGCCCGCCGCCGCCAGAGAAGTAGGCGCCGTTCACCCAGGCGCCGTCCGCCTGCTTGCGCAGCTGGCCGTCCACCGACTGATACAGCGTCGCGATGCGCGGATTACCGGTCGCCGGATAGAAGAAGGTGTCCTTCATCGCGAGCGGATCGAAGATGCGCTGCTTCGCAAAGCGATCGAACGGCATGCCCGACGCGACCTCGACGACGCGCGCCAGGACGTCGAAGCCGTACTGCGCGCTGTAGGCCCACCGCGTGCCCGGCTGGAAGTCGAGCGGCACGTTCTTCAGGCGCGGCATCACCACCGACAGCGACTCGCCGGCGCCGATCGGCACCTGGGACAGCTGCGCCGCGCTCGCGCCTCCGCTCGTCAACCCCGACGTGTGCGTGAGCAGATCGCGCACCGTGATCGGCCGCACGGCATCGACGGTCCGTGTCGGCATCGGCGCCGCAATGGCGTTGGCCGGCTGCGCGACGCCGTCGGTATTGAGCGCCGTGACTTTCAGGTTCTGGAGCTCGGGGATGAACCGCCCGACCGGATCGGTCAGGCGCACCTTCCCGTCCTCGACCAGCATCATCACTGCGACGCCGACGACCGGCTTCGTCATCGACATGATGCGGAAGATGGTGTCCTTCTGCATCGGCTTCTTCGACTCGACGTCCATCAGCCCCTGCGCCTCGAAGTGCGCGATGCGCCCGTTGCGGGCGATGAGCGTGACGGCGCCGCTGAACGTCTTCGCGTCGATGTGACGCTGCATCAGCTCGGTGACGCGCTTCAGGCGTTCGGCTGACAGGCCGACGTCGTCGGGCCGCGCAGTGGCGGTGGCCGCATAGAGCGACACGCCCAGGAGTCCGGCCAGCGCGAAGATGGCGGATATCGTGAAAACAAGAAGCCTTCGCATACGGCTGGGAGTGTGCTTCATGCGGTCACCGGCGTCAACGCGACCGTCAGTGGGGGCCCACCGATTCCCGCAGAGCCGGCATTGTGCGCAGCCTCCGGAAGTTGACGATCGCCGCAGTCAGGAATCCGACGCTCGCCACGAACCAGGCGTACTGAATGAAGTCCGTGCCACGCTGCAGCGACGCCACACCCACCATCACAGCGACGGCGCCTTCCAGGAGGTACACCATGGCATCGAAGTGCCGCACACCACGCCGACGCTTGTGCAGGGCGACGCAGGCAAGCACCAGCACCCCGCCACCAATGCCGATCCCGGCCAGCGCGGGGGGCGCTTCCGGGTGCGAGAGCGCCGACAGGCCTTTGGAGAGCAAGGCGATTCCCGTCATCAGGTGGACGAATACCGACGATCTCGCTTTCCCGGGGCGGTGGCTCAAGTCCTCATCAAGGACGACTGTCATGCCCAGCCTGTATACATCAACGGGGGGTGTTCAACTCAATGACATTCCCGTCCGGATCAGTGACGTAGACCTGCTTCCACGGCGTCACATTGTCCGGCCGGACAACGCATTCCACGCCAGCGGCCTGCAGCTGCTCCACCACCTGCTCGTAGTCGGCGACGCCGAACGCAAAATGCCCGTCGCGCAGGTCGATCTCCGTCGTCCCGCGCAGCGTGCGCGGGCGCTCGTGAACGATGAGGTGGAGCTGACGGCCGTCGCCGAGCTCATACCACGCGCCCGCAAAGGGAAACGCCGGCCGATCGACTTCCTTCAGGCCGAGGACGTCACCGTAGAACTTTTTGGACCGCGCGATGTCGGTCACGCATACAGCGACGTGGTGCAGCGAACTGATGTCGACCATAAAAGAAAACTCCCAAGCCCCTTTGGGGGACTTGGGAGTTGGAAGTTGGAAGTTGGGAGTTTTGTTATGGAACCGTCGTCACCGAGCGATCGACCGACTTGGCCTCGCCGACCATCAGCTCGTGCGCGTAGTTCGCCTGCTGGCAGACGTACTCGAACAGGTCGGTGCCCGACGACGCGCGGATGCCGACCGTGCCGCCGAACGGCTTCGTGTACGCGCCCGGGTCGTCCACCGTGAATTCGTAGCGCATGTTCTGCGCGTCGGTGCGCGTGAACTTCTCGAGGAAGTGCAGCTGCGTCGTGCTCGGCAGGCCGCGGCGGTCCCACCAGAAGCTCTCGTTGAAGCCAACGGAATCGACGACGAGCGTATCGCCTTCCCACCAGCCGATGGAATGACCGTAGTAGCTGGGCGTCAGGTTCTTCGGATGGGAGCGGCCATCCATATAGATCGTGCGGAACGTGTGCGGCCCGCCGACATCGAAGATGTAGATGCGCTTCAGGTCGGCATTCTCGACGAACTCTGTGCCATAGGGCGTGAGGAACTGGCGCAACATGCCCGAGGCCTTGCAGCGCGCGTGCGGCTCGAGCTCGTGCTTCTCGCGATCCTCCCAGAGCGCCTTCGCCCACGGCTGGAATGGCACCTGATCGCGGGACACCGGAATGTCTCTGATACCGAGACTCGCCGTCCAGAGGACCGTCTCTTTCGGGTTGCCGTTGCTGAAGATGACGCGGCCTGCCGCGTTGCGAGGCGCCGGAGCAGCTGGTGCGGCAGCACCACGACCGCGACCACCGCCGCCGCCACCCTGACGGCCCTGTCCGCCGCCTTGACGGCCTCCACCCTGGCGGCCGTCACCCTGGCCTGCTTGAGCACCCTGAGCGGCCGGGGCACCCTGAGCGGCCTGACCGATCAGTGACTCGGCGAGCATCGGGGACAGGAACAACGCGCCGGAGACGAGCAGCGCGAAACCATTGCGCATGGACGTGTACTCCTACGGACCGAAAAAGGCAGGAATGCGGCGGACCCGACCGGATCCGCCGCCGTTCACCTGTTTAGGGGGTGCGGCCTTCGCTCGACGCCGCGTCCAGCGTCGTGCCCGGACGGGCACCCGTACTGGCCAGCGTGATCGTCCGCGCGTTCACGCGCTTGCTGCCGTTCTTCGCCAGAGCCGCGTCCGTGACGGTGACCTTTTCACCGAGCTTCACGGTGTCGCGGCGCCAGCCGCCACGCTGCAGGCCGTGCGGCGGACCAAACTCGGCGCCCCAGTTCGTGACCTCGCCCGTCTTCTCATCCTTCACGTTGAAGTAGATCCAGACGTGCGGGTTGGTCCATTCAACCTTCGTCACGACGCCGGTCAACGTCACCCGCTTCGTGCCGTCGAACTCCGCCGCGAAGGAGTGATGGGCCATGGCCTTGCCGCCCGTAAGCAGCAGGACACCGGCGATCAAGCCAGCAAGTAAATACGCTCTCATCTCGTTCCTCCGTTGATGGTCCCTGACCTCTTACGGCCTATTGTCCTGGCAAAAATGCACCGGCAGATCCGCTCCACCCACCCATCGGAGCGTCCAGCCCGTTGACCACGGCCGTGTGTAGGCGCCGGGGTCGTCAACCGTCACCTCGTACTGCAGCGTGTCGAAGTCGGTCCTCGTAAACTTCTCGAGCAGCCTCAGTTTGTCCGTGTGGGGCAGCCCGCCGTTCGTGAACCAGAAGTCCTCGTTGAATCCCGTGGTGTCCACTTCGAGGGTCTGGCCGTTCCATTTTGCAACCGCGCGACCGTAGTACAAGGGGTTGTCGTCGTCGCCGCCGACCTGCCCGGCTTGGCTGCGGCCATCGAGGTAAATGATACGGTAATTTCGGTTTCCCCCACCGATGAGCACGAAAATGCGCTGCCTCTCATCGTCCTGAATGAACTGGACGCCGTAGGGCTGCTGGAACTGGCGCGGCCCCCCTGGCGGCTTGCAATTGACGAAGGTCGGGTCGTCCTGCAGGTAGCGGGTCTGTCGGTTCCGGTAGACGGACAGTGCCCAGGGCTGGAACGGGGCAACCTTGGCCGCATCGGCCGCGGGATTGCGCAGCAGGCCGTCGGGCCGGATGTCTACCTTGGCCGTGTTCTCGATCAGGACCGTCGAACTCGGATATCCCCAGTAGCCATCCGCGCCGCCGGGCACCATGCCCAGGCGCGGCACGCCATTCGGGCCAAGCGGAGTCGGACGCTTCACGAGCGGCGGCGCCGGCATCGAGGGCTTGAAGTTCAGCACCTGCTTGCCGCTCCGCGTCTCCGTCATCTTGTTCGACCAGACCTGGCGTGATCCGTTGCGCGCCGGGAAGCCGGTGACGGTAATGGCATCCCCCGGTCGCACCGAGGTCTCGTTCCAGCCGCTGTCGGCCAGGTCAATCGGGCTCTCGAGCTCGACGGCCCAGTTCACCTGCTCGCCCTTCGCATCGCGGACGTTCAGGTACACGTGCACGTGCGGATTCCGCCAGTCCACGAGCGTGACGACACCGGACAACGTCTGGGTCTTGGATTCGTCGAACTTCGCCGCGACCGAGTGATGCGCCAGTGGCGCAACGCCGGCCACGACCGCAAGCGCAACAGCCGCCGCGAGACCGCGCAGGATGTTCTTCATTGACGTACCTCGCATTCGCTACTGACGCTGAATGCGGAAGGCGCCGCTGCCGCGCTGGCTCTTCCAGGTGCCGGTGATGATGCGGTTGTGCATCGCCAGGTTTTCGAGCTTGCCGTCGATCACATAGGCGATCGGGCCCGCCTTGTCCTTGGTGTCGGCCTCGACATGCACCGTCCACTTGTCTGCATCGAGCGTGACCGACTTGATCGCGATGTCGTCTGTCCCTGGATTGATGATGCCGGTGACGGCCTTGCCATCCCAGTTCATGATCATCAGCACGTCATTGCCGTGCACCTTGTTGCCGGTCCAGGTGCCAATCCACGATCCCTTCAGCGGATGCCCTTCCTGGGCCACGGCCGCACCGCCGCCCAGGGCGACGAGCGAGAGAGTGAGTACGAAGATCAACGCTCGCATGTGTCTATTCAGTCTCCTCAAAGGGTACGGTCGCGCCAGATCCTACACAGAAACAGGGAGATCCGAAAGGGGACGTTGAAATCCGGCGTTAGGACGGAGTTAAGAAAACGTAAAGATTTCAGGCGTTCTTGCGTGACGCCGGCATCATCTCGAACCGGCGGCCGGAGGCGCACATCTCGATCAGCCCGGCGAGGCGGCGGGCACGCGTGTCCTGCTGCTTGCCGCTCATCACCATCCAGATCACCCGGCGCTGATAGCCCGGCGGCTGCGCCTTGAAGAATTCCCACGCGGAACGGTGCGCCTTGAAGGCGGCCAGGAGCTCAGGCGTGAGTTCGAACTGGTAGACCACCGTCTTGGCCGGGTCCCGGGCCTCAAACGCCTTTTTCCCGGCGGCGCGCATCCGCCCTTCCTTCATAAGTTCAGTGGCCCGGCGGGTGTTGACGGCGCTCCACACGCTTCCGTTTCGCCGCGGCGTGAACCGGTTCATGTAGCTGTCGGCGTCGACCTTCTTGCGGATGCCGTCGATCCAGCCGAAGCAGAGCGCCTCGTCCACCGACTCCTGCCACGTCATGCTCGGAAGACCGGTGCTCTTCTTCCGATAGCCGACCCAGATCTCCGTCTTCGTGCGGTGGTGCTTCTGCAGCCAGGCTCGAAATGCCGCGGGGGTCTTGAAGAAGGTCGGGGTCGGAACGACCCTAGGCACCCGCTGCAGCCGCCTGCTCGCGGCGCCGGCGCTCGGCGGCTGGCCCGGACGACGAGCCGGCGATGCTGGCGATACCGTAGCCAAGGCCCGGCAAGGTGTTCGACCACATGATGTCGCCGGTGGCCGGGTCCAGCCGGTAGAGGCGGCCACGCGTCGTCGCAAATACTGCTCCGTCGTCGACGGTCACCGTCACAAAGTCCGACCCTCTGAGCCTGGCGGACCACAGCGTGTCGCCTGTTGTCCGGTCGATCGCGACCACGAACCCTTTGAGTCCCACGAACACTGCGCTCATGAGAGGAATATACCGGCTCGAGCGCGCTGCGGTTCCGCTACTTCTCTGTCGCGGCGAATGTGACCGGCTTGCCGTCGGCGAGGACGCCGCGAACGAACATCCCGCCAGGGGAGCCGTCGCGCATCGGACGGATCGTCAGGCTGACCTTGTCGCCCGGCTTGAACGTGTTCTTCGACCAGCCGCGCCGCGACAGGTAATTCGGGCTCATCCCCTCGACGCCCCAGGTAACCACCTTACCGCCCTCGTTGACGTCGACCCAGATCCAGGTGTGCGGATTGGTCCACTCGAAGCGGTTGACCGTGCCGGTGATCGTCTTCTCGGTCTCGGTGTTGAACGCCGAAAACGAATGATGCGCCAGCGCCTGCGCTCCGGCCGCGAGCAGGACAGCGGTGAGCGTGATGAAAAGGCGTTTCGTCATGGCTCTCCCCTACTTCTTCGCGGCGGGCAGCGTGAGATCGATGCCGGCCTTGCCGGCGCTGTCCACGAAGTTGCGGTTGTTCTCCTCGCAGATGTACTCGGCGGTCGTCCAGTTGCGATGGCGGCGAAGCGAGCGCGACGACACGACCGGCGCCGCAAGATTCTCCGGATCCGTGATCGTCGTCTCGATGCTCATCGTGTCCGCATCACTGAGGCGGAATCGCTCGACGATGCGGGCCTTCGCGCTGAAGGGAACGAAGCGTGTGATTTCGGTGAGCGGGGAGAAGCCGACCGTGTCCACGATCAACGTGTCGCCCTCCCAGCGGCCAATCGACGTGCCGTGAAACTTGAGATCGGGATCGTCGGGTAGCGGCCGGCCGTCGGTGTAAATGTGGCGCACCTGCTGGTAGGCCTCGATCACGATCGTGACCTTCCCGGGCGTGAGCAGGAATTCCATCGGGTACGGCTGGCCCATGATCCCAGGCATTCCGGGCGGCAGGCAGTTCGCCTGGGGACTGTCCTGAGTGGTGCCGCTCTTGGCCTGCAGCTCTTTCCGCCGTGCGTCGGCTGCGGGCGTCAACTGCGGGCCGCCTCCGCGTCCGCGTCCGCCACCTGCACCTGCTCCGGGCGCGCCGCCACCTGCCGCACGGCCACCGCCTTGCGGCGGAGCACCGGCCGCGCGGCCTCCGCCGGCTGCCGCGGGTGCACCGGCACCACGCGCACCACCTGGAGCTGGACCAAAGCCGACTTCCCACACGCCGCTGAAGTCCGGCAGCTTCGCCATCGCCGCCCAGTCAGTCGGCGTCGGCGCCTTGTAGATGAAGTCGTTCTGGGCGTGAACGGTTAACCCGCACAGGGCGACCAGCGCGAGCACGGGCACCCATTGCACCTGCACTCTTCGCACTCTTTGCACCTCTCGCACCCGAACCCCTCGCACTAATCGCACCTCTCGCACCCTTCGCACCCTCTCAGGGTACCGGGAGCGTCGTCCGGTCAACCGCCTTGAACTGCCCCACCATGAGCTCGTGCGCGTAGTTCTGCTGCTGACACACGTACTCGAAGAGCTCGGTGTTGGGTTCGAGACGCAGGTTCATCGTGCCGCCCCACGGCTTGGTGTAGGCGCCCGGGTCATCGATCGTCAGGTCGTACCGCATCGAGGCGAACTCGTTGCGCGTGAACTTCTCGACGGTGTGGAGCTTGTCGGTGTGCGGCGCGACGCCGCGATCGATCCAGAAGCCCTCGTTGTACCCGATCGTGTCCACGACGAGCGTGTCGCCTTCCCACCAGCCGATGGAGTGTCCGTAGTAGGTGGGTTCGAGGTTCTTCGGGTGGCTCCGGCCGTCGAGATAAATAGTGCGGAACGTGTGCGGGCCGCCGATGTCGAAGATGAAGACGCGCTGCAAGGCCGGCACCTCGACGATCTCTGCGCCGTACGGGGTGAGGAACTGGCGCTGGAAGCCGGACGCCTTGCACCGCGTGTGCGGCTCGAGCTCGTTCACGCGGCGATCCGCGGCAACGGCCCTCGTCCACTCCTGATACGGGATGTCGGCTCCGCGGCCGCCAACGCCGCCGCCACCGATCCAGACACCCTTCTCATTCAGCTGCACGCGCCCTGACGCCAGCTTCGGAGCCGGCTTTGACGGCGCGGGGGCACGTCCACCGCCTCGACCTCGACCCTGCGGCGCGGCTGCGCCACGGGCCGGCGCCTGACCCTGACCCTGCCCCGGACCTTGTGGTGCCTGAGCCTGCCCGGCCTGAGGTGCCGGGGCCTGTGCGGACGGACTTCCGGCGAGAAGTGGCGCAAGGAACACCGCCACCGCCACGGCAAGCGTCGTGCGGTTCTTCATGGGCGAAGAATACGCGACTAGTTAGCTAGTTGGCTAGTTTGATAGTTCGTAGTGAGTTGGTAGTTCACTACCAACTATCCAACTATCTAACTATCCAACTAGGGAATGATCGGGCTGCTCCGGTCCACCTTCGTGCCCTGGCCCACCATCAGCTCGTGCGCGTAGTTCTGCTCCTGGCAGACGTACTCGAACAGCTCGGTGTTGGCTTCCCACTGCAGATCCAGCTGGCCGTTCCACGGACGTACGTAGGCACCCGGGTCGTCAACCGTGAGCTCGTAGTGGAGCGTCGTGAGATTGGTGCGCGTGATCTTTTCGACCGTTCGCATCTGCTCGGTGCTCGGCAGTCCGCCGCGATCGAGCCAGAAACTGTCGTTGAAGCCGACGGTGTCGATCACGAGCGTGTCGCCTTCCCACCAGCCGATCGAGTGTCCGTAGTAGGAGGGCGCGATGTGCGCTGGATGCCCGCGTCCGTCGAGGTAGATCGTGCGGAAGGTATGTGGACCACCGATGTCGAAGATGTAGACGCGCTTCATCTCGGGCAGCTCGGTGATCTCGACGCCGTACGGCGTGAGGAACACGCGCGCGACGCCTGAGGGCTTGCACCGGGCGTGCGGCTCGAGCTGATGCGTGCGCCGGTCGGCGAAGAGCGCGCGCGCCCACGGCTGGAACGGAAGCTCTTTGGACGGCCCGAGTGGATCCGGGATGACCGGACCCGGCAGCCAGACACCTTTATCTTTCGCCGTCGCGCCCGCGAGCAGCACGCGCCCCTCTTGATTGCGCGGCGCCGGCATCGGTGGCCCGGCATTCCTGCCCCGGCCGCCACGGCCTCGGCCTGGCTGTGCGGCGCGGCCGCCGTCCGGCGTACCACCCTGCAGCGCCGGGTTCTGCGTCTGCGGCTGTTGCTGCTGCGCGACAGTGGCCGTGGTCAGCAGTGCCGTCATGAAGACGAGCAGACCGGCAAACGCGGCGACGCTCTTTCTCACGGCCCTTTTCACGGCGGACCTATTTCTTCGCCAGCTCGTCATACAGTGAGCCGTAGAACTGCGCGTTGAAGGTCCACCCGAGGTCGTCGGTCTTCATCTGCGACGCGAGTGTCTCGCGCGTCGCGCCCGCCTTGATCGCCTCCGACGCCCGCGTGACGACGGTGGCGAACTTCGTCCGGTACGCCTCGACCTCCGCCCGCTTCTTCGGCTCACCGCGTCCCGGGATTGCCATCTCGAAGTCCAGCTTCAGCACGCCGTCGAGGATCGGAGCCCATCCCACCGCGCTGCCGCCGTTCGCGAAGTCAACGATCGGCGCGTTGTCGGTCATCTGATCGCTGACCATCACGACCTTCGCGTCCGGGAAGTAGGCCATCGTGTCGCCGCCGGAGTGTCCGCGGCCGAACGAATACAGCCGCACTTCCGCACCGCCGAACTTCAGCGTGTAGTCCTTCGCGAACGTCTGGGTCGGCAGCCCCGGAATGTCCTTGGTACGCGGATCGCTCGCCATGTGCGTCTTCAGCGCCTCGAGCGCGATGACCGTTGCTCCTGCGTCGATGAACTTCTGGTTCGTGCCGACGTGATCAGGGTGGTGCTGCGTGTTGATGACGTATTTCACCGGCAGCGCCGACACCGATCTGATTTCCTCCATCAACCGGTTGAAGTTGTCATCGCCGGGGTTCTTGGTGTCCACGACGATCAGGCCTTCAGTGGTGACGCGGATGAGCGTGTTGGCGCCGCCGCCGGTGACCATATAGAGGTTAGGCTTGAGCTGCCGGATCTTCTCGATCGTCTGGCCCGGTCCGCCACGGCCTCCCCCGCGACCCTGGCCAGCAGGCGCCTGCGCCGACACGATCAGCGAGGTGGCACAGATGAGCAGGACAGCTGCGATGAAAAGTCGTCGGTTTACTGACATGCGCACCTTATATCGCACCTCTCGCACCTATTGCACCCCTCACACCTCTTGCCTCATAGTTCCGCTGTCATGACACGCCGCAGCCTCGTCGTCGTTTTCTGTCTGGCGCTGGCGCCTGCTGCCGCCTCTGCCCACCACTCATTTGCCGCCCAGTACGACGCGACCAAGCAGGTCACGCTGCAGGGGGTCATCACCAAGGTCGAGTGGATGAACCCGCACGTCTATTTCTATGTGGACGTGGCCGACGACAAGGGCAAGGCGGTGAACTGGGCAGTCGAGGGTGGCGCCCCGAACGTGTTGTACCGCGAAGGGTGGAAGCCCACGTCCCTCAAGGCGGGCGATCACGTCACCATCCTCGGTTCACGCGCGAAGGACGGCTCGAACCAGGTCAACGCCCTGTCGTTCAAGCTGCCTGACGGACGCTGCGTGTTTGCAGGCACGTCGGGACCGGGCGGCACCGGCACTCCGAACTGTACGGTGGGCCGACGGTGATGCGATCTCGCACCTCCCTTCGCCTTTGGCCTTGGGCCTTGGGCCTCGTCGTTGCGGCCGGTTCCATCGCAGCGGCCGCACCCCAATGGCAAGGGTACAAGACGCCAGGGATTCCTCGGCTCGCAGACGGCTCGCCCAATCTCTCCGCGCCTGCGCCGAAGACCGTTGACGGCAAGCCGGATCTCTCGGGCATCTGGATGGCTGGCCGGGCAGTGTTCGACCTCGCGCAGGCAGTGAAGAAGGGCGAGACGATCCCACTCTCCGCCGAGGGCACGAAGATCTTTGCGGAACGCCGCGCCACCCAGTCGA
Source organism: Vicinamibacterales bacterium (assembly GCA_035537775.1). Lineage (GTDB taxonomy): Bacteria > Acidobacteriota > Vicinamibacteria > Vicinamibacterales > UBA2999 > Gp6-AA40. Next base: position 7,710 of record DATLLQ010000044.1, on the reverse strand, counting down.
AGGACGACCCGAGCGCTCGCTGTCTGCCGACGGGGCTCCCGGTGCGCGCACTTCTTCGCACGCCGTTCAAGATCATTCAGACGCCGCCCGTGATGGCGATCCTCTATGAGTCCCGCACGACGTTCCGTCAGATCCTGACGGACGGCCGGCCGCTGCCGGACGTGGACTGGCCCGCGTGGAACGGGTTCTCCGTCGGCCGCTGGCAGGGCGATACGTTCGTCGCGGAGACCTCGGGTTTCAACGGCAAGCCCTGGCTCGATCAGGCCGGCTATCCCGCGAGCGACGCGCTGCGCATCACCGAGCGCTTCCGCCGTCGCGACTTCGGGCACATGGATCTTGAGATGGTGATCGACGATCGGAAGATGTATACGAAGCCCTGGTCCATCTTCAGCGAGCTCGTGCTTCAGGCAGACACCGAACTGCTCGAGTTCATCTGTGAGGAAAACGAAAAAGACTCAGCGTTGCTCACTGGGAAATGAGTTAACCACGAAGAACACGAAGCTCACGAAGCCGATCTTCAAAGGGTTACAAACCCCTTTGTGCCCTTCGTGACCTTCGTGGTTTAAATCCTATGGCAAACATCACATTTACTCTGAACGGCGCCTCGCAATCAGTCGATGTCGTCCCCGAGATGCCACTTCTCTGGGTCCTGCGCGATGTCATCGGCCTCACCGGCACCAAGTTCGGCTGCGGCATGGCGCTCTGCGGCGCCTGCACCGTGCATCTCGATGGTCAGCCGGTCCGCTCGTGCTCGACACCGATCAAGAGCGTCGCCGGCAAGCGGGTGGTGACCATCGAGGGCCTGTCGCCGAACGGCACGCATCCGGTGCAGCGCGCCTGGATGGAGGTTGACGTTCCGCAGTGCGGCTACTGCCAGTCAGGACAGCTGATGACCGCTGCCGCGCTGCTGGCGCGCAAACCGAAACCGACTGATGCCGACATAGACGAGGCGATGCGCGGCAACCTGTGCCGCTGCGGAACCTATCAGTCGGTGCGCGCCGCGGTTCACCGCGCGGCAGCCATGAACGGAGGACGGTCATGACCCGCGGGATCGACCGCCGTTGGTTCCTGAAAGCCAGTGCCGCTGCGACAGGCGGGTTGTTGGTCGGCATCTACCTTCCCGAGGCCGGCGAGGTCGTGCTCGACGCACAGTTCGGACCTCCCGGTGGCGGCCCCATCGTGCCGAGCGCGTTCATCCGTATCGGGACAGACGATGTGGTGACGCTGATCGTGCACAAGCCGGACAACGGCCAGGGCACTGAGACGTCCATCGCACAGCTGCTGGCCGAGGAACTCGACTGCGACTGGTCACGCATCAAGACCGAGTTCGCGCCGATCAACGCCGCGCTCTACGGCGGTGCCCTCCAGGGCACGTTCGGCAGCATGGCCATCCGCACGACGTACGACCCGATGCGCCGGACCGGCGCCGCCGCACGCGACATGCTGATGCAGGCCGCGGCGTCACGCTGGAACATCCAGAAGTCCCAGTGCCGCACGGAGAACGGCGCGGTGATCAACACGGTCACCAACGCGCGGCTCTCGTACGGCAGCCTCGCGGAAGCCGCAGCAAAGCTCCCGGTGCCAGCGAACATCACGCTGAAGGATCCGGCGCAGTTCAAGTTGATCGGCAAGCCGCTTCAGCGCGTCGATACGCCCGCCAAGGTCACCGGCAAAGCGACCTTCGGCATCGATGTCCGCCTCCCCGGCATGCTCCACGCCGTCGTCGCCCGCTGCCCCGTCTTCGATGGAAAGGTTGCGCGCTTCGATGCGACCAAGGCGAAGGCAGTGCCCGGCGTCACGCACGTCGTAGAGATTCCGCAGGGTATCGCCGTGGTTGCGGAGAACACGTGGGCGGCCATGGAAGGACGCCGCGTCCTGCAGGTCGAGTGGGACGAAGGTCCGAACGCGAAGCTGAGTTCCCCTGAGATCCGGCAGAGGCTGCTGACGCTGACGACGACCGAAGGCGGGGGCGTAGCGGAACAGCACGGCGACTTCGCGAAAGCGCTGGCCGCGGTCAGTCAGCCGATCGAGGCCACGTACGAAGCGCCGTATCTCGCGCATGCCCGGCTCGAGCCGCATGCGTGCGTGGCACAGATCAAGGACGGCGTCTGCGAGATCTGGACCGGGACGCAGATTCCCGGACAGGCGCACAGCACCGCGGTGCAGGCATCAGGCCTGAAGCCTGACCAGGTACGAGTGCACACGACGTACATGGGCGGCAGTTACGGCAGCCGCGGCGGCGGCCCGTTCGTCATGGAGGCCGTCGAGGTCGCGAAGGCGACCAACAGACCCATCAAGGTGACCTACTCACGAGACGACGAACTGCAGCACGACCTGTATCGTCCGGCGTCTGCGGTGCGCTTCATGGCAGCGCTGGACACCGAGGGCTGGCCGGCAGCGTGGTTCGCGCGCATCGCGTGCCCGACATGGATGGGGCTGCGCAACGGCGTCGCGCGCGAGAGCGTCGAAGGGATTGCCGAGTACGACATCCCGAACGTGAAGGTCGAGTACCACGATCCGAAACTGCCGATTCCAACGGGCTACTGGCGCTCGGTGGGCCTCTCGCAGAACACGTTCTTCGCGGAGAGTTTCGTCGACGAACTCGCCGCGCGCGGCAAGAAGGATCCGGTCGAACTGCGCCGGCGCCTCTATGCAAAGTCACCGCGCCTGCTTGCCGTGCTGAACCTGGCGGCTGAGAAGGCGGATTGGGGCAAGCCGCTGCCCGCGGGCCGGTTTCGCGGAGTCGCCGCGGTCGCCGGCTTTGGCAGCTTCAACGCACAGGTCGCGGAAGTCTCAATCGAGCAGGGGCGCGTGCGCGTCCACCGTGTGGTCTGTGCCGTGGACTGCGGGCGCGTCATCAATCCGACCGGCGTGATCCAGCAGGCGCAGGGCGCGATGGTGTACGGGCTGAGCGCTGCGCTGCGGGGGAACATCACGATCGATCGCGGACGCGTGGCGGAGTCGAACTTCCATCAGTATGAGCCGCTGCGCATGAACGAGATGCCGGTGGTCGACGTGCACATTGTCTCGAGCACGGCTGCTCCGGGCGGGATGGGAGAACTCACGACGCCGCCGATCGCGGCCGCCGTGGGTAACGCGATCTTTGCGGGAACCGGAAAGCGGATCCGCCGTCTACCCTTCAGCCTCGAAAAAATCTAAACCACGAAGGTCACGAAGAACACGAAGGGTCCAAAAGTTTTTCTTTGTGATCTTTGTGATCTTCGTGGTTGAAACTCCGCGGCTTCAAAGCTAGAAGCCGGGCCACTCCTCGATCTTGATCCGGCCGACGAAGCGGGGGTCTCCCTTCGGAACAGGGGCGAAGACGAGGGCTTCCCCCTGATCGACCGGCGGAATCTCTGCAAATGCCGCCGAGATGTTCGGCACGTGCGTCACCAGCACGGTGTTCGTGTTGCCCGGCAACTCCCTGACCTTCTTCAGCAGCCATCCAGTCTGCAGGGGTGACACCGCCTGCATGGTTCCCGTACCTTCTCCGAGTTCAGGAACCGATCCCGGGTTTGGCAGGCCCATGAGTCTCGCCGTCTCTCTGGCGCGATAGGTCGGACTGGTCACCACCTCGCCGATCGGAATCTTCAGGCGCCGCAACGACGCTCCCATGGCCGTCGCCGCGGCGCGGCCCTTCTCGTCCAGCTGCCGCTCGGGCGGGACGTTGTCGGGATTTGGCTTGTCGGGGATCTGCGACGGCGAGCTCGCGTGGCGCATCACGATGACGTTCCCGCCGGCGCGCAGCGCGTTGACCAGCGCGGCACCGGTCAGCGTTTGTCCGTCAGATTCGACAGCGATGCCCAGCAGCGCCACCGCCGCCAGCGTTATGTGTACGGCTTTCATTTGGCTTCTCCGCAACGCCGGCAACTCAATCGCACACCGATGAAGCGGGCGCGTCCCTCCGGCGTCAGCACCCACGATCGATTCTGCCATGGCGGGTCGTGCCGCATGTGCTGCGAGTGGCCGCACTCCAGGTCCGCTACCCAGTGCCCCTCTTCGTCCTGATGAAATCCGACAATCGCCCGCTGCGGCGCCGCCGGGGCGTTATCGTCGTCCGCCAACCGACCCTCTCGTCGTGTCCGCCTTCAGGTGGACCTCCGAGCCTCCGGACCACGCGCCCAGGAAAACAGCAACACGTGCGAGACGATGACGATCGGCACGACGAATGTCGGAAGAATCGCCAGCGGCAGCGTCATGAACGGCTCGACGAACGACGGCTCCCTGACGAAGATGCGCGTCGCGTTGCCGAGGACGCCGAGGATGTCCAGCAGGCCGGCGACGTTCCAGGCGAGCAGCGCGAACCGGTGCCATGCCGTTCGCATCGGCAGGCAGCGAAACAGCACCCAGATCGCCGTCACGCCGACGATGATGTCGCCCCACCCGGCGAACGTCGTGAACTCGGTCGTCAGCACGCCGCGGCTGCCAAGCACCAGGAAGTAGGCCCCCGCTGCGATGCGGACGACGTGGAACAGCACGAGCGGGCCCGGCCCGAGCTCGTGGACCGCCTGACGCGCGCGCGGCGAAAGCCGGATGACAAGCAGGGCCGCGATTGTCAGCGCGAGCGCGATCACCGGCGGCGGCACGGGCGATTGCCGCAAGACGCCGGTTGCACCGACGACAAATGCCGCTCCGAGCCAGACAAATACAACGAGACGAACCATCAATATCGCTTATTGAGAGACGGAATCGTATCGCGTTTGACCGCCGATCGCGGCAGGAGTAGCGTGGTGTTCTACGCCTAAGACGCCGGCAATCGGCGTCGCGGGGGACCCAGTGTTTACCGGAACGCCTTAGCGGCGTTCCTTGGTAGGTCTACCGGAACGCACTAACGCGTTCAGTGGTAGTGGGGCGAATCCGTGAAAGCGGTAGAGGACTTCCAACCTCGAGCCCGTCAGCTAACCCCGTCGGCGTGATTGGAGGCTCGTCATGTCCGTTCCTCTCTTCACGGCGATCGATCGCCATGCGTACGCACGCCAGATCGCTGGCACATTCATCGTCCTGGCGCTCACCGCGGGAGCATGCGTCTGGCTGCTCGGAGCGCGAAACCCGTACACGCCTGCCGGCTACGTGGGCTACCTCACAACGGACGCCGTCTTCGGCCACTCGCGCTTCCACGGCGTCCAGCGGGGGCCGACATCGCCCGGGCGCCACTGGCTGATCAACGTCGCCAACGTGAGCGTGACGCCGTACACGTACTCCGAGGACTTCGTCGGCGACGAAGCGGTGCTCAGCCGCGACAACCTGAAGATCTCGTTCAAGGTGCACACCGTCTGGCGCGTGGACGACACGCGGGTGCCGCTGTTCATGGAGCGCTACAGCACGACGGTGTCGCGGAGTGACGTCGAGCACGACCCGGATGCGGTCGTGAAAGTCGCCTACGGCCACTTCATCCGCGAGCCGCTGCGCACCTTCGCGCGCGACGAGGTACAGCGCCGGAACGGCCTCGAAGTGAAGGACGCCATCATCCCGATCGGCGATGCCGTGCTCGATCGCATCCGCGTGTATGCCGCGAACAGCCCGTTCGTCATCAGCAGCGTCGTCGTCGGCAACGTGCAGTACCCGGCGGAAGTCGCCGACGCCGTGTCGCGGAAGCTGGCGGCCACGCAGGATCTGCAGCGCAAGGACACGGAGATCGAGATCGAGCGCAAAGACCGGGTCAAGCGCGAAGTGCAGGCGCAGGGCATCGCCAACGCCATGCAGATCATCCGCGGCCAGCTGAGCGCGATGTACATCCAGCACGAGGCGATCGAGGCCCAGAAGGCGATGGTCGGCTCGCCGAACCACACGGTCGTCTACATCCCGGTCGGGGCGATGGGCGTTCCCGTCACCGGAACCTTCCCGGCCACCGGCGTCACCGCTCAGCGGTAGCGGGTTCGCAGGGCACCCCTTCAGGGGTGCACGAATTACGGTCCGTAGGGCACCCCTTCAGGGGTGCCCACACCGTAACTTTTTCCGGCCGGCCGCAGTTACTCTCAATGAACCTGGCTGGCGCGTGGATGTGACCACAGACGACGAACGGCTGCTGATCGAGGCAGCGCAGGCGGATCCGGCGCGGTTCGTGGAGCTGTACGACCGCCACGTCGATCGGATTTACGCCTGGGTCAGCCGGCGCTGCGGCAGCCGGAGCGTGGCCGAGGACGTCACGTCGGCGGTCTTCGAGCAGGCGCTGGCGGGGCTCCCCGCGTTCGAGTGGCGTGGTGTGCCGTTTGCCGCCTGGCTGTTCCGGATCGCGGCGAACGCGCTGGCCGATCACTGGAAGCGCGAGGGGCGCGATGCGCACGACCCGCTGCCGGACCTTCCTGACGAACAGGAGCACCAGGATCTCGAGCGGCGCGTGAGCCTGTTTCAGATCGTCGATCGCCTGCCGGACGTGCAGCGGCAGGTGATTCAGATGCGGTTCGTCGAGGGGCGCAGCATTCGCGAAGTGGCGGCCGCCCTCGATCGCTCGGAGGGCGCGGTGAAGCAGCTGCAGCTGCGGGCGCTCGACGCCCTGCGCAAGGAGATGGGACGTCATGGCTGAGCAGCCGCTTCCCGATCGCCTCGACGCCGTCGTCGACACGCTGGTTGCCCGCGGCGACGCGAGCGAGGCGCTGCGTGACGCAGAGCTCGCTCCGCTCGCCAGGATAGCAGCGGACCTGCGGCACTACCCGAGCCGAGATTTTACAGCGCGCCTGCGGGCGCGACTTGAACGGAGGACAGCCATGACTACAGCACTCGCTCCAGCGGTTCGCGAAGGATTCACCACCGTCACGCCATACATCTGGGTCCCCGATCGCGGGCTCGCCGACTTCCTCGTTCGCGTGTTCGATGCTGTCGAAACGAGTGTCATGGACAACCCGGGCCACGGTATCCATCGCGAACTGCGCGTCGGCAACTCGATGGTGATGATCGGCGAAACCGGCGATCTGAAGGCAGCCCTGCAGAACCGCCCTGTCGCATTCCATGTCTTCGTCGAGGACGTCGACGCGACCTTTGCGAGGGCGATCGCGGCCGGTGGGACGTCGCTGGGTGAACCGGAAGATCGCCACTATGGGGAGCGCGCGGGATTCGTCCGCGATGCCTACGGCAACCACTGGTACATCGCGACAGCGCTCGGACCGCAGTCATTGGGCCATGCGTTGCGCACCGTCACGCCGTATCTGCACGCGCGCGACGTTGACGGCTACATGGCGTTCCTCACCCGCGCGTTTGGCGCTGTCGAGGAAACGCGTGCCGAACAGCCAGGCGGCGTCATTCCCTACGCGCGGATGCGATTCGGCGATGCAGCGGTCGAGTTCGGCACGTCCGATCCGATGCCGGGCTCCTACTTCCTGTATGTCGCCGATCCGGATTCAGTGTACGAGCAGGCACTGGCCGCCGGCGCAAAGCCACTGTCGGCGCCAGCCGATCGGCCGTCAGGCGGTCGAATCGGGTTCGTCGAGGATCCCGTCGGGAATCACTGGTACATCGCGCGCCCGCCGGCGTAGGGCGCCCTTCGCGGCCAGGAACCTCTACCGCTCGTTCGTGCTGAATCCAAACGAGAATTCGTGCCGGAACGTACGTTCAACAGCAACGCCGTCGCGCCGTGCCGGCTCGAATTCCCATTTTCGAAACGCGTCTTTGGCCGCCTCGTCCAGCTGCTGGTTCCCGCTGCTGCGCACGACACTGACTCCACCGACGCGGCCGTCGACCCTGACCGTCCCCGAAAGACCAACGACGCCATAGATC
>DATLLQ010000043.1:0-10038 GCA_035537775.1 Vicinamibacterales bacterium | reverse complement strand
GATCGAGGCGCCGGCCGACTTCAAGGAGCGGGTCGTGTCGCAGGCGGCGGGACGCATCATCCGGCTCGGCGACATCGCCAACGTCCGCGACGCCACCGAGGAACCGCGGTCCTTCGCCCTGTACAACGGTGACGAAGCCGTCGGGATCAACATCATCAAGTCGAGCGGCTTCAGCACGACCGCGGTCGCCGGGGACATCCGCCGCCAGGTGGCCGAGATCCAGCAGACGCTGCCCGCCGGTGTCACGCTGCGCGTGGTGCGCGATTCGGGCGTGCGCGTCGCGAACTCGGTCAGAGGCGTCGAAGAGACCCTGCTCGAAGGCGCGGCGCTCACCGTGATTGTCGTCTTCGTGTTCCTCAATTCGTGGCGATCGACCGTGATCACCGGCCTGGCGTTGCCGGTCTCCGTCCTTGCCTCTTTCATCGTCGTCTGGATGTTCGGCTTCACGTTGAACACAATGTCGCTGCTCGGCCTGTCGCTGGCCATCGGCGTGCTCATCGACGATGCGATTGTGGTGCGCGAAAACATCGTGCGCCACGTCGAGATGGGGAAGTCGCACTATCGGGCGGCATTCGACGGTACGAACGAGATCGGCCTCGCGGTCACGGCGACGACGATGTCGATCGTCGTCGTGTTCCTGCCGGTGGCGTTCATTTCGGGAATCGCCGGGCAGTGGTTCAAGCCGTTCGCGCTGACGATCGCCTGTTCGGTGCTCGTCTCGCTGTTCGTCTCGTTCTCGCTCGATCCGATGCTCTCCGCCTACTGGCCCGATCCGCACACGCCGATGGAGAAGCGCTCGTTCATCTCGCGGATTCTAGGCCGCTTCAACAGCTGGTTCGATCGCCGGGCCGAAGCGTACAAGGGCGTGATCGCGTGGGCGCTCGATCATCGGGCGGCGATGATCGGACTCGCGTTGGCCACGTTTATTGGCGCGCTCGCGCTGCCGTTCGTCGGCCTGATCGGTTTCGGGTTCACTCCTGAGACCGACGAATCGGAGTTCATCGTCAATCTCGAGACTCCGCCAGGGTCCAACCTGGCGTACACGAGGCTCAAGGCGCTCGAAGCGTCCCGGACGGCGCGGCGACAGCCCGAAGTCCTCTATACCTACTCCTCGGTCGGCGGACAGGCCGACGCCGTGGACGAAGGCACGCTGTTCGTGAAGCTCTCGCCAAAAGCCGATCGCACGCGAACGCAGGCGCAGGTCGTCGCCTCGATCCGGAAGGATCTGATGCAGCTGGCCGGCGTCGAGGCGTCGATGATTGTCGGCTTCAACGAAGAGAAGCAGATTGCGCTGCAGCTTCGCGGTGACGATGCGGCCCAGCTGGCGCAGCTGGCGGACAAGATCCTCGCCGAGGTGAGGCAGGTGCCAGGGGCGGTGGATACCGGCCTCTCGACGAAAGGGCAGAAGCCGGAGCTCAACGTGCAGATCGATCGCACGCTCGCCGGCTCTCTCGGCGTCACCGTTGGTCAGGTAGCGCAGGCGTTGCGGCCGGCATTCGCCGGCATTGACGTCGGCGACTGGGTCGATCCGTCAGGCGAGACACGCGACGTCACGATCAGGCTGGCGCCGGAGTCGCGCACGGTCGTGGCCGACCTCGAGTCGCTGCCGCTCGTGGTCAACAGCGAGGCGGGCCCGCGCACGATCCCGCTCGGTCAGATTGCACGCGTGGCGCCGTCAATCGGCCCCGCGCGGATCGATCATCTCGATCGCGATCGCGTGATCACCATCGAGGCCAATGTCGAGGGCCGGCCGCTCAACGACATCGTCTCGGCGGTCATGTCGCGCGTGGACACGAACGTTCCGCTGCCGCCCGGCTACACGATCACGCAGGGCGGTGAAACCGAGTCGCAGACCGAGATCTTCACGCAGATGATCATCGCGCTCGGCGTGGCGGTGATGCTGATGTATTTCGTGCTCGTGATTCAGTTCGGGTCGTTCCTCGAGCCGTTCGCGATTCTGCTGTCGCTGCCGCTGTCGTTGATTGGCGTCATGCTTGCGCTCGCGATCACGGGCGAGACGCTCAACATCATGAGCCTCATCGGCGTCATCCTGCTGATGGGCATCGTTGCGAAGAACGCCATCCTGCTGATCGACTTCGCGAAATGGTCGGAAGAGAAGGGCACGCACCGGCGCGAGGCGCTCATCGAAGCGGGCCGCGTACGTCTCCGGCCGATCCTGATGACGACCTTCGCGCTGATTGCGGGCATGATTCCGGTCGCGCTTGGCGGCGGCGAAGGCGGGGACTTCCGCGCGCCGCTCGGTATCGCCGTGATCGGCGGCGTGATCACGTCCACGCTGCTGACGCTGCTCGTGATCCCGACGGTGTATGAGACGCTCGCGGACGCCAGAGACTGGCTCGGCGCCAAGATCGGCGTCTCGCGCGATCGCGATCACGCCCTGTCAGAGCACGAACACGCGAAAGCGTAGTACAAATTCGCCCATGCACAATCCGTTCGTCCCCGAGACCCTTGAAGGCTGGAGCATCCTGCACCTGATGTACCGCGTGGCGTGGGACCGGGTGCGGCAGCTTGGCGACAGCGAGCGTCAGCGTTTGTCGGACGAAGTGGTCCGTGCGCTGGCCGTCCCAGACGCTGGCGCCACGGCGTACGTCCAGATGCTCGGGCACAAAGCGGATCTGATGTTCATCTGTTTCCGCCGTGACTTCGAAGGCCTGGCGCAGGCGCAGCTGGCGCTCTCACGGACGGAGCTCCACGGGTTGCTCGAGCCGACGACGTCGTACGTGTCGATCGTCGAGCTCGGCATGTATGACATGACCGGCAAGCTGCACCAGCAGCTTGGCGCGAAGCACAAGCCGGCGAGCGACGAGTTCGAAGCCGCGTTCGACGCGGAGATGGAGACGCAGCGGCAGCGCGTCATGAACAGGCTGTTCATCGAAGTGCCGGCGGCGCGATACGTCTGCTTCTATCCGATGAACAAGAAACGGGCGGCCGGGAACAACTGGTACTCGGAATCGTTCGAGCGGCGTGCCGCGATGATGCGCGAGCACGGCATGATCGGGCGCACCTACGCCGGCAAGGTCACGCAGATCATCTCCGGATCGATCGGCTACGACGACTGGGAGTGGGGAGTCGATCTCTTCGCGCAGGATCCCGTCGTCTTCAAGAAACTGATCTACGAAATGCGGTTCGACGAAGCGAGCGCCCGGTTCGCGGAGTTCGGCCCCTTCTATACCGGTGTGCAGTTCGCGCCGGCTCAGCTGGCGTCGTACCTGGGCGGCGCCGTTCCTACCCTCGAGTAAGCACCCAGACGCTTCGGGCGTTTCTGTGATCGCGACGTGTCGATTTGCAACACGTCAGCGTGTCCCGCGAATTTCCCAGTTCGGCAAGTCTCGCAGAATGAAGCACTAGCGCCGACGATCCGCGATACACGGTGAAGGCGCGGGAATTGCTGTGGTCTCTGAAGCGTGGAGACCATGACCCCACAGGAAGAGTTCGTCACTCGGCTGCGGCGCCATCGTCAGCGCTGCCGGATTTCGCTGGACGAGATGGCGGCCGAAACCCGCGTCAAACGAGAGCTGCTCGAAGCGCTCGAGGACAACAACCTGGAGTACTGGCCACGTGGCCTGTACGCCCGCGCGTGGATTCGTTCCTACGCCTGCGCAGTGGGTCTCGATCCCGGGGACACGGTGGATGAATTCTGCCGGCTGTTCTCACACGGCGACCGGCGCGCGAACAGCACGATCCTCGGAATCGCCGACATCATTGCCGCGCCGCCAGCCTATCGGGATGAATTCGCCCACCGGGAGGACACGCGCGCGGTGTCTACGAAGGCACCCGCTCCGTCGCGACCGTGGCATGCGCCGGTGACCCAGGGCTTCAAGGCCGCCTGGCAGCGAGTCGTGACGGCAACCGGTCCCTATCTCCGGGCTCGTCGCGCTCCGCGTACGACCCTGTAAATCAGTTCGTGGTTGGTAGTTCGTAGTTCGTAGCGGGGCCCCGCTGGCGCGTTCGGCGGAGCGATCAGAATTCCTGCGACCGTATACGACGGCCTGGCACTTTGCGGATGCGAAGCCTTCGAGCGATGCCGATCCGCGCGAGTACGAAAGCGCGAGGAGGCTGGGGGCATCAGGGAGGTTGAGCCCGCGCGCGAGCGCGGGCGACCCGACCGGCCAGCGGTTACGTCGCCCCCGCAGTGCTTTCCGGCGTCGCGAGCGGCTTCGCGGAGCAAAGCGCCAGGTCGTCGCTCCGCCGCAGGGATCTACCGACTACCAACTTCCAGGAAGCGCTGATGCAGCGCACGCACGGCTTCGTCTGTCCGCTCCCGCGGAACCATCCACGTAATCCTGAAAGAAGACGTCGCAGTGCCGCGTGGGTCGATGCCCGCCGCGCGGAGCGTCTCGCTGCCGGCGCACACGTTCCGGTAGGTCGCGTTGATTCCCGCGCCGACCACGCTCACCGCCGCGAGGCCGTCGATCAACGTGGTTCCCGCACCGAACCGTTGACGCAGTGCCTCGCGGAGCCTGTCCTCGTCGTGAAGGTTCTCACGCGAGATCACCACCGTCGTTCGTTCGTTGAAGATGTGAAGCTGCTTTCCCGGAACACCGCGCTCATCGAGGAGAGCGAGGACTCCTGACGGCTCGGCGCTGGTGTCGAGCATGACGACATCGCGCTCGCTGGCGACGCCGACGACGGTGCCGGGCATGCGCGGTGAGCCGCGGCGAACGACTGTTCCGTCGCTCGCGGGGTCTGGTCCCGGAAGCGGCCCCTGCGTGGCGCGCGCGTAGATAGCTATGCCTTTCTCCTTCGCGAACTCGACCGCCTGGGCGTTCAGCACCTTGGCTCCGGCCTCGGCCATCTCCTGCGTTTCCTCGTAGGACATCGTGCCGATGCGACGCGCCGACGACACGACTCTCGGGTCGGCCGAATAGACACCGTCTACGTCGGAGCAGATCTCGCAGAACTCCGCGTCGAGCGCCGCCGCCAGAGCCACCGCCGTCGTATCGCTGCCCCCGCGCCCGAGCGTCGTCACTTCCTTCCGGTAGGAGACGCCCTGATAGCCGGCGACAACGACGATCCGGCCCCGCGCCAACTCGTCCTGAATGCGGAAGGGCCGGACCTCGATGATCCGGGCGTCGACATGGCGATCGTTGGTGATGATTCCTGACTGGCTGCCGGTGAAGCTGATCGCGTCTCCGCCGAGCTCGCGGATGGCCATCGACAGCAGAGCCATCGAGATCCGTTCACCGGCCGACAGCAGCATGTCGAGCTCGCGGCGGTCCGGGTTGGCCGATACCTGGCGGGCGAGGGCGAGCAGGTCGTCCGTCGTGTCGCCCATGGCCGAGACGACGACCACGACGTCGTGGCCCTGGCGCCGGGTGCTCATGACGCGCGCGGCCACCATCTTCAGCTTTTCCACGCCGGCGACGCTGCTGCCGCCGTATTTCTGCACGATGACCGACATGGTGATCAGAATACCGCTCGCTCGGGCAGGCGATATAATCACGATCTTTGGAGAGAGAGATGACCGTTCGCAGCAGCCTTATCGCCCTCGCACTCATCGTCGGACTGACGTGGACCGCCCTAGCCCAGCAGCCGCTGCGCACGCCGGACGTGATCTTCGTCCCGACGCCGCAGGAAGTCGTCGACGTGATGTTGAAGGTCGCGAAGGTGACCAAGAACGACGTCGTGTATGACCTCGGCTCCGGCGACGGCCGCATCCCCATCACCGCCGCCCGGGTTTACGGGGCGCGGGCCGTGGGCATCGATATCGATCCCGACCGGATCCGCGAGGCGAACGAAAGCCTGAAGAGCAGCGCGACAGCCGACCGCACGCTGCTGAACCGCGTCCGCTTCATGAATCAGGACCTGTTCACCACGGACATCAGCGAGGCGTCGGTTGTGACCCTCTACCTGCTTCCGTCGCTCAACCTCAAGCTCATCCCCAAGCTCAATAAGGAGCTGAAGCCGGGCACGCGGGTGGTCTCGCACGCGTTCGACATGGGGCCCGACATCAAGCCGGACATCGACCCGGTCAACGTCAACGGCCGGACGGTCTACTACTACACGGTCCCCATCGACTAGCCCGGGTCCGCCTGAAGGCGGACACTACGTACGACCCCGGTTTGTCTTCCCTGCCGGTCCCGTAATAGACTTTTGAGACTTAATCTCATTTACGGGACTGCACGATGCTTCCAGCTTTCATGATCACTCTCCGAGAAGGGCTCGAAGCCTTTCTCATCGTCGCGATTTCTCTCGCCTACCTGCGCAAGACCGGACGCGGCCAGCTTGTCTCCGCGGTGCACTGGGGTATCGGAATCTCGATTCTGATCAGCATCGGCGCAGCGTGGTTGTTCAACCAGGCAAGCAACCAGGCGCTCTGGGAAGGTGTGCTCGCGCTGACGGCGGCAGTGCTCGTCGCCACGCTGATCGTGCACATGTGGCGTCACGCAAAGACGATGAAGCGGGAGATTGAAGCGCGGCTCGAATCATCTTCGGCGAGGTTGGGCGCCAAGGCGTTCCTGGGCGTGTTCCTCTTCACATGCCTCATGATCACGCGCGAGGGCATGGAGACCGCGCTGCTGATGGGGACGCTGGTCCTTCAGAAATCAGCCGTCGAAATCATCGTCGGCGCGGGGGCGGGTGTGCTGGTTGCGGCGTTTGTCGCCGCGCTCTGGTCGCGCTACGGCCATCGCGTCAACCTGGCGCTGTTCTTCCAGGTGACGGCGGTGTTCCTCGCCGTGTTCGTCGTGCAACTCCTGATCTACGGCCTCCACGAACTGACCGAAGCCAATCTCTTCGCGGGCAGCGAGACGCTGCACTGGGCCACCGAGCCGTACGGACCTGACGGCCGTTACGGCCAGTTCCTCACCTATCTGCTCGTGCTGTTGCCGCTTGGTTGGCTGGCGTTTGCGGCGCTCTTTGGCGGACGCAAGCCGCCGCAGGTGCCACGGCAGCAGACCGCGACTCGCTGATTCGTGGCCGAACCCGCCTCCGCTGGCTCGGGCGGGGTTAGGCCCCCGAAGCCCCCAGTCACCGCCGAGCTCGTATGGACCGGGGAGGGGCTTCAGTTCGGTGTCACCAGCGCGAAGATCGCCACCGTCGTAGATGGGCAGAGCACGGCCGGTGCCTCGCCGGTCCAGATGCTCGTCATCGGTCTTGCCGCCTGCATGGCCATGGACGTTCTGGACATCGTCCAGAAGGGCCGCCATCCGGTGACCGCGTTTCGCACCAGCATCGTGGGAGAGCGGCAGCAGCACGTTCCTCACCGCCTGACCAAGGCGTCGATCCATTTCCACATTCACGGCACCGTGCCGTTCACAGTCGTTGAGCGCGCGATTGCGCTGTCGCGCGACAAGTACTGCTCCGTCTGGCAGTCGCTCAAGGAAGACATCATCCTGGACACGGCGTATACCATCGTCCCGTGAGCCGGCTCACTCACCTCGACTGGCTGCGCGGCCTTGCCGTGCTGATCATGATCGAGGCGCACACGATCGACTCGTGGACGCGCGTCGCGGACAGGAAGTCCGACGCCTATCAGTGGGCGACCGTCGTAGCCGGATTCGGTGCTCCGGCGTTCCTCTTCCTCGCAGGTGTCTCGCTGATGCTCGCCGCCGGCGGACGCCTGCGCCGCGGGCTGACGCCCGTCGAGGTGGCCCGTTCAGCGTTCCGCCGCGGCCTGTGGATCTTCGCGCTGGCGTTCCTGTTCCGCCTGCAGTCGGTCGTGATCAGTGGCGCCTCGTGGCAGTCGATGCTGAAGGTGGACATCCTCAACATCATGGGGATCTCGATGATGGCCGGTGCGCTCAGCCTGGCCATTGCCCCGACGCTTTCGCGCCGGATGATCGTGTTCATCGGCCTGACGGTTGCGGTAGCGATGAGCACGCCGCTCATTCGCGAAACGCCGCTGCTGGACGGCCTGCCCGATTGGCTCGAGGCCTATCTCAGGCCGCTCCGTGGCCGGACCAACTTCACGCTCGTTCCGTGGGCCGCTTTTTTCACCGGCGGGTGTGTCGTGGGCGCATGCCTTGATGCCTGGCCGGCTGAAGCGAGGCGTCTGAATCTCTGGCTTGCCGTGGCCGGAGCCTCGGTTGCGCTTGCTGCATACGCCACCTCGTTCCTGCCACCGATCTACAGGGAAGTCAGCTTCTGGACCAGCTCGCCAACATTCTTTTTCCTGCGTTTGGGGATCCTGACGCTGTCCGTGCCGGCCGCGTTTGCCCTGGGCCGCGTATGGGAAGGCCAGGCTCTACAGGAGTTCGGCCGAGCCTCGCTCTTCGTCTACTGGATTCATGTAGAGCTCGTCTACGGCCTGCCGTTCGCGTTCCTCCATCGACGCTTGTCGTTTCCGATGGCCCTGCTTGCCTTCACCCTCTTCGCGCTGGCCTTGTTCGGGCTGGTCCGGCTCAAGAACTGGGTCCAGCAAGGGCGCTCGACCCAAACCGGCAGCGTCCTGTCCGCCTTACGTCGGACTCCGGCTCGACCCCAGTAGTGTCCGCCGCCGCTCAAACCTCATCTGTAACGTTTTGGGAAAATACCAAGTAAGTCGTTTCAGGCCAGTGTCTTACGCTTCAACCCAAGGTGCGTGACGTCTGCCTGATGATGGATTTCCCGCCAAGAATCGAGTTGAGTTTGCGGCCAACAGCCCGATACAATTCGCCTCTTTATGAGGCGGCAGGAAGCCGCTGGGGGACACACACCGCATGATTAGCGTCGCTGCTATCCGGATGCAGCAGTTTGGCGTGCAGTTCTACCAGGCTTCGCTCACTGCCGGCGATATCGACAAGCTTGTCCGCTTCGAGGTGCTCAACTACGGCGAGTCAGGTCAGCCGGTGCGAGGTGGGACCAAGAAATCGCCATCCAAGGTCAACTGGGACCTCCTCGAACGGCGGATCGCCTCGAGCGAGAAGGCCTACCAGAGGCACATCATCAGGCGAAAGATCGACGAACTCGTCCAGTATTACGAGCAATGCCGGCAGGCGCACGATCTCCCGTCGATTCCCGGCGCCGTCATCATCTCGTGCGACGAGAAGCTGTCGTTCGAGCCGGTCTCGAGTGGCGCCACCGTCGGCCGGCTGAAAGTGCCTGAGCGCGAAGGGATTCTGCGGGCCATCGACGGCCAGCACCGGCTCCTGGCGCTGCACGCCGACATCGACAACATGAAGGACGAGGACTTCACCGTCCCCGCCATCATTTTCGACCGGCTGCCCGAAGATCACATCGTCCAGATGTTCGTCACGATCAACGCCAAGCACACGCGGCTCAATGCGTCCCACCTCGTCAGCTTGTCTGGACGTCAGCTGTATCGCGATGACGCGCTGGCGGCGGCGCACGACGTGGTGAGGGCGCTGAACGATCGCGAGGACTCTCCGCTGCACGGCGAGATCAAGTTGCTTGGCGTCGGCCGCGGCCGCGTGGCACAGGCACCTCTGGCGCAGGAGCTGAAGAAGCTGTTTGCCAGCGATGCGTTCGGTGGGCCTCGCAAGTCGGAAGCCTTCCGTGACGACTCGAAGAAGTTCTTCGTCAACTACTTCAAGCAGGTGTCGGTCGTGTTCGGCGCCGCCTGGAACGGCCGGAAGTACAGCATCAAGTCCGCTGCCGCGCTGCGCGCGTTCATCCGCGTCGCGCCGGATGTTGTCCGCCGGCTCGATCAGGACCACGCCGATCGCAGCGACTTCCGTGCGATTGGTCGTGTCATCGCCCCGTGGGGCCGGCGCATCGGAGACCTGCGGTTCGAGAGCGAAGGCGCGTGGAAGCGGCAGGGAACGACCGTGGATTCGCTCGCTCGCGAGCTGAAGCTGGCCCTCGAGTATCCCGAAGGCGCGGGCGTCTAGCTCGTAGGGCGCCCCTTCACTCGTAGGGCGCCCCGTCACTCGTAGGGCGCCCCTTCAGGGGCGCCACGTAATCGGTAGTGTCCGCCTTTAGGCGGACCCTAAAAAAGAAGGGGTGGGAAACCGTGAGGCTCCCCACCCCGAATTGCCGGCCTGGCTCCCCCCAATATTCGCGACACCCTGCCGCGAACCACAGACCGACGGCTACCTCTAGTTCAACCTGTGTGCCGCTCAATTTCCTGAGAAAATC